>JAGXAY010000002.1 GCA_018971385.1 Acidobacteriota bacterium | reverse complement strand
GCGCCCCTGTCACAGCTTCGGTAAGGCTGCCCATCAAGCCTGATTTCCCCACCGACGGCGCCATTGGCGCAGACTACATTGCCAGTTCCGGCCAATTTCCGACCTAAATCAACTCAAAACTCCACCAGACGCCGAGCGGTAGAAGTTCTGATCAGAACTAATTCGCGGAAGTCCGGGGGGCACGACTTGGACCCAACACGGGGAGCGGGGCATGAACCACGTCCGTATCTCTACTCCGTCGGCCACTGCCCCGCCTCCCACGTTGAACGGGAGGCGGGGCTAGCCGAGACGATTCTCACGGAGGGTAGATCAGCCAGCCGAGGCGTTTCGGGGAGTCGCCTAGAGGATCTGAGTCGATTTTGAGAGCAGTGGATAACCGACCGAGGTCAAGAATGCTGGGAAGTGAGACTCGAGAGAGACGCTCTCGAAGAGTCGCACCGCGTCGTCGAACCGGTCGCCGGAAAACCGCGTCAGCTCATCCATGACCTGCTTTATCACCGCCGTCACGAAGTCGCGGGTGATGACGTCTCCTTCACGGGTCTTCGTTTCCATTTGAACCCATTGCCAGATTTGTGATCGAGAGATTTCGGCGGTGGCGGCGTCTTCCATCAGATTGTCAATCGCCGCAGCGCCCACGCCGCGTAACCAGCTCTCGAGGTAGCGAAGTCCCACTGACACGTTGGTGCGAACACCGTTCGCGGACACGAACGACTCCTCAATCACGAGATTGAGCAGTTCGTCCGCGGTCGGACGAGGCGCCCCGGTCACGTGGTCGACCTGGTTTGGTCGCTCCCCCAGCACGGCGTCGAACTCCGCCATCGCAATCGGCACGAGGTCAGGGTGGGCCACCCACGTCCCGTCGAAGCCGTCGCGGGACTCACGGTTCTTGTCGGCGCGCACCTGGTCCACAGCTCGGCTGGTCACATCGGGGTCGCGCCGATTTGGAATGAAGGCACTCATCCCTCCGATGGCGTGCGCGCCGCGCCGGTGACACGTCTCGACGAGTAGTGAGGTGTAGGCCCTCATGAACGGAACGCTCATCGTGATTTGGGACCGATCCGGAAGGACGAAGCTCTCTCCCCGATCGCGAAACGCCTTGATGATGGAAAAGATGTAGTCCCATCGACCCGCGTTGAGTCCCGCGCAGTGGTCGCGCAGTTCGAAGAGGATCTCTTCCATCTCGAAGGCAGCCCAAATGGTCTCGATGAGCACCGTGGCACGGATCGTTCCGTGGGGGAGTCCGAGGTAGGTTTCGGCGAACGAAAACACCTCGTCCCAGAGACGCGCCTCGAGGTGGCTCTCCAACTTTGGCAGGTAGAAGTAGGGACCACGACCCTGATCGACGAGTGCTCGAGCGTTGTGGAAGAAGTAGAGGCCGAAGTCGACGAGCGAACCGGCCATCTCCACCGAATCACCCGCGGGGTCACCCACGCGCAGGTGGCTCTCCGCGAGGTGGAGTCCTCGCGGGCGCATCACGATGGTGGGCGTCACGTCACCCACGCGGTACTCCCGACCATCGGGCGAGGTGAAGCCAATCTGCCCACGAATGGCGTCGTAGAGGGAGAGTTGGCCCTCGACGACGTTGGACCACGTGGGACTCGTCGCGTCCTCAAAATCGGCCAGCCACACCCGAGCCCCCGAGTTCAGAGCGTTGATAGTCATCTTGCGGTCGACGGGACCGGTGATTTCGACGCGACGATCGTGGAGACCGGGTCCGGCGCCGGCCACGCGCCAGGAGGGGTCGTCTCGAACAGCGCGGGTCTCGGACAAGAAATCGATACCCCCTCCGTGCTTAATGCGGTGACGTCGGCGGGCGCGTTGAGCGAGCAACTCCCGTCGGTCGAGATCGAAGCAGAGATGGAGTTGCCGAAGAAATTCGAGGGCGTCGGAAGTCAAGATGTCCTCCGCGCGCGAGGTCAGGTCGGTGGTGATAAACACCGAGGCCGTCGCGTCGAGTGTGGTGTCCATGATCAGAACTGCTCCTCTTCGGTCGAACCCACCAGAGCGAGCGTCGAGCTCGAGGGGTTGAGGGTGGTCGACACTCGATCGAAGTAGCCAGTGCCCACCTCTCGTTGATGCCGGGTCGCGGTGTAGCCGTGTTCCTCCATCGCGAACTCCGCCTCTTGGAGCTCCACGTAGGCCGACATCGCTCTCTCGCGGTACCCCTGGGCGAGGGTAAACATGCCGTAGTTGATGGAGTGGAACCCGGCCAGAGTAATGAACTGGAAGGCGTACCCCATGGCCGAAAGCTCTCGCTGGAAAGTGGCGATTTGGTCATCGTCGAGGTGACGCTTCCAATTGAAGCTGGGTGAGCAGTTGTAGGCCAGCATTTGATCCGGGAACTGCGCCTTCAGGGCCTCGGCGAACTTTCTCGCCAGTGTGAGATCCGGCTCGCTCGTCTCCACCCAGAGCAGATCGGCGTAGGGGGCGTAGGCGAGGCCCCGAGCGAGAGCGGCCTCAATCCCGCTCTTGACCTCGTAGAAGCCCTCCGTAGTCCTCGTTCCGGTGAGGAACGGGCGATCACGCTCGTCGATGTCGCTCGTGATCAGGGTGGCACCGAGGGAGTCGGTGCGGGCGATGACGAGCGTGGGGACGTCGGCGACGTCGGCCGCGAGGCGGGCCGCATTCAAGGTTCGAATGTGCTGTCCGGTTGGAACGAGAACCTTTCCGCCCATGTGGCCGCACTTCTTCTCGCTCGCGAGCTGGTCCTCCCAGTGCACGCCGGCCGCTCCCGCCTCGATCATGGACAACATGAGCTCGAAGGCGTTGAGGGGCCCGCCGAATCCCGCTTCAGCATCGGCCACGATGGGGGCGAGCCAGTCGCGCGTTGCACCACCATCCACGAAGTCAATCTGGCCGGCGCGCAGGAGAGCGTTGTTGATCCGGCGGACCACGGCGGGAACGGAGTTCGCGGGGTACAGACTCTGGTCGGGGTAGGTGTGTCCACTGAGGTTGGCGTCAGCCGCCACTTGCCACCCGGATAGGTAGATAGCTTGAAGTCCAGCGCGGACTTGAGCCACCGCCTGGTTACCGGTGTACGCTCCGAGCGCCGCGACCCACCGGGAGGGGTCCTGGCGGCTGTCTTCAATGAGGTTCCATAAAGTCTCCGCCCCGCGTCGAGCCAGAGTGAACTCTTCGCGGACCGGACCCCTCAGGGCGATGACATCACTCGCCGAGTAGTCGCGGCGAACGTTGCTCCAACGAGGACTCGTCGTCCACTCTCTCTCCAGTTCCTCGGCGGTCTGGCGCTGGTCTCCGGGCTTACGCCCGAGTGGTGAACGATTCATCTCCGTGCTCCTTTGCTCTTTAGGTCGATGATCGGGTCAACCTAACAGTGGATTTTTCGTTTATGGCAAAAAAATGCGGAGAAAAATCAAAAATAAATGCATTAATTTCGATTAATGGATTTTGTATAGAATATTTCGGTGACTGACATCGATATCCAAAACGGCCGCCCCGACTCTTTCGCGGTGGGACGTCGTATTCGGGAACGCCGGGTGGCTCAGGGGTTGACCGTCAAAGATCTGGCGGCCCGAATCGGTCGAGCGCCGTCGCAGATTTCGTTAATCGAAAATGGCCGGCGTGAATTGAAGTTGAGTGAGCTCCAGAGCATTGCGGCAGTCCTCGCCACTACTGCGGACAATCTCATGAACGGCGAACTGTCTAATCGACGGGCGACACTCGAGATTGCGCTGGACCGAGCTCAGCGGGGGGCAGTCTTTTCATCACTTAACATCCCGCCCCTGTCAATCCGCAAGTCGTTGAGCGACGAGGCGATAGCAACAATCCTCACCCTGCACGACGAGATTGAGCGCCTTCACCAAGAACGGGCGGCCACGCCGGAGATTGCCCGTCGGGCGAATACGGCTCTCCGGAAGGATCAACGAAACCGCAATAACTACTTTCCTCACCTCGAAGCCATTGCTTCAAGTTTGCTAAAGACTGTCGATCACCGAGGGGGTCCGCTCTCTCAACGAAGTGCGAGTGACCTCGCCCGACATCTGGGCTTTAGCCTGCACTACGTCGGCGATTTCCCTCGGTCGACTCGCAGTATCACTGACTACCGACACGGTCGGATCTATCTTCCGGCCCACTTAAGGGGCAGCGATCCTCGATCAGCCCTGCTCCAGGCACTCGCCTTACACGTTCTTGAACTAAAGGAACCGAAGGACTACGAGGAACTGTTACGTCAGCGCGTCGAGACAAATTACTTAGCGGCGGCTCTCCTGATTCCCGAAGGCAGCGCCGTCGAGTTCCTTCACAACGCCAAAGCCAACCGCGAGTTGTCAGTCGAGGATCTCCGCGACGCCTTCGCCGTTCCCTATGAGACTGCAGCACACCGCTTCACCAACTTGGCGACGCACCACTTGGACATCCCGGTCCACTTTCTGAAGGTGCACGACAGTGGAGTGATCTCGAAGGCGTACGAGAACGACAACGTCGTTTTCCCGACCGACGCGCTCGGATCCGTGGAGGGGCAGATTGTCTGCCGCTGGTGGGCGGCGCGCCAAGTATTTTCTATTGAGGATCAACTGACGCCCTACCATCAGTTCTCCGATAAACCGGTCGGAACTTACTGGTGTACGTCGAGCATTCAGACCACCCCCACCGGCGTGTTCTCAGTGAGTGTCGGAACGACTTATTCGGAGTCTCGATGGTTTCGCGGTCGTGATACCAAGAAGAGATTTAAGTCGACCTGTCCCGACGAGCGATGCTGCCGGCGTCCCTCCGATGAGTTGATGCAGCGATGGGACGGCAGTGCGCGACCCAGTGCCCACCTCAACTCCTCTCTCTTGGCCGCGATTCCGACGGGAACCTTTACCGGAGTCGATCGAGTGGGTGTCTACGACTTTTTAGAGACGCACAGTCCCGCATTGCCACTGTAAATACGTCCCCTCGTCACTCGCTACCTGAAGATCAAGTTCTGCCGAGTGGCGACACTTTGAGTGGAGTATCTCCTTCGTACTTACGGGCTGTCGTGCCCACCTCTCCAATTTGGGGTGCCTACGGGTTTCGCCTCGATGACCCCGACGACCCGAGTGCCGAGGTAGAGGAGGTAGTCGGCGCGACCGTGGCCGGACTCCATGATGACTTCACGCACCGCGGTGCCCTCGTGATTCAGGAGTTCGATCTGATCCCGGTCACAGACGTGCCAACCGGCTCGACGAAGTTGCTCGTCGATCAGGTCCCTCGCACGTTCTTCCGGCTTGAGGTTCGGTGTCATGCCGTCCAAATCCTAAGAGGTGGTGGTGACCACATCAGTGGCTTACGATGCGCAAGACCATGAGATTCGAGGGTGAATCACGTTCGAAAACGTTCAGAGTGTTCGCTTTAGTCCGAGAATGTTCGCCCCGTCCGTTCCCATTTCGTTCCCAAAACGAACTTCTGAGCCGGGCTCTGGGTCCAACTCAGCCCGTTTGACCAGGTATTTTACTAGTGGGCCGCCTGGGTCTCGATCCCAGCACCTTGAGATTAAAAGTCTCCTGCTCTTCCCGATGAGCTAGCGGCCCGTAGCGACTCGACCCCAAAGGGCCCTGTGGCTACCGCAAATCGTAGTGGGCGAGGGAGGTCAGCCCCGAGGCGCACTTCCCTCGCCCTCTTTTGTTAGCCCAATCGAAGGGCTTCGAGAATGTCGGAGATCTCCGCCCGCTTGGTGTAGTCCGGATCGACAAATCGCCAGGTCACGATGCCGTCAGTACTAATCACGAACGTACCCGGTACGGGAAGTTCGTGGCGGTCATCACCGTTGTGGGCGACGACGTCGATGCCCCACTGTTCGTAGAGGGGCCAGAGTTCGCGGGGCATGGTGAAGACTAGGCCGAAGTCGCGGGCAACCGCGTTACCTACGTCGGAGAGTACGGGGAAGGAGATCTCGTTCTCGAGGGACGTGCGTTCGGCGTACGTGGGGGTCTCGGGAGAAATGGCGATCACCGTAGCGGAGAGAGCCTCGAACTCATCCTGGGCTCGCGCGTACGCCCGCAACTGAAGATTGCAGTAGGGGCACCAGCCACCGCGATAGAACGTCACCACCACGGGGCCACGTTCCAACATCTCCGTGAGACTGACTAAGTCACCCTGAGGATTGGGGAGCCGAAACTCTGGAGCGCGGTCGCCGACTTGGAGGGAGTTCTCCGAGATATGGAGAGCCGCTATTTCCGCGGTAGCGCCGTCGACGATATCCAGGGTGGCAGCGTCCATGCGCCCCCGCGACGCTTCGCGACGACTGGTCAGCTGTTCGGTCAAATTGTCCATACGACACCTTCTCCGTGGCCCTAACTCGCTGAGGGACCTTAACGGGAGGTGGCAGATTGGCTACTGAGTATCCTGAGAGACCGTGAACGACGTGGCGGAAACGACTATCAGCATCATCTCCGAGCGCTTGGACCGAGTGGACGGCGCCTTGCGACGACTGCGCGAGGGTTCGTACCGCCAGTGCAGCGAGTGCGGGGCAGCCCTTGCCTCTGAAGCGCTCAGCGAGAATCCGCTCGAGGATCGCTGCGAACTTCACCCGCGTACGTAGAACCGCCCGGTCACCCCTTAGGGGGCAACCGGGCGGCCACAATCGACGCCGGAGCGGAGTTACCTACTTCTTCGTCGCCCAGAAAATTTCGGCGATGGCGTCAATTTCGCTGAGGAGCCGGTCGGCGACCGCCACGTCGTTCGTCTTCTTCGACTCACCGGCGGTCTTCGTGGCGGCCCAGAACAAGTCGTGCAGCTGGGGGTTGGCCTCCAGGTGGGCCGGCTTGAAGTAGTCGGTCCAGAGAACCCACAGGTGGTGCTTCACCAGGTCGGCGCGCTCTTCTTTGATGGTGGTGGCGCGAACTTTGAAGTCAGGGTCGCTCGACGCGGCGTACTTTTCCATGCAGGCCTTCACTGACTCGGCTTCGAGACGGGCCTGGGCCGGGTCGTAGACGCCGCAGGGCAGGTCACAGTGGGCCGACGCTCGCAGTGGCGTCGACGCCGCGTCGAGAAGTCGGAAGAGGCGGGAAGTCATCGACATGACGTCACCTTTCACAATCGGGGTCCGAGGACCGAGGGGTACGAGGTCAATCTAATCAGGTCGGAGCCGTATCGTTCAGTCGTGGCTTGGTGGGACTCATTTGTGCGGCACGTCGTGGTCGAGGGATCGTCCATGGAGCCCACCCTGGTCGATGGCGACGACATTCTTGCGATACGTCCGTGGCGAGCGGTGCGCCCCGGCGATATCGTCGTCCTTCTCGATCCCCGGGACTCGACTCGCTGGCTCGTTAAACGGGTTCAGGGGCGCGAAGGCGAGTGGGTGGAGCTGCGGGGCGACAACGCCGAGGCGTCGACGGATTCGCGGCATTTCGGCCCTCGACCGGCGTCAGAGCTGAAGTACATCGCGGTTTTCCCACGTTCATCAGGAAAGTAATTCCTCAGTCACTTAGTCGGGTTTCACCGATAGGCTACGGACGTGGCTCGACTCGCCGTCATCTCCTACCACACTTCGCCCCTGGCCCAGCCGGGAACGGGCGACGGGGGCGGAATGAACGTCTACGTCCGCGAGATGGGTTCGGCCCTCGCCCGCCAGGGTCACTCCGTGGACGTGTTTACCCGCCGGGATCGAGCCGGCCTCGCCCCGCGACACGTTGTCGAGCCGGGCTTTGTGGTCCACCACGTGGACGCCGGTCCCCGTCGACCGCTCCTACGTGACGAGTTGCCGCAGTACGTGCAGACCTTCACGGAGGCGCTGTCGCGCCATTTCGTCGTGGAGGGTGTCCCCGACGCCCTGCACGCCAACTACTGGCTCAGTGCCGAGGCCGCCCACCGCCTAAAACACGAGTGGGACGTGCCCCTGATGACCACCTTTCACACGTTGGAGCGAGTGAAGGCCGCCCAGTTTGAAGCGGAGTCTCCCGAACGAGCTGCGATTGAGCAGCAGATTTTTGCCTGTTCGGACGCGGTGCTCGCGAGTTGCGACGTCGAGGCCGCTCAGTTTCGAGAGTTCTACGACGCCGATCCCTCCCGCATCGTGGTGGTGCCGCTCGGCGTGGAGCACGCGTTCTTCTCGCCCGGGGAGCGTACCGCCGCGCGCGACGCATTGTCCTGGGCGGGAGAGACGGTGGGACTGCTTTACGTGGGCCGACTGCAGGCCCTGAAGGGGGTCGATCTCGCGCTCGAAACGGCCATCAAGTTGCGAGACCGCGGTCGTGACATCACTCTCGCGATTGTGGGAGGACCGTCGGGACCAGAGGGCGAGCGCACCCTCTCGGGCCTGCGTCAGCGAGTCACCGACGCCGGAATGATGGGACGGGTCCAGTTCGTGGCCCCGCAGAATCACCAACTCCTCAGCTCGTGGATGAGAGCAGCCGACGTGACTCTCGTTCCATCACGGTCCGAGAGTTTCGGTCTGGTCGCCTTGGAGTCGGCGGCGTGCGGCACGCCCGTCGTGGCGTCCGCCGTGGGCGGACTGTTGACTCTCATTAAAGATGGTCAGAACGGCGCCCTCGTCGAGTCGCGAGACCCGGAAGCGTGGGCGTCGGCGGTGGAGCGGGTCATTCGGGCCAACGACGACAGCTCCTTCTCGAACGCTGCGGTCATTTCGGCCCGGCCGTACACCTGGCGAGCTAGTGCCGAACGATTGACCAAGGTCCTCGAGCGAGTCTCTGCTCATTCGCTCGCCCGGTGTTAGGGCTCGGCGCCCCCCTCGGGTAGCCTCACCACATGTCGTTTGAGGTAATTGTGCTCGGTGGTGGGCGCATGGGGCGGGCGGTGGCGGACGGACTTCGTCGGGCTCGTCCGGACGTCTCCCTGCTCGTTGTCCAGCGCGGGCGTGAGAAGGCGGAGGATCTCACTACTCACCTCGCGCCCGTACCGGTCGAAACGGAGATTCGCGCCGAACACGTCGGAGAGAACACCTCGGTGATCCTGTGCGTGAAACCGGATCACGCGGAAGCGGCTCTGCGAGGAGTCGCGCGCTTCGGTGTCCGTCGGGTTCTCTCGGTGGTGGCGGGACTTGCGAGCGCCCGGCTCGAGGCGGCACTGCCCGACGGTGCGGCCGTGGTCCGAGCCATGCCGAACACTCCGGCCGCCATCGGCGCCGGCGTGAGTGCTATGTCGGGAGGGGCCTACTGCACGGCCGCTGACCTGGAGTGGGCCGAAGGTGTCCTGGGGGCGCTCGGGACGGTTGTGCGGGTACCGGAATCGAAGTTGGACGCCGTCTCGGCTCTCTCGGGGGCGATGCCGGCCTACGTGTACCTGGTTGTCGAAGCACTGGTCGAGGCCGGGGTTCATCAGGGGTTGTCCCGAGAGGTGTCTGCTCAACTCGTGGGCGATACCTTGAGTGGTTCGGCGGAACTGTTGCGGAGGAGTGGCGAATCCCCGGAGGCTCTCCGTCACGCCGTGACCTCGCCGGGAGGTCTCACGGCCGCGGGTTTACGCATTCTGGAGTCGCGCGCCGTGCGCAGTGCCTTCCTCGAAGCGGTGGCGGCGGCGGCGGAACGAAGTCGTCAGTTAGGGCGCTGAGCCCGTGAGTCGACGTCGCCCCCTTCGTCTACCCGAACCGACGGTCGCGAGGCTGCCCGTGTACCAGCGCATCGCCGAGAACTGGCGCTCCCGGGGTTTTAGCTCCATTGATTCGAGTCAACTCGGCGACCAGGCGGGTGTCACCGCCACCACCGTGCGCCGGGACCTCGCGGGGTTGGGTTCCCTCGGCATTCGGGGAGCCGGGTACGACATCGACACCCTCCTCGGCCATATTGCCGAAGCCTTGGGTCAGGATCGCACCTACCGCATCGTCATCGTCGGGGTGGGTAACCTCGGTCGAGCCCTGGCTAACTCCTCCAGTTTTCTCGTGCGCGGGGCGGAACTCGTCGGACTCTACGACGCCGACCTGTCGGTGATTGGATCGACCGTCGCCCGCCACGTCGTGCGTGACGTCCACGGCGAGATTGACGTCGCGGACGTGGCGGTGCTCTGCGTTCCGCCGGAGGCCGCTCAGGCCGTGGCCGACCGTCTGGTGCGGGCGGGAATACGGGCTCTGCTCAACTTCGCGCCGCGAGTGTTGACCGTGCCGACGGGAGTGGCCGTGCACTACGTCGACTTTTCCATCGAACTGCAAATCCTGACCTACCACCTGGTCTCGGGAATGGGGCTAGTCGGCGGTGGGGTGATGCACTCCGTGGGAATATTGAACGAGCGCCCCTCGGGGGGCGACGCGTGATGCGCGGACGCGTGAGGGAGACAGCGTGGCGTTAATTTCAGTCGGCCTCACCCACGAAGGCGCGGATCTCGAGTTACTCGATCGAATGACGGTGCTGGAGCACCACTGGGCGAAGGTCGTGCGGGCCCTCGTGTCCCACCGCAATATCTCTGAAGCCGTCTTTATCTCGACGTGCCTGAGAACTGAAGTGGTGGCGGTGGCCGATCGCTTTCACGACGCCCTCGACGACATCGTGGCGACTCTCTCCCTCGTGACCGAGGTGGATCGCTCCGAGTTTGAAGACCACGTCAGTGTTCACTTTGACCGGGGTGTCGCTACCTACCTCTTCGAAGTCGCCGCCGGCCTCAAATCTGTCGTGCCCGGGGAACACGAAGTTCTCGGCCAACTGCGTCGCGCGTTGGATCTCGCCGTCGACGAACGCACCGCGGGCCCCCAGCTCCAGGCGCTCGTGACCCACGCGCTCTCGGCGGGTCGTCGAGTGCGTCACGACACCGCCATCGCTCGCGGGACGACGAGTTTTGCTCACGCCGCGGTGGAGACCGCCTTCGACTTTCTCGGAACCGACGAGGGGGTGGACGTCCTCGTCGTGGGCGCGGGTCAATTGGGTGCGGGCGTGGTGAAAAACGTCGTGGCGGACTCTCGCTTTTCACGCGTTCTCGTCGCTAACCGCACCCGTTCACGCGCCGAGGGACTTCGTGAGGAGGTTCGGGACGAGCGGGTCGAGGTGGTCGACTTCGACGATGTCGACGCGCTCGCCGCTCGGGCCCGAGTGACGTTCATCTGCGCCGAGCTCGCCGAGCCCGTCATCACTCTGCATTCATTGGGTTCGTCGTCCCAGCCTCGACTGCTCGTCGATCTCGCAGTACCGCGAGGGGTGGAGCGGGGGGCCAACGACCTCCCGGGAGTGACGCGCGTGGATCTTCAAACGATGCGTCAGCGAGTGGACGCCGCCCTCGACGACCGGCGGGGCGCGCTCGAGGACGCCCGGGTCATCGTTCGTGAGGAGGTCGACCGGTACGTCGACGAGCAGCGCGCTCGCGGCGCGTCCGGGGTAGTGAGCAGTTTGCGGGGTCGATTCGACGACATCGTGGCGACGGAGTGGGAGCGTCGCCGGAGCGATCTCGAGGGACTGGACGAGGAGACTCGAGCACTCGTCGACTCACTCGTGCGCGGAGTGGTCGCGAAGATTGCCCACCGGCCGACGGTCGTCTTGAAAGAGTCCGCCGGGACCGACCCGGGTGCGCGCCTCGCCGACGCCACTCGGCAACTCTTCGACCTGTGACGGTTCGTCTCGCTACCCGTCGTTCCCCCCTCGCTCTCGCGCAGGCCCACGACGTAGCTCGTCACCTCGGGCTCCACGGAGTGGACACCAACATCGTGGCCCTCGACACGGCGGGCGATCGTCAGCTCGACACCTCCCTGCGCGACCTCGGAGGGCGGGGAGTCTTCGCGGTCGAGATTCAACGAGCCCTCCTCGACGGACGAGCGGACGTGGCGGTGCACAGCGCCAAGGATCTGCCCTCCACCACCCCGGAGGGACTCGTGATCGCGGCCGTCCCCGAACGAGAAGACGCGCGCGACGTTTTGGTGGGTGCGCACCTCGCCGAACTTGAGGCGGGCGCCCGCGTCGCGACCGGGTCACCTCGCCGCCGAGCTCTCCTACTCGAGCGTCGACCCGATCTCACCATTGTCGAGTTGAGGGGAAATATGGCCCGACGCCTGTCGCGCGTGGGGGAGGACGGCGTGGTGGCGGTTATCGCCGCGGCCGCCGCTCTCGCCCGATTGGGAGTTATTCCCGAGACGCGGGAGTATCTCGATCCGGAGTGGTTCACGCCCCAAGTCGGCCAGGGCGCACTCGCGCTTGAAGTTCGAGCGGACGACGCTCTCACCCGGAGTCAACTCCACGTCCTCGACGATCCCTCGTCCCACCGAGCCCTCCTCGCGGAGCGATCCTTTCTCGTGGAGTTGGGTGCCGGGTGCTCGATTCCCGCCGGTGCCCACGCCTCCGTCGAGGGTGAGACGGTCACCCTGTCGGGAGTGATGGCCGACGTCGACGGGGCGAGGAGTGTGCGCGGACGTCTCACGGGAATGGATCCGGTTGAGGTGGGACGAGACCTCGCGCGCCGTCTGCGAGACGACGAAGGTGGCGCCACGTTGGCGGGGTGGCGACCGGCGTGAGGGTGGTGGTCGTCCGTGAGTGGGAACACGGCGACTCGGTCGCTCGTTGGTTGACCATCCCCTTCCACCGAGTGGCGGCGACCCGTACGGAGATTCGAGCCACCAACGACGTCCGTCGAGAGGTGGCGATCTCGGCCGCCGGGGCCGCGTGGCTCGTGGTGACGTCGGCCCGGTCGGTCGAACCTTTAGGCGACGCTCGCGACCTCGTCGCCCCCGCCACTCGCCTGGCCGCAGTGGGAGAGGTCACGGCGAGTGCGTTACGGGACGCCGGGTGGTCGCCCGACGTCGTCGGTACGTCGGGGGCACTGAGCCTTCTCGAAGTCCTCACACCCTCGCCGGTGCTGCTCGTCGGAGCCGAGCAGATGCGCCCCGAACTGTCTGACGCTCTCGAGCGGCGGGGCGTGGAGGTTCGTCGGGTGACGCTCTATCGAACAGTCCCGCGCGCCTTAAGCGACGAGGAACGACAGCTACTCGCCAACGCGGAGGTGGTGCTGGTGGGGGCGCCCTCCACGTGGCGGGTGGTGGCCCCGGACGTCGCTCCCGGAGCGGTCGTCGTCGTTCCGGGAGAGACCACGCGGCGTGACGTCCTCAAAGACCACGACGATGTTCTCGTGGGATGGGGAGAGGAGTGGCCGTCCGCCTACACCATTCTCACGAAAAGATTTCACGATATCGGCCCTGGAGACGTCACCCCCAACGGGTGATACTGGTCCCCGAAGGTAAGGGGGGCAGTGTGGGGAACGCAGAACTTTCGGACGATCTGTTCGCGCGTCGGCCCGTGTGGGGATCCTTCGTGGGAGGGCGTTTCCTCGAGGACGAGACGACCCACTTCGACGTCCTGGAGTCCTCCACCGGGCGGGTACTGGCTCAGGTGGCGAGCGCCCAATCGTCCGTCGTCGACCTCGCGGTGCGTGACGCTCGCCGCGCCTACGAGGAGGTGTGGCGCGACCTCTCCCCCCGCGAACGAGGGGCCCTCATGCGTCGAGTGGCGCAGCGCATTCGTGATAACGCGGACGAGTTGGCGGAGATCTGTGCGCGCGAGGTGGGTAAGCCCCGTCGCGACGCTCTCCGGGTGGACGTGACGAGCTCGCACACCAGTTTCGATTACTACGGGGGTATCGCCGATACCCTCCACGGTCAGATCATCGACCAGGGTCCCATTGAGGCCCGGGTGGAGTACGAGCCCTACGGAGTGGTGGCGGCCATTTTGCCCTTTAACTGGCCCCCTATCCACTTCTCGAAGAAGTGCGCGCCGGCGCTCGCGGCCGGTAATACCGTCGTCATCAAGCCGGGTGACCAGGCCCCCCTCACCGTTCTGCGACTGGTCGAGATCGCGAACGAGGTTCTTCCCCCCGGAGTGATTAACGCCGTGAGTGGACTCGAAGCCGGTGCCCACCTGGTGGCTCACCCGCGCGTCGAGCGCATCTCCTTTACGGGTTCGACGGCGACCGGCCGCAAGATCATGGTCGGTGCCGCGGCGAACCTAACCTTCGCCACGTTGGAACTCGGCGGGAAGAACGCCCTGGTCGTACTGGACGACGCCAACCTCGACTCGGCCGTAGACATCGCCGTCGAGGGCATGTTTTACAACCAGGGCGAGGCGTGCACCTCCACGGCTCGACTGGTCGTGCACGAGTCGCTCTACGACGAGTTCGTGGATCGTTTCGTGAGAGCGACCGCGGCTCTCTCCGTGGGCGAGCCACTCGACGAGACGACGGATATTGGACCGCTCGTGGATGCGCGCCAGCGCGACCGGGTCGAGCACTACGCCGCGCTCACGCGAGAGGAGGGGGCCACTCTTCTCTACGAGGGTGAACTCCCCGACTCCCCCGAACTGGCGGGGGGCTTCTGGTCACCTCCCCGGGTGTTCGGTGACGTGACCCCGGAGATGACCGTGGCGAAGGAGGAGGTCTTTGGTCCACTCGCGGCGGTGATGCGCTTCAGTGACGACGACGAGGCGGTCGAGATAGTAAACGCCACGGAGTACGGACTCACCGCGGCCATCTGCACGCGCGACGAGTCGCGGGCGGCCCGCCTCGCTCGCCGCTTCGAGGTAGGAATGGTCTTCGTGAACAACTACACCCGTCGGACCTTTATCGGTTCACCCTTCGGTGGGGTGAAGGGTTCCGGGTACGGACGGGAGTACGGGGCCGACACCCTGCACGAGTTCGTCCGCGCGAAGAACGTTCGCTTCCCCTCCGGGCGAGGGGTCATCGGCGGCTGGCCCCCGAGGAGTTGACGTGGTGACCCTACGACTCGGCACCTTCACGCGGTCTCTGCTCCTGGCCGCCGCGCGGCGAAACGGCCGACTAGGCGAGGCCGATCTCGTCGTGGACGAGATTTCCGTGACCTCCTCGAAGGCCCAATTTGACGACCTCGACCGAGGAGTCCTCGACGCTGTCATCACCGGACCGGACAACGTTCTCGCCTACCACTTCTTGAGCGACAACCCGCTCGCCCGTCCCGTCCCGTCCCGGATATGGTGCGCGGTCGATCGAGGCCTCGACCTCTCCCTCTGGCTCGCCCCCGGCGCCTCGCTCGAGGCGGTGCGGGGAGGACGACTCGGCGTGGATGTCGCGGGGTCCGGCTTCGCCTTCATCGCCTACGACCTGCTCGCTCGCCGGGGGATCCGCGCCGACCAGTACGAGATTGTTGGCCTGGGGTCGACTCCGGGTCGTGTCGGGGCTCTCGTCGAGGGACGCTGCGAGGTCACCATCTTGAACGCCGGTAACGAGCTGCGCGCCGAAGCCCTCGGGGCGACGCGGGTCGGTTCGGTGGGAGAGATCGGCCCCTATTTGGGCACTGTTCTCGCCACGCGAGCGAATCCGCCGGCGCCCCTCGCCCTCGCGGTGGGACGTCTGCGCGACGTCCTCCTCACGACCGCTCGTGAGATTGTTGCGGGAGTCGGACTGGACGACCTGGCCAGTGACGCCGAGGCCCTCCTCGGACTCGCCCCCGATCTCGCCCGCCAGCACGTCCAGTCACTGGCCATCTCCAGTACGGGATTCGTCACCGACGGGGTGGTCGATCGGGGCTCCTTCGAGACGTTGGTGGCGCTGCGCGCTGAACACCGACCCACTCCCGAGCTCGCCCTCGTGGGACCGGGCCTGGGTGAGGTGGTCGACGGGGACTACCTGGCCGACTAGAAGTTCCCGGCGCGTTTCGTCCTAGGCTGGCCCCGTGTTTCCTACCGAACGACCCCGTCGACTTCGACGTAGCGCGCCCCTACGACGTCTCGTCGCCGAGACCGACCTCCTCCCGCGCCACCTGGTGGCCCCCCTCTTCGTCGCCGAGGGGCGAGCGGAACCTCGGCCGATTGAGTCGCTGCCCGGACACCTGCAGCACACGCGAGACTCCCTTCGTCGAGAAGTGGCGGAGTTGGCGAGCCGTGGCGTGGGCGGGGTCATCCTCTTCGGCGTTCCCGCCGTGAAGGATCCGTTCGGAACGGGCGCCTACGCCGACGACGGCATCGTTCAAGAGGCCCTGCGCGACGTGGTGGCGGAGGTGGGCGACGAGCTCGTCGTCATGGCCGACCTGTGTCTCGACGAGTACACCGACCACGGACACTGCGGCGTTGTACGACCCGACGGCGTCGTCGACAACGACGCCACTCTGGACCTCTACGGTCGGGCCGCGGTGGCTCAGGCGCGGGCGGGGGCGGCAGTCGTCGCCCCGAGCGGCATGATGGACGGCCAAGTCGGAGCGATTCGCCGGGCCCTCGACGACGAGGGGTTCACCGAGACGGCCATCCTCGCCTACTCGGCGAAGTACGCGAGTGGGTTGTACGGGCCCTTCCGTGAGGCCGTCGGCGTCGAGATTGCCGGTGGAGGTGATCGAAAGACCTACCAACAGGACTGGCGAAATCGCCGAGAGGCCCGACGAGAGGTGCGCCTCGATCTCGACGAGGGGGCCGACATGGTGATGGTGAAACCCGCCATGACCTATCTCGACGTCCTGTCGGACCTGCGCTCCCTCGTGGACGTCCCCCTCTGCGCGTATCACGTGAGTGGGGAGTACTCGATGATCAAGGCGGCCGCCGAGCGGGGCTGGATTGACGGTGACGCCGTGGCCCGAGAGCAACTCGGCGCCCTTCGACGAGCCGGTGCGGACTTTATTCTGACCTACTTCGCGGGCGAGATTGCCGGGGGAGCGTCGTGAGTAACGCGGAGTGGTTCGACCGCGCTCTCGCGGTGATTCCCGGGGGGGTGGACTCCCCGGTGCGCTCGTTTCGCTCGGTGGGGGGCACCCCCTACACCGTCGTCCGGGGTCGGGGCGCGTACGTGGAGGACGTGGAGGGACGCACCTACGTCGACTTCGTTCAGTCCTACGGCGCCTCTCTTCTCGGGCACGCTCACCCCGAGGTCGTGGCGACTCTCCGCGACGCGGTGGAGTTGGGCACCACCTTCGGGGCCCCGACGCGGGGTGAGGTTCTCCTCGCCGAACTCCTCACCTCGAGAGTTCCCGGTCTCGATCAAGTTCGTTTCGTCTCCTCAGGTACCGAGGCGGTGATGAGCGCGGTTCGCCTCGCTCGCGGCGCGACGGGACGCTCCACCGTCGTCAAGTTTGACGGGTGCTACCACGGTCATTCCGACGGATTGTTGGTCGCCGGCGGATCGGGAGTGGCTCAGCTCGGTCTACCCGGTTCGGCGGGGGTGACGGCGGGGGCGGTCGCCGACACGGTCGTCGCGCCCTACAACGTGGTCCCCGTCCTCGACGACAGTGTGGCGGCGGTTCTCGTTGAGCCGGTGGCCGCGAACATGAACCTGGTGGCCCCGCGAGAGGGTTTTCTCGAGGGACTGCGCGCCGAGTGCGATCGGGTGGGTGCTCTGCTCATTTTTGACGAGGTCATCACGGGATTCCGCCTCGCGTTTGGTGGTGCGGAAACCTACTTCGGTGTGACCCCCGACCTCTACTGCTTCGGCAAAGTCATTGGTGGGGGCCTGCCGGTCGGCGCCTTCGGCGGCCGTCGAGAGGTCCTGTCCCACCTGGCCCCTACCGGTCCCGTCTACCAAGCCGGCACCCTCTCGGGCAATCCGCTCGCCACCGCCGCCGGACTCGCCGTGCTGGAGCGGGTCACCCCATCGGACTACGCCGCCCTGGGTGAGCGAGTGGACCGGTTCGCTCGTGGTCTCGAGGAGGCGGTCGCGGCGGGTGGTCTCGTGGGACTCGCCCCTCGGGTCGGCCCCCTCCTCGGTCTCTACCTGTCGAGGGAGTCGGTGACGGCCCCGGCCAACATCGCCGAGGCTCGAGAGTTGTGCGACAACGGCCTCTACGCCCCGTTCTTTCACGCCCTCCTCGAGAGGGGCGTGGCTCTCGCGCCCGGCGCCTACGAGATCCTCTTCGTGTCGCTCGCCCACAGTGAGGACGACCTGGGGAGAACCCTGGAGGCGGTGGCCGAAGCGGCAGCGGTCGCGCGTCGCTCGTGACCTCCGTGCGCTCGGCGGGCTGGCGGGTCGAACCCGCCTTTATCGAGGGGACCCCCACGGAACCCGTGACGCTCCTCAGTGACGAACAGGGCATGACCCAGCTCGCCGGAGAGGGTCCGACGGCGTGGCAGATTCCGTGGGAGCAGGTGAAGGACCCGAGAATTTTCCTCTCTCGAGGGTCCTACGAGCTTCGCGCCACCATCGCGGGCCGAACCTTTCGGTGGCGTCGATCCGACAACGTCGACCGGGAGGAGTGGTTATCCCTCTGGCGGGCCCGCGGAGCGCGAGTTCACACTCGGCGTCGGACCACTTTCGCACCCCTCCTCGTGATGGCCCTGATACTCGTGGCGACGGGCTCGGGGGGACTGCTCGCTCAAACCACCACCGTGCACTACACCCGGGCCGCTCGGGGCGCCCTCGACGCGCTCCTCTCGCCCGCCGACCTCGGGACCTCCTGGTCGACGACGAACACGAGCCAACTGATCAATCTGGTCGGCACCCCGGGGGTTATCTCGAATCCCGCCGCGGCCCCGGCGCTCACCGGCGTGAGCGCGATCGCCGAAGCGGCCGCCGCCCGGTCCTTCCAGACCTGTCTCCACGTCGCGAACGCCTCCGACCGCATCTACGGCGCGGCCGGTCAGTACCCGGCGGCCCAGGTGACCTCACCCGTGTACACGAATACCGCGGACGGAGGTATTCAGATCGCCTCGGTGAGTCAGTACTACGCGACGACCGCGATGGTGGCGGCCGACACCCGCGAGATGTCGACGCGCGGCTTCGGTCGGTGCTTTGCGGCGAGTCAGGCGGTCCTACTCCGGACCGTGGTGGCGGGTCCCGCGGGACCCATTACCGCCCTCGAACACGATCCCACGAGCGTGCCGGGAGTCTTCGTGCGCGGAGCGGTCGCGCCGGCCAATCTCTCGTCGATCGGAATCTCCCACCTCTCACTCGTGGTCGACGTCATTACGCACGGCCACTTAGAGATTTCGGTCGTGGCCCTCGTGGCGTCGCCGAATGGCGTGCCCGTCGTCGACCGGGCCGTCGAGGCGGAGGTGGCCCGCTTGGTGGCACCCAGTGCGCTCAGTGTGTAGGTCGGGGTCGCGACACCACTCGAAAACCGACTAACACGGCTCCGAGGTAGACCATCCATACGAGGAGTTGGCTCACCGTCGGCTGGTCGGCGTAACCGACGAGCGAGTGCAGTACGTCCCCGACGTTGGAGGACTCGTTGATGAGCCCGGAGCTGTTCCAGACGACGGAGCCACCGGGCAACCAGCCCAACTGCTGGAGGTTCTCCACGGTGTCGGCCACGAGACCGGCGCCGACGACGAGGAGGACCACGCCCAGCCAGCGAAAGAAGCGGCCGATGTTGATGCGTCGTCCCCAGCGGTAGATCATGAGGGCGACGGCAAGTGAGACACCCAGGCCGAGGGCCGCTCCGAGGAGAGCTCCTCGGGTGCTCGGGACCGCCCCCTGTCGGGCGTTGGAGAAGAGGATGGCCAGAGTGAAGACGGTCGTCTCGACCCCCTCTCGCCCCACGGCCTGAAAGGCGACGGCCGAGAGCGCGAATCTCTGGCGAGAGTTGAGGGCGGACTCACTTCGTCGCGCCAGCTCGCTCCGCAGGCTGCGGGCGTGGCGCTGCATCCAGAGAGTCATCGTGGTGATGGCCACGATGGCGACGAGGTAGGTGGCCGTTTCGAAGTAGGTCTGGACTCGGGAGCCGGAGTAGCGAGTAAGGGCCACGTACCCCACGACGCCGAAGGCGGCGGCGAGTCCGAGCGCCGCACTGACTCCGACGTAGACGTCGCGGAAGTGCTGACGTTGACCGGCGTGATCGAGGTAGGCCAACACGATGGCCACGATCATGGAGGCTTCGACTCCCTCACGAAGGAAAACTACGAAAAGGGGAATCACGAGATGACCTGAACGAAGAGCAGACGACCGCGAGTGATGTATTTATCCTACCTACGTAGGAGAAACTTCGGACCTCCCGAAGAGCGCGCTCCAGGCCCGTTCGGGCATCACGTTCGCCAGGGAGGCCGCCGCACGGTACCCCCACTCGGCGGGGCCCTGATGGGAGTTGGACATCAGATTGGACATGATGGCCAGAAGTTCCGTCATCACGGGCTTCACGCGTAGGCCGCTCGCGACGCAGACCTGCAAAATCTTCGGCTCCGAAATCAAGCGGACGAAGGCCCGGGCCACTCGGTAGTAGTCCCCGTAGGCCGCCTCCAAGCGCTCGTCATAGAGGGGGAGACGGGTGGGATCGTCGTGGACCAGAGCTTCTCCGAGGACCCCGGCCGCGAGGCGACCGGTCTCGTAGCCGTAGGCGATGCCCTCGCCGTTAAAGGGATTAACCGTACCGGCGGCGTCACCCACGCAGAGGGTGCGTTCACCCACCCGGGGCCCGACGGCGAGTCCCATGGGCAGGCGACCTCCCGTCGCGGGTCCCTCACTGGTCTCCTCGGAGAGTCCCCACTCCTTTCCGACCTGGGCGACGAAGTACTCCTGCAGTTTGGTCGTGTTCACGCCCTTCCACGCACCGGCGGTGGAGAGAAGGCCCACTCCCACGTTGACTCGACCGTCCCCGAGGGGGAAAATCCAGCCGTAACCGGGGACGACCCGTCCCTCGGGGTCACGAATATCGAGGTGGGAGTCGATCCAGGGCTCGTCGTGACGCTCCGATCGGTAGTACCCCCGAAGGGCGAGACCCATGGGCCACTCCTTTACCCGTTGGGTGCCGAGGGACCGGCCGATGCGAGAGTTCTGTCCGTCGGCGACGACGAGGTAGCGGCCCCGAATCTCCGCCCGGTGGCCTTCTTTATCCTGGACCAGTACTCCGGCCGCCGATCCGAGGCGACCCGGAGCCCCCGCGGTCACCTCGAGCGCCTCGAGGGCTTCGACTCCAGTGAGAATGGTGGCCCCGTGCTGTTCCGCGTGCGTCGCCACGAGGCCGTCGAGGTCGAAGCGCGTGATGGTGTAGCCGTAGTGGGGAAAGACGTGGTGCTCGGGCCAGGTCATCTCGAGAGACGCCCCGAAGCCGTGGGCCCGCAGACCGTCGTAGCGATGGCCCACGGCGGCCACGGCGCTTTCGAGACCCATGGCCCGCAGTTGGTGCACCGATCGGGGGGTGAGTCCGTCACCACAGGTCTTGACGCGGGGGAAGGTCTTCTTCTCCACGAGACAGACGTTCCATCCGGCTTGAGCGAGCCAGAAAGCGCACGAAGATCCGCTCGGCCCCCCTCCCACGACGACGACGTCGAAGGGTTCGGTGAACTGGTCGGGGTTGCTCAAAGAACTCACGACGACCAGCCTAAAGGGTGGCGTCGGAGACCCTTGTGAACTGGTGGTCAAGGGGTGGGCTAACTCTGCTAAGAATGGTATGTGAGCCAGTACCTCCCGATTCTGGGCCTCCTCGTGGTCGGCGCCCTGTTCGCCTCGGGTTCCTTCATTGCGTCGGCGCTACTCGCTCCTCGTAAGCGTCCCACCGAAGCCAAACTCGCACCCTTCGAATGCGGTATCGCGCCCGACTTCGAGCCCCCGGCCCGATTTCCGGTCAGGTTTTACCTGGTCGCAATGATTTTTGTGATTTTTGACATCGAAGTCGTCTTCATGTACCCCTTCGCGGTGGTCTTCCACCAGCTCGGGGGCTTCGGACTCGTGGAAGTGCTGGTGTTTTCCCTGACGGTGCTCGGCTCCCTGCTCTTCCTCGTCAGTGAGGGGGCGCTGTCCTGGGGACCCCGTAAGGTTCTCGTGCCCGCGTCCTCGCCGCGCACGAGCGCGTCAACGATTCGTCGGGTGACGAGCGAGGACGAGGCGGCCTGATGGGTCTCGAAGATCTCTCTCACAACATTCTGACGGCGCGCCTCGAGGATTTGGTTCGCTGGGCTCGACGAGCCTCCGTGTGGCCGGCCACCTTCGGGCTGGCGTGTTGCGCTATTGAGATGATGGCCGCCGGCGGTGCCGACTACGACCTCGCTCGCTACGGCATGGAGGTGTTTCGTAACTCTCCGCGTCAGGCCGACGTGATGATCGTGGCGGGACGAGTGTCACAGAAGATGGCGCCCGTCCTGCGCAACGTATACGACCAGATGATGGAGCCCAAGTGGGTGATCTCCATGGGTGTCTGTGCGTCGAGCGGGGGGATGTTCAACAACTACGCCCTGGTGCAAGGAGTTGACCAGGTGGTGCCGGTGGACGTCTACGTACCGGGCTGTCCGCCGAGCCCCGAAACTTTGATGCACGGTATCTTGACTCTGCACGAGACGATTCACACCGGTGAGATTCTGCAGCGTCGCGCGGAGGGCCGCCCTCTCGACGTGAGCCCGGCCGGCTGGACCCCCGAGGTTCCGGTCACGGTACGCCTTGGAACACCCAAGTGAGTTCGCTCTCCGCGCTCCCCGACGGGGCTCTCGAGGTTGAGGCTCTCGGCGCTGACGAGGCGTACGTGACGCAGCCCCGCGGCTACCGCCCCCTCGTCGAGGCCCTGAAGGACGCGGGCTACGAGATGTGCGTCGATCTGTGTGCCGTGGACTACGTGGATCACCCCGGACGAATTCTGCCCGAGTCGTTCGCTCCCACTCGCTTCGAAGTGGTGGTGAATCTGCTCAGCCTGTCGCGTCGTCGTCGGGCCCGGGTCCGGGTGCTCGCGGGTGACGACGAGCCGGCGGTCGAGTCCCTTTTCGCGCTCTATCCCGGAGTCGAGGGTTTCGAGCGCGAGGCGTACGACCTGCTCGGAGTGCGCTTTGATCACCACCCTGAACTCACCCGCATCCTGATGCCCGATGACTGGGAGGGACACCCCCTTCGCAAGGACTACGGGCTGGGACGCGTCCCCGTTCAGTTCAAGGAAACCGCACCCCAATGAGTTCCGACGTCCGCGAGGTAGAGCGTCTCGAGCCCTTGGTGGTGGGGACGAGTGAGGGAGCCCAAGAGCTCGCCCCCCGTCGCGCCACGTCACCCGGCGCTCTCGGTGTCGAAACGGGCTCGGTGCTGCGACTCGACGGCGTCACTCTCGATCCGGCGTCCCTCGATATCGAGCGGCCCGACGACGAAACCATGATCGTCAACATGGGGCCCGTTCACCCCTCGACGCACGGGGTTCTTCGCCTCATGTTGGAACTGGACGGTGAAGTGGTTCTCCGATCGAAAACCGTCATTGGGTATCTCCACACCGGAATGGAAAAGACGGGGGAGAATCTCAGTTACGTCCAGGGGGCGACCAACGTCACCCGGATGGACTACCTCGCGCCGATCCTCAACGAACTGAACTACTCCCTCGCGGTGGAGAAACTTCTGGGGATCGAGATCCCCGAACGCGCGACGTGGATTCGCATGATGATGAGTGAACTCAACCGAGTGTCGTCCCACCTGATCTGGATGGCGACTAACGGAATGGACATCGGATCCACCTCGGCGATGATTTACGGATTTCGTGAACGAGAGCTCATTCTGGCGTTCTTCGAAAAGACGACGGGTCTGAGGATGAACCTCAACTACGTGCGTCCGGGAGGAGTGGCGGCCGACCTGCCCGATGGGTGGGAGGACGATGTCGCCGCGATTTGCGACAACCTGGAGAGGCGGATTCCCGAGTACGACGAGTTGTTGACGGGCCAGCCCATCTTTCGCCAGCGCATGGAGGGCGTGGCCGTTATCAGCGCCGAAGAAGCGATGGCTCTCGGCATCACGGGACCGGTGCTGCGCTCGACCGGTGTGGCCTGGGACCTGAGGCGGACTATGCCCTACCTCGCCTACGACCAGGTGGACTTTGACGTCATCGTCGGAACGTACGGGGATAACTTCGACCGCTACGCGGTGCGGCTCCACGAAATGCTGGAGTCGGTGCGCATCATTCGTCAGTGCCTCGAGCGGATGCCGAGCGGGGACTACCGGAGTCAGGACCCCAAAGTAACCCCTCCGCCACGAGCGCGGATTGGGGAGTCGATGGAGGCACTGATTCACCACTTCAAGCTCTTCACCGAAGGCTTTCACGTGCCGCGCGGTGAGGTGTATTCGGCGGTGGAGTCACCCCGCGGAGAGTTGGGCTGTTACCTGGTGTCCGACGACGGACCCCGTCCCTACCGTCTCCACGTCCGCACGCCGAGCTTCGCCAACCTGCACGCCCTGCCCGTCATGTTGCGCGGAGGTACGGTCGCCGACGCGGTGACGGTGATCTCTACTCTCGACCCGGTGATGGGAGACGTCGACCGATGAGCGGATTCTTTCGAGCCGACCTACGTCAGCGCGCCGAGGAGCTCGTGACGCTCTATCCCCGACCTCGTTCGGCCACCATCCCTCTTCTGCACCTGGTGCAAGAACAAGAGGGCTACTTGAGCGAGGCCGGTATCGAGGCCGTCGCCGCGCTCACCGAGACGACGCCCGCGGAAGTTCGAGGTACGGCGTCCTTCTACGACATGTTTCACCTGGAACCGGTGGGTCGTTACCACGTGGGAGTCTGTACCAACGTGGCGTGTCTTCTCGCCGGCGGTGCCGAAATGCTCGAGCACGTCGAGTCCACGCTCGGGTGCGCGGCCGGGGGTCGTTCGGCCGACGGTCTCTTCAGCGTTGAGGAGTCGGAGTGTCTCGCCGACTGCAACCTCGCTCCCTGCGTGCAGGTGAACTACCGCTACGTGCGCACTCGCACACCCGAGGAGTTCGACGTTCTGGTCGAGGATCTGCGCTCCGGCCGACGCGAGCACGACATTCCGCCCCACGGCACCCACTCGCGCGTCAAGCGCCAGGGTGGCTTGCGGGCCCCGAAGGACGAGGTCGCGGCCGAGCGGGCTCGGGCGCGTGACGCCCGCGCCCAGCGCGACGCGGCCCGGGAGGAGACGACGTAGTGGCCGTTCTGGACGCCCCCCGTATTGTGACGCAGCGCCGAGGAGTTCCTGACGCCCACACGCTGAAGGTCTACCTCGAGACCGGCGGCTACGAGGCGCTACGGCGCGCTCTCTCGATGAACCCCGAAGAGGTCGCGGCGGAGGTGGACGCCGCCTCTCTGCTCGGTCGGGGTGGGGCGGGCTTTCCCGCCGGGCGCAAGTGGGCGATGTTGCGTCGTTCGCCCGTGTCCTACCTCGTCATTAACTCCGACGAGTCCGAACCGGCCACCTTTAAAGACCACTACTTGATTGAGCACGACCCCCACCAGGTGGTCGAGGGCATCATCATCTCCGCCTACGCCCTGCAGGTCACCCAGGCGTTTCTCTTCGTCCGTGGGGAGTTCGCCCTCGGCATCGAACGCCTGACCCAGGCCGTCAATGAGGCGTACGCCCACGGGGCCCTCGGGTCGAAGATTTTCGGTTCGGACTTCTCTCTCGATCTCGTCGTTCACCCCGGAGCCGGGGCCTACATCTGCGGGGAAGAGACCGCGTTGATCGAGGCCCTCGAGGGTAAGCGGGGCTTTCCCCGCATTAAGCCGCCGTTCTTTCCCGCCGTGACGGGTCTCTACGGAGAACCCACCGTGGTGAACAACGTCGAGACCATGTCCAACATTCCCTGGATACTCCTGAATGGTGGCGCCTCCTTCGCCGCCCTCGGGGCCGGTCGCTCGACGGGGACTCGACTCTTCGCGCTGTCCGGGCGCGTAAAGAACCCCGGGGTGTACGAGGTGGAGATGGTGAAGAACACCTTTCGTGACCTCATCTTCGACCCCGCGTTGGGCGGTGGTATCGCCGACGGCGGCCAACTGAAGGCCTTCATCCCGGGCGGCGTCTCCGCTCCCTGGTTTACGCCCGACCAACTGGATACCCCCCTCGGACAAGACGAGGTCGGTTCTCTCGGTTCCATGCTCGGGTCGGGTTCGGTGGTCGTCATGGACGACACGACCTGCGTCGTCCGCGCCGCGTGGCGCATCACCAAGTTCTTCTCGCGCGAGTCCTGCGGACAGTGCACGCCCTGTCGCGAAGGCTCGGGGTGGATAGAGCGAGTGATGTACCGCTTGGAGCACGGGGGAGGTCGGATGGAAGACCTCGAACTCGTGCTCGATCTCTGCGACAACATTGCTCCGGGACTGAGCTGGCCCCCCGCCCAGACCACTATTTGCGTGCTGGGTCCCTCGATTCCCTCCTCGGTGAAGTCCGCCATCAGTACGTTCCGCGACGAGTTCGCCGCCCACGTCGCCCACGGAGGCTGTCCCTATGTCTGAGACCACGCCACCCCCCTCCATTACCGTTGACGGTCGCTCCGTCGAGGTGACCCCGGGCGAACCCCTCATTGAGGCCATCGCTCGAGCCGGGACGTACGTGCCCCGCTTTTGCTACCACCCGCGCATGGAACCGGTCGGCGTCTGTCGGATGTGCCTCGTGGAAGTCGACGGGCCCCGTGGTCCCACCCTGCAGCCGTCCTGTTTCGTCAAGGCCTCCGACGGGATGAGCGTCGTAACCGAATCGGAGAAGGTGAAGAAGGCCCAAGACGGGGTGCTCGAATTTCTCCTCTCTAACCACCCGCTGGACTGCCCCGTCTGTGACAAGGGAGGGGAGTGCCCCCTCCAGGATCAGGCCCTGGCTCACGGCTCGGGTGAGAGCCGATTCATTGAGGAGAAGCGTCACTTCGAAAAGCCCATTTCTATTGGGGCCCACGTGTTGCTCGACCGGGAGCGCTGCATCCAGTGCTCGCGCTGCACCCGTTTCGCCGCCGAGGTCGCGGGTGACGCGTCCATCACCCTCACCGGGCGGGGCGACCAGACCGAAATCGCTCCGGCTCCCGAACACCCCTTCGACTCCGTCTTCTCCGGCAACACGGTACAGATCTGCCCGGTGGGGGCCCTCACCGCCAAGTCCTACCGGTTCGCCGCTCGTCCCTGGGACCTCGAGCAGGTCGAGAGCACCTGCACGGGGTGCGCGGTGGGCTGTCGCGTCGCGGTTCAGTCCTCCCAGAACGAGGTCATCCGCGTCCTCGGCATCGACTCGGACTCGGTCAACCAGAGTTGGCTCTGTGACAAGGGTCGCTACGGCCTGGGCGACGGGGCGGACGTCTCGGCGGATCTCACGTCACCCCGGCACCGACTTCGCGAGCCCCTCATTCGTCGCGGGGGCCAGTTGACGCCGGTGAGTTGGAGTGAGGCGCTCGCGGAAGCGGCCCGCCTCGTTCGCTCGGTGGATCCCGACCAAGTGGGTGTGATCGGTGGGGCCTCTCTCACCAACGAGGGGGCGTACGCGTTCGCGCGACTAGCCCGTGAAGTGGTCGGAACGCGTCACCTCGACGCCCAGTACGACGACGGTCTCGACGCGGCGCTGGTGAGCGCCCTGCCGCTCGCCACCATCAACGAAGCGGTCCGAGCACGCGTCATCGTCACCATCACGGACGATCTGCGACAGAGCCTTCCCGTTCTCTTTCTGCGTCTTCGGAGTGGCGCCCGTAAGGGAACGCTCGTTCAGTTCGTCACGGGACCGGACGCCCTCAGCGACGTGGCTCATCACCTCGTGTCGGTGCGCCCCGGAGAGGTGGGCAGCGTGGTCCAGGGCGTACTCGCCGGTCGAGGAGTCACCGGAACGGCCCTCGGCGATACCCAGGCCGCGACCCTCCGTGAGCTTCTTGGAGAGGGCGAGGGGGTGGTCGTCGTGGTCGGGCGGGCCAACGTTGCCGAAGACCCCCGTCTCGTGGAAGAGGCCGTGCGCGATCTGCACCGGGGTCTTCCGGGCGCCCGTTTTCTCGTGACTCTGTCCCGCGGGAACGTCCGAGGTGCGTTGGACATGGGACTCGCGCCCAACGTGGCCCCGGGGCGCGGTCTCCTCGACACCCCGGGGCGTAGCTTCGTCGAGCAGCTGAACGCTGTCGCCGCGGGAACCCAGCGGGTCACGCTCGTCCTCGGCGACGTTCTGTCCAATACCGTTCGCCAGACTGACGCGGCGCGAGCGCTCGAGCAGAGTGCGGTCGTCGTCGTGGCCGGACACGGTTCGGACACGCTGGCCTACGCCGACGTCGTCCTTCCCGCCACGGTCGGCTACGAACGGCGAGGAACGGTCACGAACCTGGAGGGTCGCGTGAGCGCCCTGGCGGCCAAAGTGACCGCACCCGGATCCGCCTGGGACGACGCCACCATCGCCGCCGAATGGGCGGCGACCCTGGGCGCGGAGTGGGGGTGGAGTGGCCCCGACGCGGCGAGTGCGGAGATCGAGGCGCGCACTGGCTACCCGGCTCTCTCGGTACTCGAAGACGACGCGTACGACGGAGTGGTGATTGACCGGGCGGACGCCTTATCCCACCGCCGTGCGCTCGATCCGATCGGGACACCCGGTATTCGCTCAGCCGCGACGGTGGGCGTGACGAGTTTGGCGGGGACCGTGCGCGAGCCCGCTCCGGCCACCCTCGGTGGAGTGGAGCGACCAGCAATGCCCGACGCTCGCCCCCTCGGGAGTCTTCCGACCCCCGACGCGTACGCCCTTCGACTCGTCGCCGGGCGTGATCTCTACGACGACGGGACGACGGTCGGTAGTTCCTCGGCGCTCGCGAGTCAACGTCGACCGGCGCGCTTACGCGTGCACCCGCTCGACCTCGAACACTTCGCCCTCTCCGACGGGCAAGCCGTCGTGGCGCGTAGTGCTCGGGGTGACGTGTCCTGTTGGGTGGACGCGGATGACGCGGTGGTGCGAGGAACGGTCGTCGTACCTCGACTGAGTCGGGACCAGGACGGGGTGGATCTCGTCGCCGCCCTCGTCGAACCGGACAGCGCGTGGACGCGAGTCAGGGTGGAAAGTCGATGATGGGTATCGCCGATCCGCTGCTCTCGTCGGGCGTCACCTGGGCGATTCTGCTCATCGTGCTGATCAAGGTCGTGGTCGCGTTCGCCGTCGTCATGGTCGCGGTGATGTTGATGGTGTGGTTTGAGCGCAAAGCGATCTCCGACATGCAGTCGCGTATCGGGCCGCAGCGCTGGGGACCCTTCGGCATTCTCCAGACCCTGGCCGACGGCATCAAGTTGTTCTTCAAGGAAGACATCGTGCCGAACGAAGCGGACCGGGTGGTCTTCAAGGCCGCCCCCTACCTCGTTCTCATTCCGGCGCTCGTGACTTTCTCCATCGTGCCGGTGGGGGGAACCGTGACCATCGCCGGTCACGTCGTGCAACTCCAGGTGGCCAATCCCCCGGTCGGAATTCTCGTCATGTTGGCGATGTCGGGAATCTCGGTCTACGGCGTCATGCTCGCGGGGTGGTCGTCGGGGTCAAAGTACCCCCTCTTGTCGTCGGTGCGCGCGAGTGCCCAGATGATCTCCTACGAGGCCGCTCTCGGTTTGACCATCGTGACGGTGGCCCTCGCGACGGGATCGCTCACGACGCGCGACATCGTCGACGCGCAAGCCCGCGGCGTCTGGCACTGGAACCTCATTCACCTCGGGGTCGTCCCCTTCGTCATCTTTCTCATCGCTATTACCGCCGAGTCGAACCGCCCACCCTTCGACGTGGTGGAGGCGGAGAGCGAACTCGTGGGTGGCTACAACACGGAGTACTCCTCCATCCGCTTCGCGTTGTTCTTCCTCGCCGAGTTCATGAATACGGTGACCGCGTCAGCGATGATCGTGACGCTCTTTCTCGGTGGGCCGGCCGGCTGGGCCCCCCACATCGCCCACCTCAGCTGGATCTTCCCCATCCTGTGGTTCATCGCGAAGACGGCAGTTCTCGCCTTCACCTACGTCTGGTTCCGCGGCGCTCTCCCCCGACTGCGCTACGACCACGTGATGGAGTTGGGCTGGAAGCGTCTCATCCCCCTCTCCCTCGGCTGGTTACTCATCGTGGCCGGCTTCATGGTCAAGCCGGCGTACGGCTTCGCCATGGCCGCGGCCGTGATCTTCGCGGGCACGCTGCTCAGCCGAGCGTTCGAAATCGGGGCGAGTCGGGGTCCCGACGCCGTTCTCACGCCGGTGGGTGAGCGACCCGTCCCCGAAGAGACGATCCGCGAATACTTCGACGACGAGGCCAACGACGAGGGGAGTGCACGATGAGTCGGGTGACGGACTTCTTTGGTGGCTTCCGACTGACCTTTCGTCACCTCGGTCGTCCCCGGGTCACCCGGGGGTACCCCGAGGTCAAGCGCCCCAAGCAGCCTCGCCAACACGGTCGCCACGTCCTCAATCGTTACGAGGACGGGATGGAAAAGTGCATCGGGTGTGAACTCTGCGCCGGGGTGTGCCCCGCCAAGTGCATCTACGTCCGGGGACTGGATAACCCACCGGATCACCCGGTGAGTCCCGGGGAGCGCTACGGCTACGTCTACGAGATCAACTACTTGCGTTGCATCCACTGTGACCTCTGCGTCGAGGCGTGCCCGACGCAGGCCATCACGGAGTCCAAGTTGTTCGAGTTCTCCTTCACCAACCGCGCAGACGCGATCTACCAAAAGTCCCAGTTGCTCGTGGACGATCAGGGCTTCCCGCAACGAATGCCCTGGGAGGACTGGCGCGAAGGAGAGGCCGCGATGACCGGAGGGTGGATGAGGGCGACCTCGCCCGCGGGTGACGCGTCCTTCGAAGGGCTCACTCAGTGGTCCGGTGAACTGGGGGTGGGCGTCCGCGCTCCCGAAGCGGGCCAGAGTGACGGGCGTGACGACGAGGCGACGGGCTCGAAGGCTCTGCGCGTCGAGTTCGCCTCCCACTTCGACGCCGATCAACGCGAGGACGGACGGGGAGGGCGCCGATGACGCCCGTTCCTTCGCCGTGGAGGGAGTGGTCGTGCTCGCACTAACGACGACCTGGCCCGACCTCTTAGTGTTCGTCACCGCCGCCGCCCTCATCGTGGTGGGCGCCCTCGGCGTGATCAGTGTGCACAACCCGGTGCACGCCGCGCTCTCGCTTATCGTGACGCTCTTCGGCGTCGCCCTCAGCTTCCTCGAGCAGTCGGCCGATTTTCTCGCCGCGGTGGAGATCATCGTCTACGCCGGGGCCATTGTGGTGCTCATCCTCTTCGTCATCATGTTCCTCGGCGTCGATCGTCACCCCCGCGACGAGGTCGAACCCCTCGTCGGTCAGCGAGCCTTCGCGGCGGCCGGCGCCGTCGTGACGGTGGGGGGACTCATCTTTCTCATGGCCAAGTCCCACTGGGTCACCGGAGTGATGTCGGCGTCGACGGGCGGGACACCCCTCGCCTCGGGTCAAGGTGAGATCACCCAACTCGGGCAGTCGGTCTTTACGACCTACCTCGTCGCGTTCGAGGTGACGGCCGCGCTACTCATCATCGCCGTGTTGGGCGCGGTGCAACTGGCGCGTCGTGACCGGGAGTCGGAGGTGGAGCAGTGAGCGTTCCCGCGTCCTGGTATCTCGTTCTCTCGGCCGTGCTCTTCGGCATTGGGGTCTACGGGTTTCTCACGAAGCGCAGTGTCCTCATCATGCTGATGTGCGTCGAGCTCATGCTGAACGCCGTGAACTTGACCTTCGTCACCTTCGCGCGCACCCTGTCCGACATCGCCGGCCAGACGGTGGTGTTCTTCGTAATGGTGGTCGCCGCGGCCGAAGTCACGGTGGGACTCGGCATCACCGTCGCCGTCTTTCGTCGTCGGCGCACAACCTCGGTGGACGAACTCACGGAGATGCAGGGATAACGATGTCGCACGCCGCACTGCTCACCCTCCTCGCGCCACTCGCCGGGTTCCTCGTTCTCTTGACTCTGAAGAAGGACTCCTCCGAACGACTGGTCGGAACCATCGCCACGGGGGCGGTGGCGCTCAGTTTTCTCTTCGCACTCATCACCTGGGTGGGCCTCGAAGGGCGCTCCTCACGTGAAGTGACCGTCACGCTGTTCGGGTGGATCTCGACCGGATCCCTGCACGCGCCGGTCGCGCTCCTCATTGATCCGCTCTCGGTTACGATGATGCTCTTCGTCACCGGGGTGTCGGCGTTAATTCACCTCTACTCCACGGCGTACATGCACGCCGAACGGGACTACCGAAAGTTTTTCGCCTACCTCAACCTCTTCGTGTTCTCCATGCTGGTGTTGGTCATGGCCGACAACTTGGTCATGACCTTCGTCGGATGGGAGGGAGTCGGCGTCTGTTCCTACTGGCTCGTCGCCTTCTACTACGACCGGGACTCGGCGGCCTCGGCCGGCAAGAAGGCCTTCGTGTACAACCGGGTCGGCGACCTCGGTCTCTTGATCGCGATGTTCATTCTCTTTAGTCACCAGACCGGTCTCGGGTACCTGCAGATCGCCGCGAGCGCGTCGAGCCACCTCTCGGGTGCGGCGGCGACCTGGGTGGTCCTCGCCCTTCTTCTCGGCGCGTCGGGAAAGAGTGCCCAGATCCCCCTCTTTAACTGGCTCCCCGACGCGATGGAGGGCCCCACTCCCGTCTCGGCCCTGATTCACGCCGCCACCATGGTGACGGCGGGGGTCTACCTCCTCGTTCGTCTCGCTCCCGTCCTCGCGCTCTCGAGTGGCGGTCGGACCACGATCGCGGTGGTGGGAGCGCTCACGGCTTTCGTCGCGGCGACGATCGCTACCTCCCAGAAGGACATCAAGAAGGTGTTGGCCTTCTCCACCGTCTCCCAAATCGGCTACATGGTGCTCGCGGTGGGGGTTGGCGCCTACGGGGCCGCGATCTTCCTCATGGTGGCCCACGCATTCTTTAAGGCGCTCCTCTTCCTCGGCTCCGGATCGGTGATTCACGCGCTCGACGGGGAGCAGGACCTACGGCGCATGGGAGCGCTCTCCTTAGTCCTCCCGTGGACCTACCCCACCTTCCTCGTGGGGTGGCTCGCGATCTCGGGACTACCCCCCTTCTCCGGGTTCTTCGCCAAGGGTGCGGTCTTGACGGGGGCCTACGCCCATAACAAGACCCTGTGGGCCCTCGGAGTCGTGACGGCCGTGCTGACCGCGTACTACATGACCCGACTCTTCGTGTTGACGTTCCGGGGACGGGCCCGGTACCGCGAGTCGCTCGGTCACGAGCCTCACGAGTCACCCCTCCCGATGGTGGCGCCCCTCGTAGTGCTCGCCGTGGCCGCGACTCTCGCGGGGGCGCTCGACCTGCCCTGGGTTCACCAGCACACCCTCGACACCTTTATTACCTCCACCGTGGGCGTGAACGCGTCGAGCGTGGGCGTGAGTAGTACGGGTCAGTGGACGCTCGCCCTGATCGACGCCGTCGTCGGGTTGATAGGACTCAGTGCGGCCTTCGCTCTCTGGCGCTCGAACGCGGTACAGCCGTCCCTCGAGCCCCGGTTCCTCGAGCGGGTGTGGTTCTGGGACGACGCCTACGATCGAGTGCTCGGTCGCCCCCTGACCCGGGTGGCCACCGAGACCTCCCACGTCGATGACGTCGTGGTCGATCGCCTCGTCGAAGGGGTGGCCGGACGAGTGGGCGCCTCCGCCGCGGGAGTGAAGAAGGTCCAGACCGGACTCGTGCGCCACTACGCGCTCGGCATGACCCTGGGGGTGTCCCTCATCGTGGTGTACCTGGTAGCGAGGGTGGGATAACCGTGCATTCGTCGTGGTGGATTGGCGCCCTTCTTCTCCTGCCCCTCGTCGGGGCGCTGCTCGTGAGTCTGTCCCGGCGCGACTCGGTGAACGCTCGGCGGGCCGCCCTCGCGATCTCGGGGGCCGAGTTCCTGCTCGCCGTCGTGACGGCTCTTCTCTACAACGGTCACGTCGCCCAGGCCTCCACCTGGGATTTCGCGGCGAAGTGGGTGGTGTCGGCACCCCTCGGGCTGTCCTACAACGTGGCTCTCGACGGGATTTCGGTCGCTCTCGTCCTGCTCAGCACCTTCGTGGCTCTGGTGGCGATGGCCGCCGACCGGACCGCCCGTCGTGAACCGGCCTATCTCGTGTGGCAGTTGCTCTCCCTCGAGTTCACGGTGGGCGCCTTCGTCGCTCACGACCTCCTCCTGTTCTTCATCTTTTTCGAGCTCGTCCTCGTCCCGAGTTACTTCATGGTGTCCGGGTGGGGCGGGTCCGGGGCGCGACGAGCGGCGATGAAGTTCTTCCTCTACACCTTCGCCGGTTCGGCGCCCGCCCTCGTCGCGGTGATTTACCTCGGCGTTCTCCACCAGCACGAGGCCGGTGGAGCGTTGACGTTTGACTACTCCGCCCTCTCCTCCACCGTCATGACGACCTCGCAGGCGGTGGGGATCTTCCTGGGTCTGGCTCTCGCCTTTGCCGTGAAGGCTCCCCTCTGGCCGCTCCACTCCTGGTCGCCTGCGACCTACGGTGAGGCGCCCGTCGCCGCGGGCGCTCAACTCGCCGCCACGCTCTCGAAGCTCGGGACCTACGGGCTGCTGCGCTTCGCGCTGCCCCTCGCCCCCCTCGCCGTGAAGGAGGTGACCCCGGTGCTGCTCGTGCTGGCGGTCATCGCGATTCTCTACGGCTCCCTGGTAGCGGCCGTCGCGCAGGATCTTCGTCGTCTCCTCGTGTTCTCGTCGGTGGCCCAGATGGGCTTTATCACCCTCGGAGTGATGTCGGGTTCCCAACTGGCGCTGACGGGTGCGGTCGTGCTGATGGTTGTGCACGGCGTGGCGACGGTTGGCCTCTTCGTTCTCATCGGGGCCCTCGAGCGACGGCGCGGCAGTGCCCGACTGGACGACGTGCGCGGTCTCCAGGGGTCGCTCCCCGTTCTCGGAGGATTCGTCACGGTCGTGGCCTTCACGACCATCGGGGTGCCGGGACTCGGAGGGTTCGTGGGAGAGTTCTTAATTTTGCTCGGCGCCTTCGGCGTGCACCCGGCGTACGCGGCGATCGCCACTCTCGGGACGGTCGGGGCCGCGGTCTACTGGCTGTGGGCCTACCAGCGAGCCTTTCACGGGCCGGCGAGCGACACGAGCGGTGATCTCGTCGACGCCACGACGACCGAGCGACTCCTTCTCTGGCCCGTCGTCGTGCTCGTCGTGGCCCTCGGCGTGCTGCCCGCCCCGCTCCTCAGCCGGGTCTCTCCCTCCGTGCAGCAGATTGTCGCCCACGTCACGCCGAGCGGAGTGAGTCGATGACCCTACCCTCGATTAACTACCTGGCCCTCGCGCCCTTCCTCGTGATGTCGGGGACGGCTCTCGTCCTCTTGATCGCGACCTCGCTCACGCCGACGCGCATACCGCGCCGGGTGGCGAGCACGGTGGCGGTGAGTGCGGCCGGAGCCTCTCTTCTTCTCACGGTGATCCAGGGGTGGCAGATCGCCCGTCACGGGGCCCAGCTCACGGCGGCCCACTCCGTCGTCATGGACGGCTTCTCCGCGTTGGCGACGGCGTCCATCTCCTCGAGTCTGATCTTCGCGCTCCTCATCGCCCACGACTGGGAGGGTCGGGAACGATTCGTCGGGGCGGAGTACCAGATGCTGGCCCTCCTCGCCACGTCGGGCGCGGTCCTCATGACCGAAGCTAACGATCTCGCGGTGGTCTTTCTCGGACTCGAGATTCTCTCGATTGCCCTCTACGTGATTATCGCCTTTAACCGTCGACGCGTGAAGTCCCAGGAGTCCTCCCTCAAATACTTCCTCCTCGGCGGATTCGCCGCTGCGGTCTTCATGTACGGCGCCGCCCTCGTCTACGGGGCGACCGGTTCCACCAACCTCTCCACCATCTCCTACTTCCTCTCGGCGAACGTTCTCGTTCATCCGGCCCTGCTGTGGGCCGGTGGGGGACTCATGATGCTGGCCTTCGCCTTCAAGACCCAGGCCGTGCCTTTCCACTTCTGGTCACCCGACGTCTACGAGGGCGCCCCCACCCCCGTGACGGGATTCCACGCCTCCATCGTCTGGGGTGGCGCCTTCGCGGCGGCGATCAGGGTCATGATCTCCGGACTCGGGACTCAGAGTGACACCTGGCGCCCGATCATCTGGGGCCTCATCGTGCTCTCGACGGTCGTGGGCGCGCTCTTCGCGATTACTCAGGTCAACGCCAAGCGTCTGCTCGCCTACTCCTCGGTGACCCACTCCGGGTTCATTTGGCTCGGGGTCTGGGCGGCCAGTCCGAGAGGCGTGGCCGACTCTCTCTTCTACATCCTCACCTACGCCCCCACGGTGCTCGGTTCCTTCGCCATCGTGGCGCTCGTGGGGGGGGTGGGTGACTCCGATCACTACCTTAAGAAGTACCGAGGTCTCGCTCGACGCAACCCCTGGATCGGGGGATCGCTCGCCCTTCTCCTCCTTTCCCAACTCGGTGTGCCCCTCACCGTGGGCTTCGACGGCAAGTTCGCCGTTCTCTCGGCCTCGCTCGACGCGGGTAACGTGACCGCCTCGGTGGTGGCGATGCTCGCGGCCGCCGTCGCCGCCTTCGCGTACCTACGATGGGTCGGGAGTCTCTTCGCCGAAGGTGACCCCGACGTTGCTCCGCTCGTTGTGCCCTGGGCCAGTCGGGTGGTGATCGCGAGTTCCGTGATCGTCGTCCTGGTCTTTGGTATCTGGCCGGCCCCTCTCACTCACCTCGCCCAGCACGCGACGCTCTTCTTCCAGCCGTGAGGCGCGTCGCCCTGGCGACGAGTCGTCACGCGCTGCCCGACGCCGCGGGACCGAACGCCAATCCCGATCTCGACTCTCCGCTGATCGTGGAGGCGGCCCGGGAGCAGGGACTCGACGTGACGCTCGCGGTCTGGAACGATCCCCAGGTGGCTTGGGAAGACTACGACGCCGTGGTCGTGCGTTCGACCTGGGACTACACCTCCCACCACGCCGAGTTTCTCGAGTGGGCCCGAGCCCGACGTCGTCTCTTTAACTCCTACGAGGCTCTCCGGTACTCGTCGGATAAGCACTACCTCCTCGACCTTGAACGCCGTGGCGTCCCGGTGGTGCCCACACGGATTGTTGAACTCGGAGAGGAGCCGGAGTGGTGGACGGGAGACGTCGTCGTGAAGCCGGCCATCGGGGCGGGCTCGGCCGACGCCGCTCGCTACGGTGACACCGACGAGGAGAGGCAACGAGCATTCGCTCACGTTGCCCGCCTGCACGCGGAGGGGCGCGTCGCTCTCGTCCAACCCTACGTCGACTCGGTGGATAAACGGGGCGAACTCGCCCTCCTCTACTTCGGCGGGGTGTTCTCCCACGCGCTCGTGAAGCGGGCGATGCTGAACACGCCCGAGGAAGAGAGAGACGCGTCCTTTCGCCGCCGGCAAATGAGCGCCGTGGTGCCCGACGCGGTGGCGTGCCACGTCGCCGAGGCGACTCTCTCGATTCTTCCCGGAACTCTCTACGCACGAGTGGACCTCGTGGAAACCCCCAGGGGGTGGGCGGTGATGGAGATGGAGCTGGTGGAGCCGAACCTGTTTCTCACCTTTGAGCCCCACGCCCTCGGGCGGTTTGTGGACGCCCTCCTCGCCGCGCTCTAACACCGACGTCCTCGCCGGAGAGACGACGAGGGATTACGTTGCGACCGGAGTTCTTGCCGGTGGACGTCGAACATAATTCCCCTCAACCTGAGAAGAGGACTCAGGTTGGACAGCGTAAGGTTCCCGACTCTCAGCGCAGAGCTTCACGAGATGTCTCGGGATGATCTCGCGACGAGAACTCCATTTTCCTTAGAAATTAGGGGAATGTGAAGATTTGTCGCGGGGCGATTCCGTTCCCTCCTGGTGCCACCTGATACTCGATGAGGAGATGGAAATGCGGTCAATCGACGTGAATCTGGCGGGTCCGATTGCCACCGATTCCTAGTTGACCACTTGTAAATTTTCTTCTCGAACACTCGACGTCGGAAGAGAGTACTCAATGAAGAAGATGGTGAAGTGGTTGACGTCCCTGGTTGCGGTGGTGGCCGTGGCCTTCCCGGCCATCGTGATGGGCACCTCGTCCGTCGCCGGTGCCAGCACCGTCACGTACTCGGCCACCCAAACGTTTACGCCGCCGAGCTCTAACTTCGCCGGAACCACCGGGGGTGGTGATGGGTGGGATATCGCGACCTACAACAATCGGGTGTACAACGTCTTCCACCATCAGAACTACTTCGGGCTTATGTGCCACAACCAGAGTGACGCCTCGGCGTGTTGGACGACCACGGATACGGGAACGTCCAACGCGTATAAGACCATCACCGTGAACGGCAACGCTTTCGGAACGTCAGGAAAGCCTGGCTTGTACGTCGATCAGTCGACGGGCTACCTCTACGTCTACGCGACGGAGATCAGCACCCGTCAGCCCGGCGTGCTGTGCCTGAATCTGAACGCTGCCGACACGGTCACCGACCCCACCTGCTCGGGATCGGGCGGTCAACCACCGGCGTGGACTCCACTCGCGGCCCCGGGCCAGACCGGTTGGTCCACGAGCAACACGTCGACCGGAACGGTGTCGCCGACGTTCTACAACGGAAACTTCTACGCCTGGAATCCCGTGAATGGCGCCGCGGCGGGACAGGGCGGCGGAGGCGCGACGGGAGCGGGCGATAACACCCTCCTCTGCTACGACATCGCTACGCAGTCGGCGTGTGCCAACGAACCGTACGCGGTGTCTGTGGGCTCGACCACCGGTACGAACACCGACAGTTCACCCGCGCCCCCCACGACTCTCGTAGGAAGTCAGCTCTTTATCCCGTCCGGATGGAGCTCGGGTGGAGTCGTAGCTTGCGTGGACTTGAGCCTCTCCACTCCCGGCAACTGTGGGGGCTCGTGGCCTCAGTCCATGGCTGCAGGGACGCAGTCGATGGTCACTCCCTTGCTCGATAGCAGTGGAAACGCCCAGGGTGTCTGTGGATTGAATTCGGGGTCGTCCTGGTTGTGTTGGGGGCTGGATGGTTCCAACCAGCCGACGCCGACCGGCTTGACGAGTAGCACGTTGTTTTCGTGGCAGTGGGCCGGAAGTCCCTCCGTCATCGGAACTCGAGTCTTCGAAGTCACTCCCGGATTCGTCTATTGCTACGACTTCGCCACGAACGCGGCGTGTACGACGACCACCTCGCACTTCCCGATTGCGTTGGCGAACAACTCCAGCACTTACTCGGTCACCCCGGACTCCCAGCGACCCACGTGTCTGTGGGTGAACGCGGACGGGGGGAGCGCGCAAATTCAGAATTTTGACGCGCTCACCGGTGGATCGTGCGCGAGTGCCCCAGTGCGCGTCTTCGCGTCGTCCTTCGTCGAGCCGTACCAGGCCTGTACGCCAACGTCCTTCGACACCATCAGTCTGACGTCGGGGAACATCGCGTTGAGTCCAGCCCCCACCCTGTCGTTCACCAACGGCAACGGCGTCGTGATTGACGGCCCCTACGCGTTCAACACGTCCGGCGCCACCCCCACGATTGACCTCACGTCGTTGGCGTATCCGACACCCATCGATCTCTCGACGAAGTCGGCTCTCCCCCAGTTTGTTCTTGACCTGACGCCGGGAACCGGGGGACTGGGAACCGTCGGAGTGCAGGTCACCTGGAGCGGAAGTTCCCTGTCACAGTGCAACCCCGGCTACGCGGGTCCCGCCCCGTCGACGTCGGCGGCGTCCGGAGTTGCCGACACCTCCGCCACGTTTAACGGTTCGGTGAACAATCCCTCCACCGACACCGTGGGTCCAGTGCAGTTCTGCTACCAGACCACCAGTTTCGCCTCCGGCCAGTGCACTGGATCGACAGTCGCCGCCACCGCGGGGTCGAGCTCCGCGACGGTCACGTCCTACGGTGCGACGCCGACGAATCTGTCGCCCTCGACCACCTACTACTACGAACTCGTCACGAGTGATGCCACCACGTCCAGTCCCCTGTACGGAGGAGTCGAACAGTTCACGACAGGGCCAGTGGCGACGACGGGACCGGTGAGTGCTCTCACGGACACGTCGGGAACCTTCACGGGATCGATCTATAACCCGGCGGGTGACACGCTCGCGGCGGCACCGCAGTTTTGCTACCAGACGTCGAGCTTTACCACCGGAGCGTGCCACGGGACAACGGTCACCGCCGTGGCGGGATCTTCCTCGCCGTCGGGAACCCAGTACACGGCGGCCGTGACGGGACTTACGGCGGGCACGACGTATTACTACGAGTTGACCGCTCAGGATCAGACCTCGAGTCAAAGCCTCGACGGTGGAGTCGTGAGTTTTGTCGCGGCTCCGGTCACTCGAACGAGCACCCCCACGTCAGTGGGAGACTCGACGGCCACGATTTCGGGAACCGCCTATAACCCGAACGGGGACACCCTGAGCGCGAGCTTTTGCTACGCCCCAACGACGTTCTCCTCGGGCCAGTGTTCGACAGCGGTTGGCTCACTGAGCGCCACCGCGTCGACGGGCTCGACCGTGGCGTCGACCACGGGGTACTCCGCCGGCCTATCGGGTCTCAGCCCCTCGACCACGTACGATTACGAATTGGTAGTGACCGACTCCACGACCGGGACGACGTTCTACGGAGGAGTGAAGACCTTCTCAACCGGCCCGACGGCGGCCACGGGTAGCGCCCTCAACATCGAGCCCACGACGAGCGTGCTGTCGGGCTCGCTCTACAACCCCGCCGGCGACTCCTTCACTTCGGTCCAGTTCTGCTACCAAGACACTCCCTTTACGTCGGGTGGCTGCCTCGGAACCACGGTGTCCGCGGTCGCTGGAACGACGACGGGTGCGTCCACGCAGTACACCGGGGCGCTGGCCTCCCTCGTTCCGGGTACCACGTACTACTACGAACTGGTTGCGACGGACTCGGCCTTGACGCCCTCGCAGTACGTGGGTGGAGTACATCAGTTCACCGCCGGACCGGTAGTGACGACGCTGACCGGATCAACGTCGTCGTCGAGCGCCACGTTGACCGGTGACATCGTGAACCCGAACTCGATGGCGCTGTCATCGGTTCAGTTCTGTTACCAGGACACGCCGTTCACTTCGGGAAATTGCTCCGGAACGTCGGTCACGGCGGTCGCGGGAACCGGGTCGGGGTCGACGACGCCGTACAGCGCGGTGGTCACGGGACTTACCGATCTAACCACCTACTACTTCGAACTGGTGGCGAACCCGACGACCTCGGGTGGTCCGTTCCTCGGTGGTGTCGCCAACGTCGAGACGGCGGGCATCGCCCCGACCATCTCCTCGGCCACTATCACCGGCACGCCGACCGTGGGCCAGACGTTGACCGCGAACTCCGCGGGGGTGAGCGGCGCCCCCACGCCGGTCGAGACGTACCAGTGGTTCGACAACGGCCGGGCCATTTCGGGGGCGACCGCATCGAACTACGTTGTGCAGTCCTCCGACTTCGCGAACGCCATTACGGTGACCATCACGGAAACGAACTCAGTGGGTCACGTGTCAGCGACGAGCTCTCCGAGCTCCTCGATTGCCGGACTGGTCCCGACCATCTCCTCGGCCGCTATCACCGGAACCCCGACTGTGGGTCAGACGTTGACCGCGAAGTCCGCGGGGGTAACGGGCGTCCCGACTCCGGTCGAGACGTACCAGTGGTTCGACAACGGCCGGGCCATTTCGGGGGCGACCGCATCGACCTACGTTGTGCAGCCCTCGGACTTCGCGAACGCCATTACGGTGACCATCACGGAAACGAACTCAGTGGGTCACGCGTCAGCGACGAGCGCGCCGGAGAGTAACGTTCCGGCGATTGCTCCGACCATCTCCTCGGCCACTATCACCGGAACCCCGACTGTGGGTCAGACGTTGACCGCGAAGTCGGCGGGGGTAACGGGCGTCCCGACTCCGGTCGAGACGTACCAATGGTTCGACAACGGCCAGGCCATTTCGGGGGCGACCGCATCGACCTACGTTGTGCAGTCCTCCGACATCGGCAACGCCATTACGGTAAAGGTGATCGAAACTAACGTCGCGGGGGTCGCGTCGGCGACGAGTTCGCCGACGGCGAGTATTTCGAGTAACCAGCCACCAGTGATTTCGACGGTCGTGGTCAGCCCCACCGGTACCGGAGTCATTACGTGGTCGCCGGTTCCCAATACTCCGCCGTCGGATTACGTCGTGCAGTACACCACGAACGGTGGGCAGACGTGGGAAACAGTTCCCGCGAGTGACATCTCGGGAACAACAGCGACAGTTCCGGGTCTGAACACATCGTCTAACTTCCAGTTCCGGGTCTCGACCACCACGTCGGCGGGATCGACAACCTCGATTTCCAAGGCGACGACGCCGACGAAGGCGTTACCCACGAGCCCGATCGCGCTTCCGAGTAAGCCGTTCGCGGCCTACCAGGCCGCATTCGGGGCGAGCTCGAACGACATCAAGGTGATCATCACCACGCTGCGCGAGGTGTCCGCCCTTCATCTCAAGTCGGTCACGATTATCGGTTACGCGATCTACGAGACGAAGGCTCACGACGGTAAGGGTAAGTATCTGACGATGAACCAGGTACGTAACTTGGCGAAGAGTCGGGCGTACAGCGCCATCAAGTTCATGCAGGGCCTCGAGCGGAAGCTACACATTGCCCCGGTGAAGTTCGTGGTGAAGCCGGTCATCGAAATGGGTAAGTCTCACCTCAAGAACTTTGAGAAGTTCCGCCGCGTGACTCTTCAGATCTAGTTCCTCCGTGTGGTCCCCGTCGTCGTGCGCGGTGACGGGGACCACATGACGTCTCACCCCACTTAGTGAACCGAAGGTTCGGTTGGCGGGGACTGAAGTCAACGAGACGGACGGAGCATGGCGGATGCAGCCTGAGCTGATGTCAACTCGTTCCGCTGCGGAACGCGGAGATTAGTCAGCGGAGCGAACCGCTCCACCAGAGTGGAATCCAGGAACTTAGGTTGCGACGCCTTGTTCGACGACCTTACGGAGCCGTGGTTTCGGTGGAGCTCGACTCCCGGGCGGCCGCGAGCACGTCGTCAGGAACGACGGTGCCGGGACGATTCGAGGGATCGTTCGCGAGAAGTCGTCCAATCACGGGAAGTTCGGTGAGGGACTCGGCGCGCAAGATGGCCATGACGACCGGCACGAACTGTTCGGCGGCGGGATAGACGAGGTAACGAGGTAGCCAGCGAGGGTCGTACTTCGCGTTAAAGGCCCAGAGGGACTCGATGGGCAAGATTCCCGAGAGCCGACGGAGGGCCCATCGTTCGACGCGAGTGAACGCCCCCTCGCCCCGTTCCCCGTCGAGGACGGAACGAAAGGCCGCAAAGTTGAGCGAGAGCCCCTTAGCCCCCTGGTCGCGCAGGTGAAAGATGGTGGACACGAGGGCGAAGTCGATGAGTCCGTTCGGATGGTCCCCCGGATCGCGGCGCATGAGGTCGAGGGAGTAACCCTGGAGTGCGGGGGAGGGCACGAACTGGAGGGCCGCAGCGGGCCGACCATCGGGACCCGACACGAGAGTGAGGAGGAGTCCGCGATCCTTCGGATCGAAGAGTCGTCCGAGCATCATGGAGAATCCCCGTTCTCCCTCGCCACGCCGGAGCATGGAGATGAGCTCCAGCACACCGCTGACGTGGGCGGGGTCAATCTCGGCGGGGTCGAGGAACTCCACGGTGTAGCCGTGTCGAACGACCCGGTTGTAGGCCTGGCGCAGGCCCTTCATCTTGCCCCCCTCGAGGGAGAAGGTGTGCGTGTCCACGATGGCTTCGTCACCGATGTAAATCGAGTGCATTCCTGCCGCTTGGTAGATCGAGAGCCACTCGGCTCCCGCTCCCGTGATCGCGACGCTCCACCCCCGTGATTCGGCGTAGGAGCGAAACGCGCTGAAGACCTCCACCCGTTCGGCCTCGGGGCCGATGGGGTCGGGGGACACGAGGGCGACGCCGCCGTAGACGGCGTAGGCGACGAGAGAGTCCCGGAAAAAGAAGAACTGCTTGTCGTCACGAAGGGCGAAGTAGTCGAGAGTGCCCCGCCCGTGGCGACGCACGATGTCGCGAGCTCGCCGCTCGGCGACGCGACGTTCGGCCGCTCGCGCCGGTCCGACATTCGAGAGGCGTCGGTCGACGACGGGTCGAGTCAGCAGGTAGAGAACGACGACGACGAGCGAGATACCGATGGTGAGCAAGACCGGATCCACGAAGTCGGTCGTCGTGTCGGGCAGGGGAATCCAGTAGACGCCAAAGAGACGTTCGGCGCACGCGAGGAGGACGCGCCCGAAGTTCGGGAGAGCGACACGCCCGTGGGCCGAGGCCTCGACGGAGACGGCCCCCGCGAAGATCGACAGCACGGCGACCGAGACGAGCAAGGGGGCGGCCGAAGGCAAGCTGGAGCGGTCGGCCGCCCCCCGGAAGTGGCGCCGTTCGACGAGGAGGAAGAGACCGAGGCCGGCGGCGATGAGCGAGGTGGGAAGGGCTCCGCCGCGGGCGAGGTGGGCGATGACCGTGACGAAGAGGGCGGCGACGGAGATGGCCCACGCTCGCCGTTGACCCCGTCGGACTCCCCTCGCCAACATGATGAGAGCGATGCCCGCGAGCGCCGTCAAGACGGCGGCGCCCTGGGCGACGCCCAGGGGAAGGAGCCCGCGAAGGGCCGACAACCGATTACGCAGGGGGGTGGAGACCGTGGTCACCACGTCGATGAGGCCGGCGGCGAGAATGAGACCGCTCGACCACCGTCGAATGGAACGCTGGCGACGTTGATCGGTCAGCCGTTCGAGGGCGAGAGGAAAGGGTGAGCCGTTCGGCCACTGGCCAATCGGTGAGGTGGGGCTGGGCGGGGCCGGTTGAAAAGGAGCTCCCGCGACGAGACGTTCGAGGAGTCGAGTTCCCGAGGCCCGTGACTGGCCACCGAGGAGACGAACTTGAATTTCGCGCGCGGCCTCCACTTCGACGACCCCGATGCGCTCGACGGGGGTAAAAACACTCGGGAGAGCAAAACGCCCCTCCCGTTCAATCCACACCTCTCGGGAGGGCCCGGGCGTGGCGCAGACGCCGTGGTCGAGGTACGCGAGCGCCGGGCGGGCCGCTCCGCCCACCACGGCCCCGAGGCCTCCTCGCGCGACGACTCGACGGGCCACGTCGAGCGCGTCGAGGTCACCCACCCGCAGGGTGGCGAGAGGTTCGGAGACGTCCGTTCCGCGCTGGCGTCGCTCGACTCCCCGTCCGACGACCGCGCCCGCGAGCGCCACGACGAGGGCCTCAGCGCCGACGAGGACGACGGCGTTGATGAGAAGTCCTCCCCAAAATCCCCGGGCGTGCAGGGGACGAACGTGAACTCGATAGACGTGGTGGGTGAAGTGAGTCACGAGTTGGAGAATGGAGTGAAGTAAGTCCGCCCCGAGCACCAGCGCGACCACGAGCCAGATGAGGGGGGCGAGGCGACGGTAGAGAGTTCGCGACGTGGCGAAGCGAATCTCCCGCAAGGGATCCTCAATGAAGGGGGTGGAGGGGACAGTGTCCTTCGACGAGGTCAGGCGCTGGCCGGTCGTGACCACTAACTCTCGAGGACCGTCGTCACCTTCGACGAGGAGCGAGATGTCGCGGGCTACCTCGACGCCGACTTCACCGAGGACCTCGAGGAGGGCGGGGTCGTGGAGGATGCCTTCTCCGGGGCCGGTGAGGACTATCGCTCGGTGAGAGTCGAGAGATGAGAAGCGGGCTAGGGAGTGGCGCAGTTCGGGAAGGTGCTTCAAGGTGGCCGTGAGATCGGCGAGGGCGTGGGTGGAATCGAGGCGAAAAAGCCCGCCCGCCACAATGAACGTCGTGGGGTCGTCGTAGTCACCGAGCAGAGTTACCACTTCTCGTACTGCTCGGGAGTCCGGCGACGTGGTGGGTGTCAGGTGCAGGTCACTCACAATGATCACGCGGTGCCCGTGGGGGACGCGCACGGTCACGGTCGAAGTGGCTACCACGGGGTCTAGTCTCCCAGACGAGGGAGCTACTCGCCGTGTCCGAGGCGAGTGAGGACCTGCTGGGCGGCTCGGCGCCCCGACCCGATACTCGCGGGAATTCCGACCCCGTCGTAGGGGCTCCCGGCGAGGAGGATGCCGAAGGGCTCGAGAGCGCTTCGGGCGTGGGTGACCCGTTCTGCGTGGCCCACGTAGTACTGGGGGAGTCCGCGGGGCCAGCGCTGGACGAAGGAGTCGAGGGGTGTTCCCCGGGCGCCCAGCACAGTGGCTACTTCGGCCACCACGCGCTCCAGAAGGGCGTCATCACTCATCTGCTCGCCCCGGTGATCGTCGATTCGTCCCACGTGTGCACGGATGAGCACTTCACCGTCTCGGCGAAGGTGGGGCCATTTGCGATCGAGGAAAGTGAGGGCCGTCACGAGGTGGGTATCGCCACTAAAGGGGGTGTCGAGCGGGATGAGCACCCCGGTCCCCTGAGGAGGGAGTGTCAGATCGTCCGCCGTGTAGAGAAGAGAGATCATGGCGGCACTCGCCGAGTCGATGGTGGAAAGGCCCGTCGCCCCGTCGGTGAGCGAACTGACGAGCCGAGCGCTGGTGGGGGCGGGCGTCGCGAGAATGACGGCGTGAGCGGGGGTGACCGTGTCGGCCGTCTCGACGGCCAGTGGGTACTCGCCGGGGGTTTCCCGCACGGTCTCGACGGAGTGGCCGGTTCTCACCTCGACACCTCGTTCGCGAAGTACGTCCGCCAAGCGGACGGGCAGGGATCCGAGCCCGCGCTCGAGTGAGGCGAAACTAGGAGTCGTGGAGGTCGACGAAGGTGAGAGGGAGGCCAGGGCCCTCAACAGCGACCCGCCCCGCCGGGCCGCCTCGAGTAGGGGCGGAAAGACACTGCGCGCGCTCAGTTGATCGATCCGCCCCGCCTGGATGCCCCCGATCATCGGCTCCACGATGCGGTAGGCGACCTCATCACCCCAGGCGCGTCGCACGATCTCCCCGATAGAGGCATCGTCGCCGACCCGCTGTCGGCGCGGTAGGCGTTCGTCGCGCCGGACCGCGAACACCGCCGAGGTGGAGAGCCCTCCCATGTCGCGCATCGAGGTACTGCTGCGGGGAATCCCCATCACCGAGTCCTCGGGCAACGTCCGAAGGGCCCCTCGCAGATAGAGGGATGCTCCGGAGGCGTCGACGTACTCCAGCTCGTTCTCGAGCCCGAGGTCGCGCAGGAGGGCGAGCGCCTCGGGGCGTCGAGCGAGGAATCCGTCCGGTCCGAGGTCGAGGTGACGTCCCCTCCACGCGACGGTGGTGAGCGGACCTCCGAGAGTGGCGTCGCTCTCGATCAGTTCGATTCGCGGGGCGTCGTCGCGGGGCGATGCGCCGCCGGAGAGTTCGAAGGCCGCGGCGAGACCCGCAATGCCTCCGCCGACGATCACGACCGAGGGACGGGTCACGCCCGCTCCTCGACCACCCGGGCGAGAACGTCGATGAAGTCAGTGGCGTCGTTGAGAGAGGCCGTGCGCACGAGGTGCAGATCAATCTCCCGCGCGAGTTCAGCCGCCTGAATGTCGATGTCGAAGAGGACTTCGAGGTGGTCCGACACGAAGCCGATGGGACAGGACACCAGATGCGACACCCCGGACTCTCGCTTGGTGCGCAGCACCTCGAGAATGTCCGGCCCGAGCCAGGGGTCGGCGGTCCGCCCGGCTGACTGCCAGGCCGTGTCCCAGCGAGCGAGGCCGAGCGACTCGGCGACTCGGCGAGCGCTCTCGCGGATCTGGTCCGGGTAGGTGTCACCCTTCTCCAGAATCTTGATGGGCAGGGAGTGGGCGGAGAAGACGACCTCGGCCATCTCGGCGGCGTCGGCCGGAAGGCTCGCGAGAGCCCGGGAGACGCGATCGGCCATGACCTCGACGAAGTCCTCCCGGTCCCACCAGGAGTCCACGGGGAGAAACTCGACGGTGTCTCCCAGACTGGCCCGCGCCCGCTCGAAGTACTGGTCGGTGGACATGGAGGAGGAGTGGGGGGCGAGCACGAGACCGATGACCCGAGTGATGCCGTCGGCGGCGAAGCCGGGAGCTATGTCCTCGATCATGGGCGGTTCGTACTTCGACGCGAACCGGACGTCGAAGAGTCCGGGGTGACGCTCCTCCAGTCGGGCGGCCAGCGCACTCACCTGGTCCGCGGTGCGAGCAGCCAGCGGTGAGGTTCCCCCAATCTGTTGGTAGCGGTCGGTGAGTTCGTGGAGAAGCTCGGGAGTCGGGGGGCGACCGTGTCGAATACGGGTGTAGTAGGGCTCAATGGCCTCTCGGGAACTCGGAGTTCCGTAGGCCATGACGAGTACGCCGATGCTCATCGGACGCCAGCCTTTCCTTCGTTGTGTACAACGTCCACCACTGCGGCGAGAACGTCGGGGTTGGTGTGGGGAATCACCCCGTGTCCCAGGTTAAAGATGTGTCCGGTGTCGCGACCCGCGTGGTGGAGGACTTCCCGGGCGGCGTCGACGGCGAGGTCCGCACTTCCGAGGCACCGGGCCGGATCGAGGTTGCCCTGGACGGGTTTCCCCGCCCGTCGGCGCCCCTCGTCGAGGTCCACGTGCCAGTCGATTCCGAGGACGCTGGATCCGCACGAGGCCATGTCGACCAGTAGCTCTCCCGTGCCGACTCCGAAGAGAATGGTGGGTACGTTGAGGTCAGCGAGAGCCGCGAGCACCCGCTCCGTGGCGGGTTGCGCGAAGCGTCGATACTCGTCGCGGGTGAGGGACCCCGCCCAAGAGTCGAAGAGTTGCAAGGCGCTCGCGCCGTGGGCCACTTGGGCTCGAAGGAAGGTCACGGTCGTCTCGACGACCCGGTCCATCAGAGCGTCGTAGAGAGTCGGGTCGGAGTGCATCAACGTCTTGATGACACCGAACTCCCGGGTGGGCGCCCCTTCCACCAGGTAGGACGCCACAGTAAAGGGGGCCCCGGCGAAGCCAATGAGAGGGGTGGTGTCGCCGAGCTCGACGACGACGCGATCGACGGTGGCGGTGACGTGAGTGATGTCGTCCTCGGTGAGGGGGCGAAGGCGTTCGAGATCCGCGGCGGACCGAAACGGTTCGGCCACGACCGGGCCACGACCAGGAACCACGTCCACCCCGAAACCGAGAGCGTGGAAGGGCACGACGATGTCGGAGAAGAGAATGGCGGCGTCCACACCGTAGCGACGGACGGGCTGGAGGGTGACTTCCGCGGCAATCTCCGGATCGGCGATGGCCTCGAGGATGGAACCCGTCCCCCGCAGGGCCCGGTACTCCGGCAGAGACCTCCCGGCCTGGCGCATAAACCAGACCGGGACGTGGTCAACGCTCTCTCCCCGACAGGCCCGAAGGAACGATGAGTTAGACAAGGCGGGTGACGTCACCCCGTTAGCCTAGAAGGGCCCCGAAGGGGGTCGGCGCGTGAGGACCTAGACTCGTCAGACGCCACCGTGGCGCCCCAAGGAGAGTTTCGTGGCTCACGAACACGACATCGCCGAGGAGCAGGAGTTCCTGTCGGAGGCCCTCGTCGCCCTCGAACACATGCGACGAGAGGCGACGGCTCTACGAGATTCGGCGTCCGTTGCCACGATGCGTGGTGCGGGGGACCTCGTCGAACGTGACGTGGTGATGGGGACGGCTCTCCAACGCCTCGACCAGTTGGCTATTGGCGATCAACCTCTGTTCTTTGGCCGTATCGACTACTTCGCCACGGAAACGGGACCGGGGGACACCTACCACGTTGGTCGACTCGCCGTCTCGGACCGTGATCTGAACCCCCTGGTGGTGGACTGGCGGGCGCCGGTCGCTGAGGCCTTTTATCGCGCCACCGGCGTTGAGCCCCTCGGGCTCTCGCGCCGGCGCCACGTCGCTATCCGGGGTCACGAGGTCGTCTCACTCGAAGACGAGTACTTCGCGGATGCTTCGGGGGAAATTCATCTGCCCGAAGACACGTTGCGAGAGGCGACGAAGGACGGACTGGTCGACGGAGGGCTCGCCCTCGGGGGGCCGGGGGCCCTCCTCGCCGCCCTCGGTCGGGCTCGTACGGGTCGCATGGGGGACATCGTCGCCACGATTCAGGGGGAGCAGGACCGCATTATTCGCCATCCCGCGGCCGGCATCCTTCTCGTTCAAGGTGGACCCGGGACGGGAAAGACGGCCGTGGCGCTTCACCGGGCGGCCTACCTCCTCTTCACGTATCGAGCCACCCTCGAGCGCCAGGGGGTCCTGGTCGTCGGCCCGAACCCGCTGTTCTTGTCCTACATCGGCAACGTTCTACCGTCGCTCGGCGAGTCCGGAGTCACGTTGTCAACGGTCGCGGGCCTCGTGAGCAACGTCATGGTCGGGGCCACCGAGTCCGAAGAGGTACGCCGCTTAAAGGGTGACGAAAGAATGGCGCAGGTCATTCTGCGCGCCGTTCGTACTCGAGAGCGCCCTCTCACGAAAGAGATCAGCTTCGCCCTCGGTCGCGCCACCATCGTCGTGGGGCCCGAGGACACTCGCGACATCGTCGAACGGGCGCGTCGCCGGCCGGGTAATCACAATCAGCGCCGTTCGGCGGTGAGTCGAGAACTGGCCACTCGCCTGGCGGACAAGTACCGGCGCCGCTTCGAGAACGGCAGTGGCGAGGACTCCACGACCCACACCGACTTGGCCGAACAGATTCGCTCCAACATCGACTTTAAGCAGATCGTTCAGCGCATTTGGCCCCGTCTGACGGGTCAGGATTTGCTGCACGATCTCTTTGGTTCACCCGCGTTACTGCGAGTGGCGGCTCGTGGTGTACTCACCGACGAGGAGATGTCACTGCTCCTTCGGCCCCGCAGTCGTAGCGTTGATGAGGTCTCGTGGACGGCGGCCGACGCCGCGCTCATTGACGAAGCGCGAGTCGTTCTCGGGCCCCGTAAGCGGCCTCGACCCGTCGCGGCCCGCACGCCCGAAGTCTTGGACGGTGTCGACCTCGACTCCTACAGCGGCGAGATTAGGGCCGCCGCCCTGCGCGAAGCGCAGCGACTCGGCACCACGCGAGTTCCCGAACTGGACGAGGCGGAGTTCGTTACCTACGGCCACATCGTGGTCGACGAGGCCCAAGACCTCTCCCCAATGGAACTTCGAGTGTTGAAACGGCGGGACCTCGCCGGGTCCATGACCATCGTCGGTGACATGGGTCAGGCGACGACGCCGGGATCGGCCGCCTCGTGGTCGGCCCTGCTCGACGTTCTCGAACCCCGTAAGGAACCCACTCGAGTGGAACTGAGCGTGTCGTACCGCACGCCCGAGGAGGTGCTCGATTTCGCCGCCCCGACGCTCGCGGCGGCCGCAGTCGACGTCACCCCGCCTCGCGCCGTCCGTCGAGCGGGGGCCACTCCGGATCTCGTCGAGGTGTCCCGGGACGACCGGGACCGAACGCTCGTCGAGTTGGTTCGTTCGTACGTGCGAGACCTCACCCCCGGGCGAGTCGCGGTGATCGCGACCCAGGAGGAGTGCGCTCACCTTCTCACTCTTCTGACCGAGGCGGAGCTCGACCCCGTCGATCCCCTGCGCGAAGACGGTCGGGGGCTCGGCGCCGACCTCGTGGTGGTCAGCGCGGAAGGGGCCAACGGGCTGGAGTTTGACGGTGTCGTGGTCGTCGAACCGGGGCGCATTGCCGCGCGCGGCAGTCGTGACGGGTCGCCGAGCCCGCGGGGGCTTCGCACCCTCTACGTGGCGATGACGCGACCGACGCGCCGGTTGGCCGTGGTGGCGTCAGAGGGCCTCCCGCCCTCCCTACAGCGCCCCTGAGAGGGCACCACTCGTCACCTAATTGCGGGGTAATGACCTTGTGAAAATTTTGTTATGGTGGAGCGCGTGAGTCAGGCAATCCCCGCTAACGGCCTGGCGAAACCGGAGAAGATTGTTCACGATCGCCCGCCGATGTTGGCGATTGGGGTCATGATTTGGCTCGGCAGCGAGCTGATGTTCTTCTCCGGACTCTTCGCCGCTCTCTTTACCATCCGTGCTCACCTGGCCTCCTGGCCCCCGAAGGGAACCCACCTCGACGTTCTCCAGTCGGGGATTTTCACCATCATTCTCGTGGCGTCCTCCTTCACGATGCAGTACGCGGTCTGGCTCATTGAGCGTCGTCGGCGCGACCAAGCCCGCACCTGGGTGTGGATCTCTTTGTTCTTGGGGTTGGCGTTCGTCTTGAACCAGGTGTACGAGTGGACCCACTTGGCGACCCGTTGGTACACCAACGCGTACGGTTCCGTGTTCTACATCACGACCGGCTTGCACGGTCTGCACGTGACCCTCGGTCTCGTGGCCATGCTGTTCCTCCTCTTCCGTATGAGGGGTACCGAGGGCGACCCCGGTGAGTTGGCCGCTTTCCAGGGAGTCAGTTACTACTGGCACTTCGTGGACGTGGTGTGGATTGGCCTGTACTCGTCCCTGTTCCTTCTGAAGTAGGTCCCGTGAAGATCTCCTCGCGATTCAGCCTCGGTCTCCTGGTGGGTGTCTTGGCGGCCGCGCCGCTCATCACCCTCGCCACGGCCGCCGGCGCATCCTCCCAAACGCCGTACCAGACCGGTGCCGCGAACTCCGGTACGCCGAACTCGTCGATGGTCGTGAAGAACTCCTCGGGAGCGGTCACCAGTTACGGCAACGGGGCCATCACCTACACGGTGCCCTCCCCGGCTCTGGCCACACTGGGCCAGTCCCTCTACCTCGAGAACTGCGCGTCCTGTCACGGGGTGAACGCGAACGGGGTACCCGCGGACGGCACCTCGGGTGCGTTCCCGAATCTCGTGGGCCTCGGCTCGGCCACCATCGACTTCTGGATTGAGTCGGGTCGCATGCCCGCGGCTAACCCCCGCTCGGTGCAGGCGGACCGGCGGACACCGCGTCTCACTCACGATCAGGCGGTGGCGATCGCCGCGTGGATCAACTCGCTCGACCCGTCTTATCCGGCGATTCCGACTCCCCATCTGGCGGGGGCGAACGTCGCGGACGGCGCGGCGCTCTTCGCCCTGAACTGTGCGGCGTGCCACACCATCGAGGGTGACGGTGACGCCCTGGCGCAAGGAACCTACGCGCCCTCCCTCCGCAATATTCCCGCCTTTCAGGTAGTGGAGGCGATTCGTACCGGGCCCGGCAACATGCCTCGATTCACCGGAAACTTGAGCGACTACCAGGTTCGCGACATCGTGGCCTACGTCACCGAGTACCTCCAGCACCCCCGTAACCCGGGTGGTCTCGGTCTCGGAGGGCTCGGACCGGTGGCCGAAGGCTTCGTGGGACTTCTTATTGGCGTGGGCCTCCTGGCCCTCATTGGATACTGGGTAGGAGAGCGCCAGTGAGCGATCACGACCAGCACACTCCGGTGTCGTTGCGCGGTGTGTCCGCCGATGACCCGCACATGCAGCCAGCGGCTCGGCGACCGGGGGTCGTCGAAGGCTGGATCGGCGTCCTCTTCCTCGTCGGCATCATCTTGCTGGTGCTCTTCGCGGTCGCCTTCGTGATGAACCTGGCGCCCTGGACCCTCGGGGCCACCCTGGGTGGTGGCGCCGTGAGCCTCGGAGCGGGACTGATTGCGTGGGGAAAGTACCTCATGCCGCGGGGACCCTTCGTCGAGGAGCGTCACCCTCTCGCTAACTCGGAGGCGGACCGTGACGCGTTCGCCGCGGCGATTGTCGAGCGTGGCGGCGGCATCATTCAGCGGCGCAAGTTCTTGGGTGGACTCCTCGGCACGGGCATGGGGGTCTTCGGAGTAGTGAGCCTTTTCCCGCTCGTGCGGTCGCTCGGTCCGATGCCGAAGGGAACGTTGTTCCACACGGACTGGACGACGGGGTCCTATCTCGTTGACATCACGGGGCGTCGAGTCAACGTCACCGATTTGGCGGTCGGTTCCATCACGACGGTCTACCCCGAAGGATTTCAGAACACGGACAACGGACAGGCGGTCGACCAGACGGTACTGATTCGTATTTCGAACGAGAACTTCACGACCATGAAGGGACGAGAGACCTGGGCGCCCCAAGGTTACGTCGCCTACTCCAAGCTCTGCACCCACCTGGGGTGCCCGGTGGGGCTCTACGAGCAGCAGTTGCAGCTTCTCGTCTGTCCCTGCCACCAGTCGATGTTCAACGTCGCGAACGGGGCTCTGCCGAACTTCGGTCCCGCTCCGCGCCCCCTGCCTCAGTTGCCCTTAATGGTCGACTCGCAGGGCTACCTCCAGTCGCAGTCGGACTACAAGGAGCCGGTGGGCCCGGGCTTTTGGGAGCGTTCATGAGCACTACCTCACGTGAGTCGTCCTCGGCCGGCCGATACGGCAAGGTGGGACAGGTTCTCAACGAGTTGGACGACCGCCTCGGCGTCGCCAAGGGTGGTCGCACCTTCCTCGACAAGATTTTCCCGGATCACTGGTCCTTCATGCTGGGCGAGATCGCCCTCTACTCCTTCATGGTGCTGATGCTCACGGGAGTGTTCCTCACCCTCTACTACGTGCCCAGCCAGACCGTCGTGACCTACAACGGCAGTTACTTGCCCCTCTTCGGACAGAAGATGAGCGAGGCCTACGCCTCGACGGTCAACCTCTCCTTCGCCGTGCGCGGCGGACTGCTCATGCGTCAGATGCACCACTGGGCCGCTGACATCTTCGCCGGGGCCATCGTGGTGCACATGGCCCGCATCTTCTTCACGGGTGCGTTCCGTAAGCCCCGCGAGCTGAACTGGACCATCGGGACGACGCTGCTGATTCTGGCGATCGCTAACGGGTTCCTCGGCTACTCACTCCCCGACGACCTGGTCTCGGGCACGGGTATTCGCATCATGTACTCGATTATCTTGTCGGTCCCGGTAGTCGGAACCTACGTCGCCTTCTTCCTCTTCGGTGGCAACTTCCCGGGGACCGACATCCTGGCTCGTTTCTTCATCCTGCACGTCCTCGTGATCCCGCTCATCATCCTGGGACTCGTCGGCGCGCACTTGTTCTTGCTGGTTCGCCAGAAGCACACCCAGTTCCCGGGCCCGGGTCGCACCGAAAACAACGTGGTGGGCTCCCCGATGTTCCCGGTCTTCATGGCCAAGACCACCGGATTCTTGATGTTCGTGACGGGCGTCATTGCGCTCCTCGGCGCCTTCGCTCAGATCAACCCCATCTGGCAGTTTGGTCCCTACTTCGCCTCGCGTATCTCCTACGCCGTCCAACCCGACTGGTACATGGGATTCCTCGACGGCGCCCTGCGTATCTTCCCCGCATGGGAGTTCACGGGATTCGGCCACACCATCCCACTGGAGGTCACGATTCCGGCCGTGATCTTCCCGGGGATTCTCTTCACGGCGATCTTCGCCTGGCCGGCTATTGAGCGTCGCTACACCGGAGACAACGCCCTGCACAACCTGCTCGATCGACCCCACAACCGTCCGAAGCGCACCGCGGCGGGAGTGGCGGTCACCATGTTGCTCACGATGTTGTTCATCGCGTCGTCCACCGACGTGATCGCCAACTACTTCAAAATCTCCCTCAACACCGTGCTCTGGGCGATGCGCGTTCTCGTGATCGTCATTCCCCTACTGTCCTACCCGCTGGCGTACCGCATCGCGAAGGAGATGCAGGGCGTCTCGGGTATCGGAAAACGAAAGGTCACGAACGTGGTCGTTCGCACCGACGAGGGTGAGTACGTGGCGACACCCGCCCCGACGTACGTGGACGACGCTCACCACGAGCTCGATCCCGTTCCGGTGCCGACCTTCATCGACGGAGCACTGGACGAGGTCGCCGGGGAACCGGACACCCTCGAAACGACCCCCGGGGTCCGTCGCGTCGAACGCTAGGTCCCGAGTGCGAAGCGTCAAGGTACTGGCCACGTTGCTGGCCGTCCTGACAATCTGCGGGGTGCCCGCGGGGGCGTCGGCCTCTCACCTGTCCTACGCCCCCGAACGACCCCAGCCGGGTTGGACCGTCGGGGCCACGACGGCTCGTGGGGTCGTCACTGACTACAAGATGGAGCGCGTCGCCGGCGTGTGGTTTCGCGTGTTTCGCCTGCGAGCGCGCACCGCTCTGTTGCGCTGGCACGTCGGGGCCACCGATCCCCCGGGGGCGTGGCATACGGTGCCGAGTGACGCGGGGCCGGCGGTGAACTGGCCGAACGAGGGCTTGGCCGGAGTAGTCGGCGTCTTTAACGGTGGGTTCAAAGTCGGGGCGAAGGCCGGGGGGTCCATGGTGGACGGACTCACGCTCTCGCCGATAGTGCCCGGGGACATGACCATCGCCATCGACGCCGCCGGTCACTGGCGCATGGGGGTGTGGGGTCAATCGTTGCCCTCGAGATCCTTTCACCCGATCGCGTTGCGTCAAAACCTCGGACCACTCGTGCTCGGGGGGCGACTCACGTCGGCGGCCTACGCCAACATCTTCTCCTGGGGTTCACCCCTTAACAATCAGCCGAGTGAGCCCCGTAGTGGTCTCGGGGTTGATGCCGCGGGTAATCTCATCTACGTAGCGACCATGTCCGATATTGGGCCGGTGACGCTCGGCCAGGCTCTTCTCGCCGCTGGCGTGCGCACCGGGATGGAACTGGACATGAATCCCTACTGGCCCATTTTGGGTGGATCTTTTCATCCCCTCCACGCTCCCGGTCCCCTCCCGGTGCAGATCCCCTACTCCGAGCACGATCCCGCGATCTACTTCAACGGGTGGCAGCGCGACTTCTTTGTGGGCCTCGCCGAACCGAATAGTTGGACCTGTTCGTGGGTGTCCCCGGGACTCACGACCCGAGGTCTCGTTCCCCAACCCCTCCGAGCCGTGGGCACGGGATGCCCCCGGTCGTAGGGGCGAGTACCGCACCGCGGAGCTCATCGAACGCTTCGCGAGGGCCCACGGCACCTGTCGGGCATCGCACCCGACGCACCCCGAAGATCCACCGCGAAAGGGGCGTCGTCGAGAGGATTCGGGCGGGCCGTCACGAGCGTTGACCTAGAGGTCACCTCCGACAGCGCAATGACGTGACGAGTCCCGCGGTCGCGGTAGGTAACTAGCTCCACGCGGATGGGCGAGTTGGATACTGCTCGGCTGGTGAGGGTGTCGCTGGCCGGTGGAGAGGCGTTGGCGACGGTATGTGGGCTCGCACAGTCCATTCTGAGCCTGACGGGTGTCGGAGGTCCCTTGCCGTGGTTGGCGTCAGGCGTTCTTTGCCTCGTTGGCAGCTGGCACCCAGTCCGACGACTCTCGGGCGCTCATCCTCTTGGCCACTCCCAAGTCGTCGTGGCGCGATGCGTAGCATGGGGCGGTGATCAACGTCGATCCCACGTGGCCCCGAGCCTCCCTTCTACTGGTGGAGCCCGCGAAGGCGGGCCCGAAGGACGTCGGACTACTCGGCGCCCACACCTGTCGCACGTCACTCAGTCCGAGGTCCACCGTGTCGACTCCGCTCGCGGTCCGTGAGGCACTCTCTCATTACTCGACCTGGAACTACCTCGACCAACGAGACTTGAGTGACGGACCTCGGGCCGTTGACTACGGTGACGTCCTCAACCCCGACGACGACGGGGCCGACTGGACGGCTCTCACTCGTCCCCACCCCTTCTGGATTTTTCTCGGGGGAGATAACGCCCTTACCTGGCAGGCCCTCCGGCGACTCGGTGGTTCCCGTCTCGAGTCCTGGGGGCTACTGACCCTGGACGCCCACCACGACCTGCGCGATGGGCGCTCCAACGGTTCGCCGGTTCGTCAGCTGCTGGACGAAGGGGTCCGCGGGAACAACATCGTGCAGGTGGGGATCGCCGATTTTGCGAACTCCGCCACCTACGCTCGCCGGGCGAGCGAGGCGGGTGTTCGCGTGGTGTCGAGGCACGAGGTGCGCGAGCGCACCCTGTCCGTGGTTGTCGACGAAGCCCTGAGCGACCTCGCTACTCGAGTCGACCGAATCTACGTCGATGTCGACGTGGACGTCATGGACCGGGCGTTCGTACCGGGCTGTCCCGCCGCGGTTCCGGGTGGACTCACCGTCGACGAGGTGCGAGGCGCGGTGCGCCGACTCGCCGCTCACCCCCTCGTCGCGGCGATGGACTTCACCGAGGTCGACGTGGAGCGCGACACGGCCGACGGACGGACAGTGCGGACTGTCGCTCTACTCAGTCTCGACGCCCTCGCGGGTTACCAAAGGAGAACACGGTGACAGTACGTCTCACGCCCCACCCCCTGACCCGAGAAGAGGTCGTGCGCGTCGCGCGAGCCGGCGAAGAACTCGAGATCAGCGAGGAGTCGCTGGCGCGGGTTCGTCGCACGCGCGAAGACATCGAGGCGATGGTGCGTTCGGGTACTCCCGTCTACGGAGTCTCGACCGGATTCGGGTCACTGGCCAACACCTTCGTCGAGCCGAGCAAGCGAACCCAACTCCAACGGTCCCTGGTGCGCTCCCACGCCGCCGGTCTCGGCGACTGGGTGGAAGACGACGTCGTGCGCGCCATGATGGTCTGTCGACTCACGACCCTCGCCTCCGGCGTGGCGGGCGTGCGTGAGGAGACCGTGCGGGCCTACGCGGCCCTCGTGAACCAGTCGGTGACCCCGGGAGTGCACGAGTTCGGTTCCCTCGGGTGTTCCGGTGACCTCGCCCCCCTCGCCCACGTGGCCCTCGTTCTGATGGGCGAGGGCGTCGCCCGCGTGAACGGCGAGTGGCTGGAGGGCTCGAGGGCGCTCGCCGCCGCGGGACTAGGTCCCGTGACCCTCGCCGAAAAGGAGGGACTCGCCCTCCTCAACGGAACCGACGGGATGCTCGGTCACCTCATTCTCGCGCTCGAGGACTTTCGCGTTCTGCTCGACACGTTGGACGCCGCCGCGGCTCTCTCCATCCAGGCGCTGCGGGGAACCGACCGCGTCTTCACGGCCGAGTTGCAGGCCCTTCGCCCCCACCCGGGTCAGGCGACCTCGGCGGCGCGCATCCTGGCTCTACTGGCCGACTCACCCCTCGTCGCCTCCCACGTGAACGACACCTCCCAGATTCAAGACGCGTACTCACTGCGCTGCGCCCCCCAAGTCCACGGCGCCGCGCGCGACACCTGGGCCCACGCCGCTCGAGTCGCCGACGTCGAGCTCGCCGCCACCATCGACAACCCCTCCGTCCTCGAAGGCGGTCGTCTCTCGAGTAACGGGAACTTCCACGGAGCGCCCGTCGCCTACGTCCTCGACTTCTTGGCCGTGGCGAGTGCCGACGTGGCGTCCATGTCGGAGCGGCGCACGGACCGACTCCTCGACGTGCACCGCAACTTCGGACTGCCCCCCTTTCTCGCGGACGATCCTGGAGTGGACTCGGGACTGATGATTGCCCAGTACACCCAGGCGGGCCTCGTGAGCGAGATGAAGCGGTGGGCGACGCCGGCGAGCGTGGACTCCATCCCCTCCTCAGCGATGCAGGAGGATCACGTCTCGATGGGCTGGCACGCCGGTCGAAAACTTCGTCGCAGTCTCGAGGCCCTGGCTCGCGTGGTGGCGATTGAGTTGGTGGCCGGGACGAGGGCGATGATGTTGCGGGGAGTGGACGGCGCCTCGCCGGCGACGCGCGTCGTCATCGATCTCGTGAGCGACCTCGGAGGGGGGCCGGGTCCGGACCGCTTTCTCGCCCCGGAGTTGGCCGCGGTCGCGAGCGCCGTCGCCGACGGGAGCATTGCTCGCGTGGTGAACAGTGTCCTCGGAGAGGGGGAGTAATGGAAGGTGCACGACCAGTACGGTCACCGATCGGTCGGGTGATGACGGCTCGCGGTTGGCCCCAGGAGGCGGCTCTGCGCATGTTGCAGAACAATCTCGACCCCGACGTCGCCGAGCGACCCGACGATCTCGTCGTCTACGGGGGGACGGGTCGAGCCGCGCGGGACTGGCGCAGCTTTGACGCCATCGTGCGAACCCTTCGCACTCTCGGTGACGACGAGACCCTGCTCGTCCAGTCCGGTAAGCCCGTCGGGGTTCTGCGCACCCACGAGTGGGCACCCCGCGTGCTCATCGCCAACTCCAACCTGGTGGGCGACTGGGCCACCTGGCCGGAGTTCCGTCGCTTGGAGGCGATGGGCCTCACCATGTACGGTCAGATGACCGCGGGCTCGTGGATCTACATCGGAACCCAGGGCATTCTCCAGGGCACGTACGAGACCTTCGCCGCGGTCGCCACCAAGCGCTTCGGTGGAACGCTCGCCGGCACGCTCACCCTCACGGCCGGAGCGGGCGGAATGGGCGGGGCCCAGCCCCTCGCCGTGACCATGAACGACGGGGTGTGTCTCCTGGTCGACGTGGACCCGGCTCGACTTCAGCGTCGAGTCGACACGCGCTACCTGGACGAGTGGACGGCCGACCTCGACGACGCCCTCGCGCGAGTTCTCGACTCCAAGGCCCGGCGGGTGCCCTTGAGCGTCGGGGTCGTGGGTAACGCCGCCTGGGTGTTCCCCGAACTGCTTCGACGGGGCGTGGAAATCGATATCGTGACCGACCAGACCTCGGCTCACGACCCCCTCAGCTACCTCCCCGAGGAGGTCGACCTCGGGGACTGGGGACACTACGCCGAGACGAAGCCGGAGGAGTTCACCGACCGGGCCCGTCAGTCGATGGCTCGCCACGTCGAGGCCATGGTGGGCTTTCTCGACGCCGGAGCGGAGGTGTTCGACTACGGAAACTCACTACGGGGAGAAGCCCTCCACGCGGGTTACGAGCGGGCCTTCGCCTTTCCGGGGTTCGTTCCGGCCTACATCCGTCCCCTCTTTTGTGAGGGCAAGGGACCGTTTCGTTGGGCGGCCCTCTCGGGCGACCCGAAGGACATCTGGCGAACCGACCAGGCCATCCTCGACCTCTTTCCGGAGAACGAGGCCCTGGCGCGCTGGATTCGTCGGGCCCAGGACAAGGTCGCCTTCCAGGGTCTCCCGGCCCGGATCTGCTGGCTCGGTTACGGCGAGCGGGACCGGGCCGGCGTCCTCTTTAACGACCTCGTCGCCTCGGGGGAGATCTCGGCGCCCCTCGTGATCGGGCGCGACCACCTCGACGCCGGGTCGGTCGCCTCCCCCTACCGGGAGACGGAGTCCATGGCGGACGGTTCGGACGCCATCGCCGACTGGCCCCTCCTCAACGCCCTCGTCGCCTCCTCCTCGGGGGCGAGTTGGGTCTCGATTCACCACGGGGGTGGCGTGGGCATGGGAAGGTCCATCCACGCCGGTCAGGTCAGTGTCGCCGACGGAACGGCCCTGGCGCGAGAGAAGTTGGAACGGGTCCTTACGAACGATCCCGGCATGGGGGTGTTGCGCCACGTCGACGCCGGGTACGAGATCGCCCAGCAAGTGGCCGAGGAGCGAGGGGTGCGGGTGCCGATGAGCGAGGGGGCGTGAGCCTTCTTCTCACCGGCATTGGCGAACTCCTCACGAACGACCCGAGTCTCGGAGCGGGACGGGTCGGCCGACGTCACGACGCCGCCCTCCTTCTCGACGAGGGGCGCGTCGCCTGGATCGGTGACACTAACGCCGCCCCGGCCGCGGACGTCTCTCACGACGTCGGGGGGCGGGCCGTAGTACCCGGCTTCGTCGACTCCCATACCCACCTGGTCTTCGGGGGCGACCGGGCCGACGAGTTCGCCGCCCGCATGGCGGGAGAGCCCTACGACGGCGGGGGCATCGCCTCGACCGTGAGAGCGACGCGGGCGGCGAGTGATGAGGATCTCCTCGCCGCCGCGCGGGTGCGACGAGGTGAGCTGGAGCGAAGCGGAGTGACCTGGCTCGAGGCGAAGTCCGGCTACGGATTGAGTGTCGACTCCGAGGCCCGCCTCCTGCGCTTGAGTGCCGAGGTCGCCGACGACGTCACCTTCCTCGGGGCTCACGTCGTGCCGGAGGAGTACCGGGCGCGCCGCGAGGAGTACGTCCATCTCGTCTGCGGCGAGATGCTGGAGAGAGCAGCGGGGGCGAACTGGATCGACGTCTTTCTCGACCGGGGGGCTTTTGGGGTCGAGGAGGCCCGCACGATTCTCTCCGCCGGTCGAGCGGCGGGTTTGGGACTGCGCCTGCACACCAACCAACTAGCCGACCTCGGGGGAGTACGCCTCGCGGCCGAACTGGGTGTCGCGAGTGCGGATCACCTCACTCACGTGAGCGACGAGGATCTCGGCCTCCTCGCCGACGCCGGTGTCGTGGCGACCCTCGTTCCGGGCGCGGAGTTCTCCACCCGCTCGCCCTACCCCGACGCTCGACGATTCCTCGCACGCGGGGTCACCGTGGCCCTCGCCACCGACTGCAATCCCGGCACGTCGTACCTCACGTCGATGACGATGGTGATCGCTCTCGCGGTGCGGGAGTGTCGTATGAGCGTGGACGACGCGGTGTGGTCGGCCAGTGCGGGTGGGGCCGTCGCCCTACAGCGCCGTGACGTGGGTCATCTCGGGGTGGGGGCGAGGGCCGACGTTGTCGTTCTCGACGCGCCTCGCGTGACCCACCTCGCGTATCGCCCGGGGGCGTCGCTCGTCCACGCGCTCTATCGCGGCGGTGAGCGTCGGTTCTAGAGAACGTCGCGATGCGGTTCGACCCCCGAGGGGAGGGCCTCGCGAAGCGTATCGGCGAACGTCGCGAAGAACCGGGCGGAGGGGTGGTGGGGTCGCCAGTAGAGGGCGATGTCGCGGCGCGGGACGGGGGCGGAAAACTCTCGCAGGACGAGCGCGGCCGGAGTCTCACTGCGTAACGCGAGGCGGGGCAGAAGGGTGACTCCGACGCCGGCGACGACCATCTGACGCAGCGTCTCGAGACTGGTGGCCCGAAAGCCTCGCCGCTCTCGCGCTCCGGCTAAATGGCACACCGAGAGGGCCTGGTCGCGCAGACAGTGCCCCTCGTCGAGAAGTAGAACATCCTCCCCTTCGAGGTCGCTCACGGCGAGGGGAGCGTCTCCCCCGAGGGGGTGCCCGAGGGGGACGGCGAGCACGAACTCCTCCCGAAAGAGGGGGGCTTCGGCGAGATCGGAGCGCTGGGGTTGGGCCATGAGGGCGACGTCGAGTCGCCCCTCGCGTAGATCCTCCACGAGCACGGGGCTCTTCTCCTCGCGGAGCAGAAGTTCCAAGTGGGGGAAACGTTCGTGGAGGGCCGGGACGACGTGGGGTAGGAGGTAGGGGGCGAGAGTCGGAAAGACTCCCAGTCGCAGGGAGCCGGCTTCGGGGTCACGCGCGGCGTGGGCCAGGGCGTGGACTCGATTCGCTCCGGCGAGAATCTCTCGGGCGGTCTCCACCACTCGCTCGCCCACCGCGGTCAGGTGAATAGCCCGTGGCGTGCGTTCGACGAGTTCGACTCCGAGTTCGCCTTCCAGCTTCTTGATTTGGGTGGACAAGGTGGGCTGGGAGACGAAACAGGCCGCCGCGGCCTCACCGAAGTGTCGGTGGTCGGCCACGGCGACCAGGTACTCGAGGTCTCGCAGATTCACGGGGTGCCGCTCGGGACCCTCTCGGAGTCGAGGCGGATCAAGTAGTCGAAAGTGGCGAGAGCGGCCTGCGCTCCCGCGCCGAGGGCGACCACAATCTGCTTGTAGGGAGTGGTGGTGCAGTCACCGGCGGCGAATACGCCCTCGAGGGAGGTGGCGCCGCGCTCGTCGATGATGATCTCGCCACGGGGACTCAGTGCGAGCGAGTCACCCAGCCAGTCGGTGTTCGGCACGAGACCAATCTGGACGAAGACTCCGGAGGCCTCCAGACGGTGTTCGACGCCGCTCGCGCGGTCCCGGTAAACGAGCCCGTCCATTCGCTCGTTCCCGGTGATGCGCAGAGTCTCGGCCCCGGTGACCACGGTGACGTTGTCTCGGCGAGCGAGGGCTCGCTGCAGGACGTCGTCGGCGCGCAGTTGGGTGTCGAACTCCAACAGGGTGACCGACGAGCAGAGGCCCGCGAGGTCGAGCGCTGCTTCCACGCCCGAGTTTCCACCGCCCACGACCACCACGGGCAGACCCTTGAAGAGGGGGCCGTCACAGTGGGGGCAGAACGTCACGCCCCGGTTGAGAAGTTCCGTCTCTCCGGGCACGTTGAGGGTGCGCCACCGGGCGCCCGAGGCGACAACGACGCTTCGAGCACGGAGTCGAGCGCCGCTGCGCAGGTCGAGGGTGAGGAACTCGTCCTCTCGACCCAGACGTTGCACTCGCTCTCTCTCGACGATGTCGACCTCGTACTCGCGGACGTGGCGCTCGAGGTCGCGAGCGAGCGCCGGCCCTTCGGTGCGGGGAACGGAGACCAGGTTCTCGATGGCCATCGTGTCGAGGACTTGTCCCCCGAGACGCTCGGCGACGAGCGCGGTGCGGACACCCTTGCGCGCGGTGTAGACCGCGGCAGAGGCCCCGGCGGGACCGCCACCGATCACGACGACGTCGTAGGGGTCTCGCCCGTCGAGTTCCGCGGCGTGAGCGGTCGCGGCGTCGAGATCGAGACGTTCGATGATCTCGGCGAGGGAGCTACGTCCGGTGAGGAAGGGTTCGCCGTTCACGAAGACGCTCGGCACCGCGAGGACCTGGCGGGCGTCGGCCTCGTCGCGAAAGCTGGCGCCGTCAATGGCCACGTGGCGAACGAGGGGATTAAGAACGGACATCAGGTTGAAGGCCTGGACGACCTCGGGGCAGTTCTGACAGGACTGGGAGAAGAAGGTCTCGACGACCAACTCCTCGTCGAGGGAACGCACCGCGTTGGCCAGCGCCTCCTCGACCACCGGGGGATGGCCCCCCACCTGCAGAATCGCGAGCACGAGGGAGGTGAACTCGTGGCCGAGGGGGAGCCCGGCGAAGCGCACCCGGGGCGCCTCGTCGGCACCGGCGATTCCGAAGGAGGGCGTCCACTCGTCGTCGCGCTCGACGACCTCGATCCACGAACTCGTCGAGGCGAGCTCGTGAACGAGTTCGCGCATCTGGGAGGAGACCGGGGACTCGTCGAGGGAGGCGACGAGACGAACCGGACGGTTCACTCGCGTGAAGTGCTCACGCAACTGTTCGAGGATCGAGGCGTCGAGCACGGGAATCAGATCTTTCCGACGAGGTCGAGCGACGGCGCGAGGGTCGTTTCGCCCTCTTCCCACTTAGCGGGGCAGACTTCGCCCGGGTGGGTCCGCACGTACTGGGCGGCGCGAATCTTTCGCACCAGCTCGCTGGCGTTGCGTCCAATGCCCTCGGCGGTCATCTCGACCACCTGAATCACGCCGTCGGGGTCGACGAGGAAGGTGGCCCGGTCGGCCAGACCCTCGTTCTCGCGCAGCACATCGAAGTTGCGGGAGATGGTCTGGGTGGGGTCGCCGATCATCGGGTACGTGATCTTGCGAATGGTGTCGGAGGTGTCGTGCCAGGCCTTGTGGGTGAAGTGGGTGTCGGTGGAGACGGAGTACACCTCCACGTCGAGGGAGCGCAGCTCGCCGTAGTAGTCGGCGAGGTCTCCGAGCTCGGTGGGGCACACGAAGGTGAAGTCGGCCGGGTAGAAGAACACCACGGACCAGTGACCATGCAGGTCCTGGTCACTCACCGGCACGAACGCGCCGTTGTGGTAGGCGGTGGCGGTGAAGGGCACAATCTCGGTGTTGATAAGGGACACGACGACTCTCCTGTGATTGGTAGTGAGATAGACATCATAAATGGAAATAACCTTGTTACATTCATCGTCTCGATGAGTAATGCCTATCATTTCGATAGGCGAGGTCAATGACTCCCGCGAAAGGACGAGACGCGGGAGGGCTCCCCTAAGTTGAGGCCATGACCAGTACCTCCCCCCGCCCCCGCACGCTGGGCGAACTTCGTGACTACGGATACCAACCCCTCTCGGTGCGCGACGAGATGCGTCGCAACCTCGAGGCCCGACTTCGCGCGGGCCGCTCGCTCACCTCCGCGGTGCGCGGCTACGACGCCACCGTGCTCCCTCAACTGGAGACCGCCCTCCTCGCGGGCCACGACGTGATCTTGCTCGGAGAGCGGGGTCAGGCTAAAACTCGACTGATTCGAGCTCTCGTCGAACTCCTCGACGACTGGATTCCCATCGTCGCCGGCTCGCCGGTTCGTGACGATCCCCTGCGCCCCGTCTCCGTCTTCGCCCGCGACCTCCTCGCCGAGCACGGCGAGGACACCCCCGTCGAATGGGTCCCCCGATCGGCGCGCTTCGCCGAGAAGTTAGCGACTCCGGACACCTCGATGGCCGACCTCATCGGAGACATCGACCCCATCAAAGTTGCCGGCGGGCTCTACCTCGATGACCCCCGGGCGCTCTCCTTCGGTCTCGTGCCGAAGTCTCACCGGGGCATCTTCGCGATTAACGAGTTGCCGGACTTGGCGGAGAGAATCCAGGTCGGCTTGCTCAACGTACTCGAGGAGAGGGACGTGCAGATTCGCACCCACCTCGTGCGTCTCGAGGTGGACGTGGTCGTAGTGGCGACGGCGAACCCCGAGGACTACACCAACCGTGGTCGACTCATTACTCCGCTGAAGGACCGCTTCGGATCCCAGATTCGGACCCACTACCCCTTCGAGATCAGTACCGAGATCGAGATCATGCGCGAGGAAGCTTCGGTGGAGACCGCCGGGATGACTCTCGAGATGCCGTGGTTCATCGAGGACGTGATCGCCCGGACGTCTCACGTCGCTCGCGCCAGTCAGGCGGTCTCCCAGCGTTCGGGAGTGTCGGTCCGGCTCTCTATCGCCAACTACGAGACGGTCGTCGCGTCGGCGACCCGTCGGGCTCTGCGTCACGGGGAGGAGAGTGTGGTTCCTCGCATGAGCGACCTCGTCGCCATGGTGCAGTCGACGCAGGGAAAAATCGAGTTCGACACACTCGACGAGGACGACGCGGAACGGGTGATTCCCGCCCTGATCGCTCTCGCCACGCGGCAGAGTTTCGCCGAGCACGTGGTGCTCGAGCGCGCCGGCGAGATTGTGGCCGCCTTCGATGGTGAAGTGGTCGTCGAGGTCGGAGAGGATGTCGCGACCCACGAGTACACGGCGACCCTCGAGGTCATGCCCGCTCTACGAGAGGCGGCCGAGCGGCTCGCGAACTCGACGAGTCCGGGGCTCCTCGCCGCGGCCACGGAGTTCATTCTCGAAGGTCTCTACGTGACCAAGCGACTGGGTAAGGATACGTCGGGGACCGCGGCTCTCTATCGATCACGGAGTCGGTGATGAGCTTCGCCTACCGGCGTCGTCGTCCCGAGGACAACGTAGAAGAGGACCTCGACGAACTCCTGGCCGATCTCGGCGAGGAAGTCCTCGACCACGGCGACGTGTCGCGTGCCCTGGACGACCTGATGAGGTCAGGTTTTATCGGCGCGGACGGCCAACGCGTGGAGGGGGTGGACGATCTACTCGAGCGAGTCCGAGCTCGACGGTTCGAACTCGAGGGGGCGAGTTCGGAGAGTCCCCTCGAGCGCTACGCCCAGTGGCTCGAGCACGTGGAACGGCTCGAAGCCGAAGGTTTGGAGTCCGCGGTGCGCGAGGCCGTTGAGTCGAAGGATGCGGCCCGGGAGTCCGACGCTCGGCGCCTCGCCGAGGGGCGAAACCTCGAGCGAGCACTCTGGGGATCGCGTTTTGCGGAGCGTTTCGAAAGTGCTCGCCACTACGAGTTCGCCTCGCCCGAAGCCGCCGAGGAGTTCGGGCGTCTCTCCGACGAGTTAACGAGAGATCTCGCGGGAACCTACTTCGAGGCGGCCAAGGACGCCCTGGCGAATCCGGATCCGGCGGCGCTCGCGCGTCTACGCGACATGATGAACAATCTCTCCGAACTTCTCGAGCGTCGCCGCCGGGGTGAGGACGTCGACGCGGCGACGGAGGAGTTTCTCGAGCAGTACCGGGATTATTTTCCGGACGCCCACTCCCTCGACGACGTGGTGCGTTCTCTCGCGGAACGCAGCGCGGCCGCCGAGTCGATGTTTCGCAGCTTGTCTGCCGATCAGCAGGACGAACTTCGCAGTCTGATGTCCCACCTGAGTGAAGACGCCGACTTCGACTGGTCTCTCCACCGACTGCTCTCCAACTTGCGCCACGAGACTCCCGACCTCGACTGGTCCCGCAGTGGGGGTTCGGCGGGCGGACCTGGCTGGAGTGACGCCGTGGACGCCACCCAGTCACTCGCCGAGCTGCGCGAACTCGAGTCCCTGCTGTCTCGTTCCGGTGCGGCCCTGGCCCTGCCCGAGGTGGACGTGGATCACATTCGCCGACACCTCGGCGAGGATGCGGCGCGACACGTGGAACGTCTTCGACAGACGATCTCGGCCCTGCGGGAGCGGGGGTATCTCGAGGCGCGACGGGGCGAATTCTCCCTGACTCCCCGGGCCGTGTCGGCGATCGGGAAACGAGCGCTGCGGGACCTCTTCGCCGACGCCGCGCGCGCCGCTCTCGCCGGTGGTCATCTCTCGCGGGAACGTGACGTGCGCGGGGAACGTCAGGAGACCTCGCGGACGTTCGAAACGGGCGAGCTCGTTAATCTCCACGTGGGCGACACGCTACGTAACGCTCTTCGCCGCGAGGGGCCCGGACTACCGCTGCGCGTGGCCCCCGAGGACTTCGTCGTGCACGACTATGAGGGGGAGAAGCGCAACGCGACGGTCTTCGCCATCGACCTCTCCCGCTCGATGGCCCTACGGGGCAATCTCGGACCCGCGAAGAAGATGCTGGTCGCGATGGTGGAACTCATCCGCCAGCGTTACCCCCGCGACTTTCTCGCCGTCGTAGGTTTCTCGGCTCTGGCCTTCGAACTGAAGCCGGACGCTCTCGTGACCCTGACCATCGACGACTCCTACGGCACCAACCTTCAGCACGCCCTGGCCCTCGGCCGTCACCTGATGCGCGACCAGCGAGGAGTCCGCCAAATTGTCGTCGTGACCGACGGTGAACCCACCGCTCACCTCGACGGCGACGGGGAGCCCTTCTTCTCGTGGCCCCCGGTGCACGAGACCCTGGAGCGCACGATGGCCGAGGTCCTGCGGTGCACTCGGGCGGGCATCGTGATCAACACCTTCGCGCTCGATATCGAACGGAGTCAGTTCCCCTTCGTCGAGCAGATCGCTCGCGTCAACGGGGGGCGCACCTTCTACACCTCGATTGACGACCTCGGCGCTTACGTCCTCGACGACTTCGTGACCCGGCGTCACCGGCGCGCCTCGTAAGAAGGATTTGCATTATTGCCCCTCGTCGGCCACAATGACACCGGTGTAATTACACGGCTGAGGGCAGCCGGAGACCTCGGGGAGACGGCGTGGACATCGTGGATGTGTTGAGCGGAATGGAAGACCGGGGCTGGCAGGCTCGGGCCAACTGCATGGGGGTTGACCCCGATCTCTTCTTCCCCGAGCGGGGCGCCTCCACACGGGAGGCCAAGGAGGTCTGCCGGGGGTGCGTCGTGCGCGAGGACTGCCTCGAGTACGCCCTCGACAACGGGGAAAAATTCGGCATCTGGGGTGGCATGAGCGAGCGGGAACGTCGGCGCCTCCGTCGCGCCCGGGCCATCGAGCGCCGGGCCCAAGCCGCGAGCTAGGTGAGTCGGCTCTCGATCGTCGTCGACTCGTCGAAGCCGAGTTCCCCCCAACGACTCTCGGGGAGAGAGCGCAGTAGGTCCGTGGGGGCGAGTCCCACGAGTTCGGCTCGCACGAGGCGATCCCGACCCACGCGAGCGAGGACGGCGTCGTAGACCTCGAGGGGACTGGCCCGTCGCCAGTCGACGAGGTTGCAGGACACTTGAGTGAACGATCCGACGGCGAGGCCGAGGGTCCGTAGGCCGGGGCGACGAAGTTCGCGGGCCATCCGTCGGGTCTCCTCGAGGCTCACTCCGGTGAGCCAGATATTCCACGCGACGAGAATTTCGCGCGCCCCCACCGCCGAGGCGCCCGAACGGGGTGAGGCGACGGCGGGCCCGAACTCCGGTGAGATAACCGAAAAAGCCTCCCGGCGCACCGTGGGCAGGTCCCGGAACTCGCCCGAAGAAAGTTCTCCGTAGAGAAACGCCGGCACCCCGTGTTCGCCGAGCCAGCGCGCGCAGCGGTCCCGCTCCTCGAGGGCCCCCGCGGCGGATGCGTCGCCGAGGGGAACGAAGGGGACGACGTCCACGACGCCGAGCCGGGGGTGAACCCCGTCGTGGGAGCGCAGGTCGACGAGGTCGAGGGCGCGGGCGCAGAGGCTTCGTACGTCGTCACGCAGGACGTCACGGTCGTTGATGAGGGTGAAGACACTCCGGTGATGGTGGGGGTCGCTGTGGCGATCACGGAGGGAGGGGCCCGCGGCGGCGTCGAGACGGGCGAGGAGGAACTCGTCTCGTCCCTCGGAGATGTTGATCACGCACTCGAGCACCCCGCCAGGCTACGGGCGAGCGGGTCTAGACTGGAGAGTCCGAGCACCGCGGCCGAAGAGGAGAGTTCGTGAGCCAGATTCCTAGCGCCGAGACCACTGAGGTCACCGATCCCGTCGGTCACGTCCAGGTGGTCTACCTCGGACCCGTGGCCCCCCACTGGGAGTGCCGGATGGTCTTCGGGGACGAGGAGCAGATTCAGGGCTTCGTCGACCGTATCGACGCCCGCCTACGCTTTCTCCCCCCTCACGATCCCCAGTTCCGTCGTAACCGGGAGCGGGTCAACCGGGACGCCGAGCGAGAGAATCTGCTCGTGGAGTGGAACCTCGGCTACGACGAGGAGTCCTAGACCCGTCAGGCGAGGGGCGACGTCGACACTCGCCCCCACCACGCCGCGGGCTGAGACAGTTCATCGTCGCTCGGTAGGCCGTCGGCGCGAAGCAGGGCACTCGTCGCCGCGTCCCCGTGTGCCTCGATGACCCCCCGAGCCCAGGTGGCCGCTCGTTCGTGGTGCTCGCCCTGAAGACTGGCGCCGAAGAGGGCGGCCGCCGCGTCTTCACCGCGCGCGTCGCTCAAGCGGCGCCGACGCCACGCTTCGCCGAGGGCGTCCGTCGGTCCGGTGAGAGCGGACGTGATGTCGCTCGCCACGGCGTCTCCCACCGCGAGGAGCGCTCCGACGGCGGCGTTGAGGGCCCGGGTCGCGCGAGAGTCCTCGGGCGAGTTCAACCCCTCGAGAAGTCGTTCCGGGTGAGCCATGATGTCGGCGGCGTCGGCCGAACCCGTGAGACCCTGGAGCCGGTTCACGATATCTCCCTGGGTGCGCGCCGCCTCGCGCACGGTGTCAGCCAGGATGAAGCGTAGGGCGTCGCTAATGCCCGGTTGGGAGAGCACGACGGCGCTCACCATCTCGTTGGCCAGGGCGAAGGTCATCACCTGATCGAGATCGAGGGACCACTCCTCAGCGAAGCGGGCCACGTTGTTCACGACGAGGGCCGGGGCGAAGGACCGGGGGAGGGGGAGGGCGGCGAGGGAGAAGGCGCGCTCCGAAAAGTGGCCGGCGACGCTCCCGAGTTGAAAACCGAGAAAGAGGGGGCCGAGGGTGGACGCGAACTGGGCCATGAGGCCCGCGGGGTCCTCCTCGCTCTCGGTGCCGAGGGTGGGGAGGTTCTGGGTCAGCGCCACCATGGGGTCGAGCAGTGGTCGCCACTGCTGGAGCGCCCGTTCGGTCAGTTGCGAGCGCGTGAGGGCTTCGGCGTTGTCGGCGACCGGTTGCCCGAGTCGCGCGGCGACGTGTCGCGCCACCAGGGGAGCCAACTGCTCCACTCGTTGACGCAGTGCGGGTTGGGCGTTCGGGTCACCGTCGTCACCGCGGGCGATACTCATCGCCATCTGGGTGGCGTTCACGTACCAGGCGTCGGGACCCTGTTGGGACAGCATCCGCATGAGGTCGTCGAACATGGGTCCAAAGGGCATCTCACTCACTCCCCCAACCTAGGTCCCCGCGCCCCCTCCCTGGTCCGGACCTAGCATGGGCAACCGTGGCCACTGACGTAGCGATCGACTTAGGGACCTCCCGGACTCGCCTCGCCACCGACCAACGGGGGGTGCTCATCGACGAGCCGACCCTGGTGGCCCTCGACACCAGTTCGGGAGACGTGGTCGAGATTGGGGATCGGGCTCTCGCGCTCGTCGGTCGACTGCCCCGTCACGTCGTCGTGTTTCGCCCCCTCGCCGAAGGCACCACGGTGGATTTCGACGTGACCGCCCGCCTGATCTCGGGGTTGTTCGAGCGAGCCGGCATCTCCAAGCTTTCGCGAGCGCGCGTCATCATGAGCGTTCCGACGGTCGCCACCTCCATTGAACGTCGGGCCCTGCGCCAGGCCGCAGTGCGCGCCGGTGCGAAAGAAGTGACCCTGATGGAGGCCCCCGTCGCCGCGGCGATCGGTCTCGGCCTGCCGGTGCAAGATCCGGTGGGCTCGGCCGTCGCCGTCCTCGGAGCCGGGGTGACCGAGGCCGCACTCATCTCCCTCGGGGGAATCGTCACTTCGGCCGCCCGGCGCGTGGGTGGGAACAATATTGAAGAGAACCTCGCCTCGCTCCTGAGAATTCGCCACAACGTGGTGGTCTCACCGGCCGTGCTCGAGGAGTTGAAGGTCGAGCTCGGTTCCGCCCGCGGCCGCATTCGGGGTCACTCGGTCGTCGTTCGAGCGCGTCGAATTTCGGACGGGCGCCCGGTGGAGTTCGAGGTGGCCCCCGAGCTCGTGAACGCGGCGGTGACGGAGGTGGCCTCGGCCGCCGAACGACTGGTGCAGGAGTGCCTCGGTGACGCCCCGCCCGATCTCTCCCAGGACGTCTCGACCCAGGGTGTGGCTCTCGTCGGAGGTCACTCTCAACTGGCCGACGTCGCCGAACTCCTCGAAACCTCGACGGGGGTGAGCGTGAACGTGGCACACGACCCCGGCACCGTCATCGTGCGGGGCCTCGCGATGTGCCTCGAACAGATGTCGAACCTGCACTCTCTCTTTCGAGAGATCGACCGCTAACTACTCCCCGAGACCGTGGGGGTCGAGCTGGTCGACCGCGGCGCGCACCTGCCAGTCCCGGTCCTCGCGGGCCCGTTCGAGAGCCGCGTCGACCTCGGGGCCCTCGAAGGCGGCGAGGGCGACGACGGCGCGTCGGCGGACGGAGGGCTTATCCTCGAGGGCCGCAATCACCGTCTCGGTCGCTCGGGGATCGCCCAGGGCTCCGAGAGCTCCGAGGGCCGCCTCGCGGCATCGGGGGTCCTCGTGACGGCGAGCAATGTCGCACAGGGCGTCGAGGGCGTCGCCGTCGCCGAGCTCTCCGAGGGCGAAGCAGGCCGCCTCGCACACCAGGGCGTCCGAGTCCGCAAGGAGCCCGCGCACGAGGGGGAGGAGGCGGACGTCGGATTCCTCGCGGGCGAACCACTCGAGGGCGTCGCGGCGGGCCCCCGAGGAGGAATCCGTCAGGGCACTCGTCCACTCGTCGTCGGTCATGACGCGGCGCGCCGCGAGGATGCGACGCGCGAGGACGCGGGTGCGATCGTCGTTCGAGGTCAGAAAGCCCCGGACCCTCTCGAGATCGACGGTGTCGAGATGGCGCGCCGCGAGGAGGTAGTCGCGGTCGCTCTTCGCTAGCGTGGGGTCATTAGCCACGCGTCCATTCCACCATCTCCGTGGCGAGTGCGCCGCCTAGGTCTCTTTCTCACCGTTGCCCTGGTCGTGGCGGCCCTCGTCGTCATCCTCGGACTCTGGCCCACGTCGGAGTACGCGATCACACCGGGTCAAGCGACCCTCGTTCCCCCACTCGTCTCGGTGAGCGGAACGACGACGAGCGATCACCACTCCCGGGTGTACCTGGTGGACGTCTACCTCCAGCGCTTGAGCGTGCTCGGTGACCTCGTGGATCATCTGCGGGGAGGCGCGATTCAGTTCATTCCCGAGAGCGCGCTGCTCAGTCCGGGAGTTCCCGCGTCCCAGCTCGACGCCCAGGGTTTCCTCCAAATGGCGGACTCCCAGCAAGCCGCCACGGTGTCGGCTCTGAGGGCCCTCGGGTGGAAACCCGTGGTGACGGGCGATGGCGCGGTCGTGACCGAGGTGGCGAGTAACTCACCCGCCGCGGTGGCCGGACTCGGGGTCGGTGACCTCATCCAGTCACTCAATTCAACCCCCGTTTCCTCGGGCTGCGCGCTCGTGCGCTCGCTCTCCAAGGTTCGGCCCGGCGACCTCGTTCACCTCGAGGTGGCGCCGGCCCGTTTTTCTCCCAGCGGGGTTCTCACCCGACTCTCCCCGAGGGCCGTCGTCGTGCGGTCCACGCGGGCCCCGGCGGGGGTGAGTTCGCCCTGTCCCGGGGTGGGAACCCTCTCTGCCTTCCTCGGCGTCGGAATCGAGGACGGGGTGCGGGTCACGAGTCCGGTGCACGTCGCGGTCGACACCGCGAACATTGGGGGGCCCTCGGCGGGTCTCGCCATGACCCTCTCCATCATGGACCGTTTGTCCACGACTCCCATTGCCGGGCCCATTCCCATCGCGGCGACGGGAACCATCTCGCTCGACGGAACGGTCGGCGAGGTGGGCGGAGTCGCGGAGAAGACGGTGGCGGTGGAGCGCGCGGGGGCGACCGTCTTTTTTGTTCCCGCGGCCGAGCTCTCTCAAGCGACGGCGGTCGCCCACTCCTCTCTTCGGGTCATCGGCGTCAGTTCCCTCGCTCAAGTTCTCACCGATTTGCGCCACCTCGGCGCCCCCGCACCCCACTCCCTTCACGCTGTCCGGTAATACCTCGCCGCGAGGGGGCAGCGACCTAGGCTGAACGGGATGGACGACCGCCGGATTCTCACCACTCGACTGAACCCTAATGACGTGGTGCGAACCTCCTTTTCCACGGTGCGCAAGGGTTTTGACCCCCAGGAGGTTCGCGCTCACCTCGAGATGCTCGCCCGAGAAATCGCCCAATTGGATGCTCGCCTGCACGATACTCAGGATCAACTGAGCGACGCCCTGCGCCGCGCCGCGAATCCCGTCATCGACGAGTCGACGTTGGTCGGGGCCCTCGGGGCGCAGAGCGCCGCCATTCTTCGCTCGGCCCACGACGAGGCCGGGCGGGTGACGGCGGAGGCTCAGGAGCGGGCCGCCCAGATCATCTCCGAGACCCAACAGCGGGCGGCGGCCCACCTCATGGAGGCTCAGGAGCGCGTGACGCGAATGATGACCGAGGCGGAGCGCGCGGCTGAGGCCACCGACGCCGAAGCCCGCCAAGCCGCCGACCGGCTCGTTGAGACCGCGAAGGTGAACGGACAGACTCTGGTGGAACGGGGGCGCGAGCAGGGGCGGGCCATCGTCGAGCAGGCGAACGACGCCCGCCGCACGATCCTTTCGGACCTCGCGGTCAAGCGCAAGGCCTTGCACATTCAGATCGATCAGTTGCGCGCGGCGCGCGACTCGCTGGCCGAGTCGATGACGTCGCTTCGCGATCACGTCGAGCGCACTCTCGATACTCTCGTCGCCTCCGACGACCAAGCTCGCCAGGCGGCGATCGATGCGTTGCGACTTCGCCCGCCGGTGAAAGACCCGACCGAGGAAGAGTTACTCGCGGGGACACCCTTGCGTCCGGTCGCCGAGACTCCCCTCGTCCCGGTGGAGGAACCGGCGAGGGCGACGGGCTCGACGCCACCCGCGCCCACGGCCGCCCCGGTGCCGGCGACTTCGACCAGCGAGGAGTCGGAGTCCTTCGTCGATGAGGACCCGTCGGGGACCGACGTCGTGAACGAAATCTTCGCCCGTTTACGCAAGGCCACCCTCGAAGAGCGCGGAGCCAGCGAGACGCCGCCGAAGCGACCGAGTCTCCCGGCGCGTCCCGAGACCCCGGTGGGAGAACTCTTCGCGCGGAGGGACCAAGCCCTCAACGAGTCCCTCGCCGTACTCGTGCGCAAGGTCAAGCGAGCGTTGCAGGACGACCAGAACATCACGCTCGACCTGGTGCGCGACCTGGCGGGAGACCCCCTCTCCCACCTCGACGACGAGTTGACTCAGCGCGCCCGCTACGCGAGCGCCGCCCTCGACGCCCTCGTGGACGCGGCCGCCGCCGGCGTTCAGTTCGCGGTGGACGAGGGGGGAGTGCCCTCCCGGGAGATCACCGCCGCCGATCTCGAGGAGTGCGTCACCGATCTCGCCGTGACCGTCGTGGTGGCGCTGCGTAAACGAATGGCCGCCGATGGTCACGAACAAGCGAGTGAACGGGTGAACTCCGCCTACCGCGAGTGGCGCGGTGCTCGTATCGAGCGTCTCGCCACCGACACGGGGCGACGAGCGTTTCACCTCGGCGTCGTCCTCGCGTCCCGGGGCCATCTCGTGAGATTCGTCAACGCGCCGACTGATCCTCCCTGTGACGCCTGCGCCCTGGACGCCGCGACGCAACGCGAGGCTGGTCAGAGCTTCCCGAGTGGCGCCGTCTACCCCCCGGTGCACGCCGGGTGCGCCTGTGCGGTGATACCGGTCACCCAGAAGTCCTAGGCTGAGGGCGTGCGCTCGCCCTCCGACGTCCCCTCCGCGCGGAGGTTGAGTCGACCCTCTAAGAGATTCTGGATCTCCCTCGGGGTGGTCCTGCTGCTCGTGATCATTTTCTCGTTGCGGAGCCTCGCCGTGCTCTGGACGGACCAGATGTGGTTCTCCCAGGCCGGGTTCGGGGGGGTCTTCACGGGCATTCTCTGGACGAAGGTGGGACTAGCCCTCGTCTTTGGAGCGCTCTTCGCGGTGGTGATGTGGGTCAATCTGATCCTGGCCGACCGCTTCGGGGCCCGGGACTTAAGTTTTGAACCGGACGATGAACTCGTGCGGCGCTTCCAGAACTCCGTTCGCCCCCGGGCGGCCCTGGTCTACGGCGTGGTGTCGCTGCTCACCGGTGCGGTGGCGGGCCTGAACGCCTCGGGGCAGTGGAACGTCTGGCTCCTCTACCGCCACGCCCAGACCTTCGGGACGGTCGATCCCCTTTTTCACAAGGACGTCGGCTTCTACATCTTCACCCTGCCCTTCTACTCCTTCGTGGTGACCTGGGGCCTCGTCGCGCTCTTCGTCACCCTCATTCTGACCACCCTCGCCCACTTCTTGAACGGCGGCATTCGGGCTCGGGCGCGAGGCGTCTCGGTCGCCCCTCGAGTGAAGGCTCACCTGAGTGTGCTCGGGGCCCTCATCGCCCTCTTTAAGGCCGCCGGGTACGTCATCGCCCGCTGGCACCTCGTGACCTCGACCAACGCGTACGTGGAGGGCGCGGGCTACACCGACGTTCACGCGCGGATGCCCGCGCTCACGATCCTCGTCGTGCTGTCGCTCACCTCCGCGGTGATTCTGCTGGCGAACGTGAGAATGCGGGGCTGGTCCCTTCCGGCCGTCGCCGTCGGACTCTGGGCCTTCGTTGCGCTCGTGATCGGGGTCCTGTACCCGACTTTCCTGCAGACCCTCAAAGTCTCTCCGGCCCAGAGCACCCTCGAGACTCCCTACATCGCTCGCAACATCGACGCCACGCGCCAGGCCTGGGGCCTGACCAAGGTGACGTATCACACCTTCGCCGGATCCTCGACAGTCCCAAGCACGGTCCTCAAGGCCGACGCCGCGACGCTCACCAACATTCGACTCTGGGACCCCGATCCCCAGATCGCCCTCGCCACCACCATTCGGCGCCAGTCGATTCGCTCGTACTACACCTTCACGACGCTCGGCGTTGATCGCTACAAGGTGAACGGTGCCCTCACCCCGGTGCTCGTCGGTGCCCGCGAAATCTCCCCCTCCTCGTTGCCCTCGGCCGGGTGGGTGAACACTCACCTGCAGTACACCCACGGTTACGGCGTCGCCCTGCTCGCGGCCAACCAGGTCGACCCCACGACGGGTAACCCGATTTTCGACGTGGCGAACCTCCCCCCGGTCTCGACGGGGGGTCTGCCCACTCTCACCCAACCCGGGATCTACTTCGGTGTCGGGGACTCCGGCTGGGTGGTCGCTAACACCAAGCAGCCCGAGATCGACTACCAGCTCCCCAGTGGGGCGAACGTCGAGACGCACTACGCGGGCTCGGGGGGCGTGCGGGTCGGGGGGCTCTTCTCTCGGTTGGCCCTCGCCATGCGACTGAGTGACTTCAACTTTCTCATCTCCAACCAGATCACCCCCAACTCCCGGGTCCTCTTCGTTCGCGACGTGACCGCCATGGCTCAGAAGGCGGCCCCCTTCCTCTCCTTCGACTCCCAGCCCTACGCGGTCATCGCGAACGGCCACGTCGACTTCGTACTCGACGGCTACACCACGTCCTCGCAGTACCCCTACTCCCAGAACGCCGACTCCCTGGGCCTCAGTGCGTCGGGCCTGCCCTACTCCTTTAACTACGTGCGCAACTCGGTGAAGGTCGTCATCGACGCCTACACCGGCCAGATGAACTACTACGTGATGGACCCCACCGATCCCATCATTCGGGCCTACGAGGCGATCTTCCCCGGTATGTTCCACCCGCTCTCGGCGATGCCGGCGGTGATTCAGCAGCACCTGCGCTACCCCCAGGACATCTTCGCCGCTCAGGCCGCCGCCATTGGTCGCTACCACATCACCGTGCCGACCGCCTTCTACAACGCGTCGGACCAGTGGCAGATCTCTCCGACGACCGGGGCGGGCCCGCCCAGTTCGACTCTGGCTCAGACGGCCGTCACCAACGCCAACAATCTGGTGATCGCCACCCAGAACGCCCCCATGTCGCCCATCTACCAGGTGGGCGCTTTGCCTGGGGTCAACCACCAACAGTTGCTGGAGTCGCTGGCCTACGTGCCGGCCGGTAACTCCTCCACGGTCCAGACGTTGACGGCGTTCCTCGAGGCCACCTCCGACATCAACGACTACGGGAACCTCAACGTCTACGTCACCCCTCGGGGTCAGTCGGTGACCGGTCCGGCCCAGGCCGACTCGGAGATCCAGCAGAACGCCGCCGTGAGCTCCAACATCACTCTGCTCGACCAGCACGGGAGTCAGGTCCTGCTCGGAAACGACGTCATGGTGCCCCTCGACCAGAGTGTGCTCTACGTGCGTCCGCTCTACGTCACCTCCATTTCGAACCCGATGCCCCAGTTGCGTTTCGTGATCGCCGTCTTTAACCAGGACGTCGCCATTGAACCGACGATCTCTCAAGCTCTCGCTAAAGTGCTCGGTCCGGCCGCGACGTCCGGCGGTTCGAGTTCGGGGGGAACGACCCACCCCTCGGGGGGCTCTAAGGGCTCAGGGACGGGCTCCGCCCTCGCGACGACCTACCTCGCCCAGGCCCAGAGCGACTACGCCGCGGCGCAGGCGGCCCTCACCTCGGGCAACCTCGGCCTCTACCAGAGTGACATGAACGCGGTGAAGGCGGCGATCGCGAAGGCGCAAGCGGCCCTCGCGGGATAGGGCGAGCTTCCTCGTCCCTCGAAGAAAGGATGTGTCGTGTCGACCCCGGAACTCGTTATTTGTGACGTCAACGAGACGTTGATTGACTTCTCCGGACTCGGACCGAGTTTCGAGGTGGCGGGCCTGACTCCGTCGAGCGTGCACTGGTGGTTCGCTACGGTCCTGCGCGACGGATTCGCCGTGAACTTGACCGGGGGAGCGGTGGGTTTTCCCGACCTCGGACGTCGGGCCCTCCGTGAGGTTGCCCATCTCTCCGGAGTGAACGTCAGCGACGAGACCATCGAGTCGGTGATCTCGAGCATGGCCCACCTCGGGGTCCACGCCGACGTCGTGCCCGCCCTACGTACGTTGCTCGGGGCGTCCATTCCCGTCGTGGCCTTGACCAATGGATCGGCGGAGACGGCGCGCGCCGTTCTCGAAGCGGCGGGGGTGCCGGTCGAGGAGATGGACGTCATCGGCGCCGTCGACGTGGGGGGCTGGAAGCCCCGTCCCGACCCCTATCGTCGGGTCGTCCACGATCTCGGCGTGAATCCCCGGAGGACGGTCATGGTGGCGGCGCACCCCTGGGATCTCCACGGCGCGGAGCGCACCGGCCTTATGGGGGCTTACGTCGACCGGACCGGGGCGGGCTTTCCGTCTTACATGGACCCTCCGACGGCGGTCGCGCGCGACCTCGTGGAGTTGGTCGACATCATCGTCGAGCTCTAGGCGTTCTCGGAGATCACGACGGCGGTGCCGTAGGCGAGAACCTCCTGGAAGGTCCCGTTGATCTCGTTGGAGTCGTACCGCATGGCGATGACGGCGTTCGCCCCCATGGCCGTGGCGTTCTCGGCAAGTCGTTCGATTGCTTCCTCGCGCGTCTCGGTGAGCTGGCGAGTGAGTCCTCGAAGCTCGCCACCGCCGAGGCTCTTGAGGGCGGCCCCGAACTGAGCGCCGATGTTGCGGGTGCGAACAGTGATGCCGTTCACCTCACCGAGGACCTTGGTAATGCGATAGCCGGGGATGTCGTTCGACGTCACGATGAGCACGGGGTCTCCTTAAGTTCAAAGGCCTATTGTGTCAGGGTCGTCCCCCGAGCGCTACATCTCAATCATTTGGTGAATGACGAGGGTCCCCCCGTTGCTGACGTAGGGGTGTTTCGCGAGGACGGACTTCGCGGCGTCGACGGACTCGGCCTGAATCACCATGTAACTGGTGACGTCCGACCCCTTCTCTTCGTCCGACTTCGAGACTTGGCCCACCGGGAAGGTGGGAAGGCCCGGATCGATGATCGCGTCTCCCGTCGTCATCTTCCACGCCCCGAAGGTCGCTTTGGCGACGGCCTTCACGATGGGGTTGGAGGGGATGGCGGGTCCGTGATAGGTGACGAGGTACTTTTCCATGGCGAGAATCTCCCACTGTTGAGGTGGGCCCATGGTACGGGGGAAGGTGACGAGTTGTGAAGAAGTTTGGCGAGACTTGAGCGAATTGTCGAGACCGGCGCCGACCCCCTATACTGAAGAGTCCCAACGCGGGGTGGAGCAGTCTGGTAGCTCGTCGGGCTCATAACCCGAAGGTCGTAGGTTCAAATCCTGCCCCCGCCACTAAGAGGTTGCTTCGAATGTGGCTGAATCTACTGGAGCGCGCCGTGAGAAGTACAAGCGCGACCACCGAAGTCGTCTGGACTTTCTCGATGCTGGAACAAGTCAGAGACGCCTCCTATCAAGGAAGTCACTCTTCAGTTTTCCCGCAGCAATTCCGTCTCCCGCAGTGTCACTACATTGGCAGGGTGGAACCTCGAGTGAGCCTCATCACGCTGGGCGTGTCTGATTTGGCGCGCGCTCGGGCGTTTTACGAGAAACTTGGGTGGCACGGTCAAGAGGTCGAAGAAACCGTGTTCTTTCAAGCAGGGGGCATGGCGCTAGTCCTTTGGGACTCCCGCAAACTCGCGGCTGATGCGGGCGTCAGCGAAAGAGTGGGCGACGCATTCGGCGGTATCACCCTGGCCCACAACGTACGGACCGAGACGGAAGTCGACGAGATACTAGGGACCGCTGAGGCCGCGGGAGGAACGGTGACGAAACCGGCCGCAAGGACCTTCTACGGCGGCTACGCCGGCTACTTCGCTGATCCGGATGGCCACGTACGGGAGATAGCCCATAACCCCGGCTTCGAGTTGACACCCGACGGCTCGCTCGTGCTGCCCGACTTTGGTGGCAGTTAACTGAGTGCAGAGCGAGAGGATCTGACCTTCTCCCGTCGTCGTCGGGAACCGGACTCGTACGGGGGGCTTTCTTAATGGTCAATAGTCGCACAGCCCCTGTGTCGAGCCAACCATGATCCATCGAAAGAAGAACGCGACGTCCTGACGACGCCCGGGAAGTTGAGTCGTAGTCGACGAACATCTCGCTACTCGACAACCCATGGTCAGGGTGCCGACCGCGGTGCCTTCGCGTAGTAGAGGCTCATACTCTCGGTAGTTCCACCTCGATAGTGTGTCTAGTCCAACAGTCGACTGAGTTGGCTCGCGTCCTCAAAGTGCAGGGTTGAGAATCCGAGAACTTCTGCTGCTCGAACGTTCTCCTCGCGATCGTCGATGAAGGTGACCTCAGCGGCGGACGCTTTCATAAGGTCCAAGCACTCCCGAAAGATCTGAGGTGTCGGCTTGGCGACGCCGAGTCGCCCGCTGAACACTCGTGGTTCGAACACCTCGAGCCAACTCATCGTGTCGAAGGCGTCCCCGAAGGGCGCCGGCGCATTAGACAGGAGTGCGAGTCGGTACCCCGCGTCGTGGGCTCGAGACACGAACTCCAGAGTTTGAGGGTTCGGGTGACTCCACATCGCGACGTCGTGGTCGTGGAGTTCATCAAGGTGGGCAGAGTCGAGTGACGTACCTAGCACTCGACTCCAGTACTCGCCCGTCGTGACGGCACCGAGATCGTAAGCGGGACGTTCGAGCCAGTATCGATCCCACAGGACGTTTCCCGTCAGGTACGTTGCCACTAACTCTTCGAGTCCCCGGCGCTCGTCGTCCGAGGGGGCGAGGCAGAGAACCTCCCCGTAGTCAAACAACAGCCACGGAGTGTGAGGAACTGAGGACATTCGTCCAGCAGGTCATGGAAGAGGCAGAACGGCGGAATCCCTGTCTTGCTCCGCTCCTCATGCTCGCTGCGCTCAAAGGGATGTGCCGGGGGGGTGCGCCCTCCGGTGGTCCGACGTGACGTCGTTCTTCATCCGGGTGTGGGTCGCCGTCGGAGCACCCGACGCGCGTCTCCACGACCTCCGCCACTCCACGGCAACGCAGTTCATCCATGCAGGCATAGACATCCGGACCGTGGCCAACCTCCTCGGCCTTTCTGATCCCTTCTTCGCCCTCCCGGTGTACTCGCATGCCATCGAGGAGCGGAACCGGGCCGCTGCCACCCTCATGGGCCAGGTCCTCGCAGCCAGGAAGGAATACGCCGGACTGCCGTCTCGCGCATAAGACTGGGGCTTGTGTCCGTCGAGACCGACCTCGACCTCCCCGAGATTGCTGGCGCCGAGACATTCGGACGCTTTACCTTCACCCAGTTGGATTGGTGGTACGCACACTTCGATGCCTTCAGCGAAGCCGTCGCCGTCATCGAGTCGGACGAGCTGCACGTCGACCGTCGGACCGTCGGACCGGTCATTGAGGAGCGCCCACCGCAGCGGCTCACCATGACCGTCGAGGAGGCTGCCGTCGTGCTCGGCACCGCCCGCGACCGCCTACGACGCCGTGAGCCGTGGCGAGATCCCCTGCCTCCGCATTGGCAGGCGCATCCTCATACCCAAGGTCGCCCTGGAGCGGTTGCTGGACGGTGCTGGGCAGTAGTAACCGAGACCAACGGTCACATGCCCCATTGACAAAAGCCCAGGACATGCCGGATATTGATTTATGCAAATGCATACGGCTGCATATCCATACATGCATACGGCTGCATATCTGCATCCCACTTGTAGTAGGTGCTTCTCACCATGCGACTCGCAGTCACCAACCTCAAGGGAGGGACGGGGAAAACAACCACGGCCGTACACCTGGCAGCAGGTCTCGGTAGGCGTGGCCGTACGCTGCTCATCGACGCTGACCCACAAGGATCGGCAACCGAGTGGGCTCTGCTCATGGGGCAGGACTGCCCCTTCACACTGCTGACGGACTCTGGAGAGGACCTCCACCGTCGGCTTGCCGAACTTGGCAACGGGTATCAGCACATTGTCATCGATACGCCACCTGGCCATGATTCTGTCGTCCGTAGCGCCATCCTCAGCGCGACGGACGTCCTCGTTCCGCTCGCTCCGAGTCTCATGGATATCAACCGGCTCCGACCCACGATCGAGTTGATCGCTGCCGTCGAACGGTTGAACGCTCCGACGATTCGTGTGCTCCTGACCCGTGTGCGTCCGAACACTCGCATGAGCCGCCTCGCACGGGACACACTCGGAGAACTTGGTATCCCCGTCGTTGATGCGGAGATTCCCCTTCTGGAGGCGTACGTCACGGGCTTCGGGCTCGTTCCTCCCGATGGCCACCGCTATGGCGCCGTGTTGGATGAACTACTCACGAAGGAGGTGGCAGCATGACCCCGAAAGCAAGTGATCTCGCGGCACGACTCGCAGCGACGGCCGCCGGAGTGCGGCCTGCCTCTCCTGTCGCGGCACCATCCTCTCTTCAACCTGAGGCGGGGACGAGCGACCGGCAGTCCTCACAGGTCCAGCGCTTCACGATCAACCTTCCGAAAGCGCAGCATCGCTACATCCGGCAGTTCGCTCTGGCGAACGACAGCGATGTGAGCACCATCATCCGGCTCCTCCTCAGCCGCATCGAGTCGGACCCCGTCTTCGCCGAGGATGTCCGCAGCATGCTCGACGAGGCCAAGTGATGCAGATGTCTGCATGTCTGCATCGCTGCATGTACAGCTATCCAGTCCAACACCGCCTATGAACGAGTCCTGCTCTTCCCTCCCCGTCATCACCACGTCGCTGCTCTCGAAGGGTAAGAACACGATCGGTCACGAAACCAACCTTGCCCGAACCCCGATCTGGCATGCCCGTCCGCGTGGAACCACCGACGACACCGTCGTCTCCCTCTTCCTGTTCGGCCATCCGTTCCGCAAGGTCGAAGGACGCAATCTCACTACGACCGATCAGCGCCTCTTCGCGCACCTCACGACCGTGTACGTCCGTTCGGGGTGTCCCGACACTCGGCAGGTGCCATTCAGCCTCAGCGAGGCATCGGACCTGCTCGGCTATGAGACCGCCGGAGGGCGCCAGCGTGCTCTTGTCAGGGCCGCGCTTGGGCGCCTGCGCAGCGTCACCTTCGAGTCTGCTCTCCGTCATCCGGATGGGCACGAGACCATCATCGGCTGGGGCCTCATCGATGGCTACCTCGTCACGACCCGGGGCGGCGGCAAGGGCTGGGTCAAGATCAGCGAACCGGTCGCCCACCTCCTCCGAGAAGGAAGCGTCACCTACCTCCACGCACCGACCTGGGATGCCATCCGGTCAGAAGACGAGGTGGCCGGACGGCTCTGGAGCTTCCTCGAATCCGAACGCATCGGCAAGGGCTGGCGGTATCCACTGCTTCGGGGCGACGAGGCGACGAGGCGCACATCACCCATCACGCTGGCGATCGCAGACGTGCTTCAGCTCAACTGGGCATCGCGACCACGACGGATCGCCCAGAGGGTCCGAGAGGCATGCGACGTCGTCGAGCGACATGACCCCCGCTACCACCTCCGTCTCACCGCCGGGCACAGCAGGGGATCATGGGTGCTCACCTGCTCGCGGTCCCAAGCCGTGCACACCACGACGACAGAGACGCCAGACGCCATCATCCGGGCATGGCGCGAGGCCCACCACAGCCGACTGCCGAGCGTCAAGCAACGGGCCATTCTGAACGAGCTGCTCACTCGCCGTCCTGTCTCATGGATCGTTGAGCACCTACAGCGTGGGACACAAGCCGACAACGCCTTCGGCTTCCTTCTCGCAGCCGACAGGGAGCGCTCCGCCAGCGATCTCGCCGCAGCGCGTCACGTCGAAGAGGAATGGGAGCGGGAGAAACAGCAGGAGTCCAGCACGGGCGAGCAGTCGCTTATGGAACTGATCGGCTCAGTGAAGCGCCACCTTCAGGTCGCTTCAGACAGCGACCGATAGATGTATCTCTCTGATAGGTACTTTGCGTGTACTCCAATAGGTACTCTCCGGTGCGCTAAACGGTACCTTCCGGTGCTTATCCATAGGTACTCTCCGGTGCGCACAGGGTGCGAAACTTTAGGCGTCAACGTCTCTTTGGCCTTTCGAAATCAGAGCCCAACTGCTCGCAACCGTCGTATTTACCGTCGTGTTAACCGTCGAGACCTCGCTACGCGAGTCTCTTTCACCTTCTCACGCATAAATGGGGGCCAGCCCGCACGCCACATTCAGCACCTCAGGCTCGCCCAGCTCCCTCCCCAGCAAGGGCGGAACCGAGCAAACGCGTCAATCGCACCACCTCCCCCTGATGGTCCTTGTATCCCCCTCCCGCAGGGGAGTAGCGTGGCACTAGCGGCTCCTGGCACCCGGTGGACCACTCCGGACGAGCAGGTCCGCTCCTCCCGAAACCCTCTGCACTAGCCTCTGCTGCTGTGGTGCAGGGCCTCTGTCCCAACATTCTCGACTGCCCGCCGCCGCCCCGCTGCGCTCCTGAACAGGGGAAACGGCCCCATGCTGCCCTCCCTGGATTGCAGAGGCAATCCTTCGACACCCCACCCCCACAACGTGTGACTGGGGTGTCGAACCAGGAGGACAGGTTGGGGGCCAAGGAGGAGCACAGCGCAGCGGGGCGGCGGTGAGGACGACAGGGCAGAGGAGTTGAGGGACGAGATCATGGGGGAGGGTTGGGTTGGTAAGAGGGACCTGCGGTGCAGGCGACAACGGGGAAAGTAAAGAGAGGAAGAGGCTCGGCTTCCTGACAGGGATAGGGAGAGGGGAGAAGAAGGGAAGTCCAGGCGAGCGTTCTTCTGCGATATGGGATATTGGCAAATGTCGCGTATCGGGAGATAATCAGGGTGCAACAGAGGGACCACGGACCAAGGCCGTGGGAGCCCGGTAGAGACAGCGATGAATGCGCCCGGACATCCGAAGCGCACAGGAGCCTTGGAGTCGCAGCCGTCCACAAACGGCAGTCGTACCCTTCCGAATGGCAATGGCCGCATGCCGCTTCGTGCAGCGGGCCATATGCACCTCACCGAACGAGACCTCGACATTCTCGTCTGGGTCGCCCGGCACGGCATCGTCACCGTGGACCAGATCGCAGCGAAATTCTTTCCCACTCCGCACGGAAAGTCCGCAGCCTTCCAGCGGGTCCGGAAGCTCTGTGATGCCCACCCGCCGCTCCTACAGCGCACGAGAACCCACTACCGGGAACCGTCCGTTCTCCGGGTGACGAGCCAGGGCGCAAAGCTCGCCGATACCGGGTTGTCTCCTGCCCGGATCGTGCCCGCCGAGGTGCATCATGCACTCGCCATCGTGGACCTCGCCGAGGAACTCCTCGCTGCCAACCCGGGCGCAACGCTCCTCACGGAGCGGGAGCGCCGGGCGGAGCGCTACCGGGAAAAGCGCGCCGGGGAGCGCAAGACGACGGGACGCATCCCCGATGCAGTCCTCGTCCTTCCTCCCCGGAACGGAACGAAGGAACGCACCATCGCCATCGAGCTGGACCGCTCGCCCCGGAGCCGGATGGATGCCGAGACGGTCATCAAGGCGTACATCGCCGAGAAGTACGAGGAGGTCCTCTGGTACGTCCGCCCGAACCGGGTGGACTTCATCCGGGAGATCGTAAGGCGCATGAAGACGGGTGACTTCATCGAGGTTCGACCATGGCAGGGCCGCTGAGTGACCGCCACGTCCCCACCCCCGCGACCTCCGACGTCGGGACCGAGTACAACCTCTGGTCGAACGTCACGGTGTCGCTCGGCGTCGTCATCGGGATATGCGTCGTCCTCATGCCGGGCATGCTCCTCGGCGCCGTTCTCGCCTGGGGAGCATGGAAGATCACGAGGCCATCCTGGCCGACCATCGCCATCCTCTCGGTCGGCTTCGCAGCGGGCCTCGTCATCGAGGCGCAGCTCATCCCGTGGCTCTGGCCGCTCGGCTTCCTCTTCCCGGGCCGCCTCTACGACCTCCTCCCGACGTCGAGCGTCCTCCCATGGAGCACTGCGGTATGGCACGGCTGTGCTGTCGAGCTGCAGGGAGGACCGCTGCTGCTCCTTGGGACGGAAGCGTTCCTCTCCACCCGGGAGCGGACACTCACCTCTGGCCTCTTCACCCAGGCGAGGCAGCGTGAGCGAACCGGATCATCCCAGCTCGGAAGCCTCCTCCATCACTACGCTTCCATCGTGTCGCCAGTCGCGAAGTTGATGCTTGCCTCTGCGGACCACCCACCGGGTGGCATCCGCCTCGGAGCACTCCGCGACAACCGCCGCAAGCCGTTCGACCTCGACCCGTCGGAGCTGCGGCTCCACACCTTCCTCCCCGGCGCCTCGGGCTCAGGGAAGACGACGACGCTGGAGCGTCTCGCGGATGGTGCCATGCGGAACGGTGCCGGGCTCGTCATCATCGACTGCAAGGGCGGAGGACTCGGTGGTGCAGCGGAGCGCCTCGCAAAGCGCTACCGCCTGCCCTTCCTCGTCGTGGACCCCGACGACCCGGAAGCCATCGGGTACAACCCCTGCCAGGGATCCCCGGCCGACATCGCGAACAAGCTCATAGGCTCGTTCACCTTCGGCGAAGCCGGAGAGATTTACAAACAGGTCGGCATGCACGTCGTGCCGCTCGTCATCCGGGGGATGCTGGCAGCAGGGCTTCCCCTGACGCTCCGCCAGCTCGCAGAGTCCTGCTCCCTGAACGGGCTTCGTCTCCTCACGAGGAAGATCGCAGACGAAGGGCTCCAGGACGAACTCACCGCCATCGTGGACGATGCCGATGCTGCCGGGAAGTCCGGGATCATCTCGCTCCAGCACCGCTTCGGCGCCCTCCTCCAGGGGGCCTTCGGACCGCTCTTCACGGCCGACAAGGTCCTCGACTGGGAGGACGTCTTTGCCCGGCCGTCCGTCGTGTACATCTGCCTCTCAGCGACTGCAGCCTCCGAGGACGTGGACCTCATGGGCCGGGTCCTCATCCAGGACCTGAAGCAAGCCTGTGCCCGGCGCCTCCGGATCGTCGCCCGGGGCGGGACCGTCGCCCCGGTGCTCTGTGCCATAGACGAGTTCGCTGCACTCAACGAGGCGAAGCAGATCATCGACCTTCTGCTGCAGGCCCGGCAGGCAGCCATGCCCCTTCTTCTGGCGACGCAGTTCCTCCCGCAGGACCCTGACCTCCGGAAGGCTGTCCTCCAGGCAGGACTCCTCGTCGTGCACCGCCTCGAAGCTGCCGACGCCCAGGACGTCGCAGCACAGTTCGGGACCCGTCCCACGTGGAAGGTGACCCACCAGATCGACTGGGAGACCGGCACGACGGCAAAGGGCTCCATCCGGGACGTCGAGGAGTACGTCGTCCATCCGAACACGCTCCGCAGGCTCCCTGTCGGGACTGCTGCTGTTCGCTCTGTTGCCACGGACCGCCACGCCATCGTGGAGGTCATCCCCGTCCAATAGCCCCGAGGAGGAGGTTCCACCCGTGTCCGAAGAGGCCGTCCCGCTCCCGCCCGGCGACGTGTCGCCGGTAGCGAGGTCGCGGCAGGGGAGAAGGGGAGTGCTCGGTCTCTATGACCGGGTCCTTGCCTGGCGCTGCGATGGACTCCCGCCGGGCCTCGGGACCATCGAGTGGTGCATGGCAGGAGCGTTCCGCATGCCGGGAGCTGCGACGGCAGCGCTCGCCTCAGCCTGGACGGCTGTCGTCGTCGCGCTCTGGGTCGCGCTCGTGAGCGCCATCGGCTCCGTCGTCGTGACCCTCTTCGGCATCACGTTCTCCGGACACACCGCTGGCGTCCTGAACTTCAGCTCGCACACCGCAGGCGGGCTCACCTTCATCGCTGCCATCGCCTCGGCAGTCATCGGGTTCGGGAGCGGGTTCGCAGCGACGTACGCCAGTTCCTACCTCGGAGCGCTCCCCGTCGTCGCAGCAGCGCTCTTCGTCGGCATCGTGCTGGGACTGGTCATAGGCATCGTGGCGACCGTGATGGAGCCGACGCTCCTCCGGTGGAAGGGGTACCGGCGACCGTCGCGACGGGAGTGGGAGCTGCACCTGTCGGATGCCATGCAGACCGTCGTGGACAACATGAAGCTCCGCGCGACGCCGAAGCTCCTCATCATGGACACCCCGGTCCCGCAGGCATGGACCCACAGCCGGACCATCGTGCTCTCGAAGGGCCTTATCGAAGGACTCGACTCCGGGGAGCTTGCAGGCGTCCTCGCGCATGAGATGGTCCACTGGCAGCAGGGGGACGCCATAGCGAACCGCATGATCCTCGCCTTCGGCTGGCCCGTTGCAGCCCTCTACAGCCTCGGCATGTTCCTCTCTGGTGCCCGCTTCGGCCCGAAGGCCCAACAGGGCGTTGTTCCTGCTGCTGGGACGGCAGGAACGCACGTGAGTGGCCAGACCGTCGTGAAGGGCACGACGTCCGTCATGGCAGTCCTTGGGTGGATGCTCCTCTGGCCTTCCTACCTACTGACGAAGTTCGTCATGGTCCCGGCTGCCGCCCGCGACTCCCGGACAGCCGAGTACCAGGCGGATGCCGGTGCCGCAGCCGCAGGGCTCGGAGGCGGGCTCCAGCGGGCACTGGAGCGCATCGCCCCGTGGGAAGGCGGACGGACGGCCTGGGAAGCCGTGCTCTCCGCCACGCACCCACCGATGGAGCTACGCATCGAGGCGCTCGAAGCGCACGACGTCACCCCGCCCGAGGAGCCGGGGACGCTCAACCGCACCCACGTCGGCGTGACGTGGACCGTGCTCGTCGTGCTCCTTGGCGTAGCGCTCGCACCGTTCATCCCCGGCTACCACGCCCACGTTCATCACAGCGGCTACTGGCCCTGGTAGGGCCGACCCTGGCGGTCACGACCCCCCGGCAGAGTCGTCACAAGGCAGTGACGTCCCGTGGGAGAGGGCTCCAGAGGGCGGATACTGGGGTCGAGGTTCAATGACTGCGTTCAGGAGAAGTCCGGCTGCGCTTCGGCGCAGCCCCTCTCATCCACCGTGATGCCATGCGCCCGTTTCGACGAAAACATGGCGTTTCGGTGATATATGGCGCAGTCCTGTCGCAGTGCAGCGATGCATCGTGCTCGGAGAAAACAGTCGCCTGACAATGGTGGCAAAGAGCACGAGCACAACGTCGCAGCAACGCATGAACCACAGCTACCTCCTGAACAAAACGCAGCCAGTGCATGCGTGCCACGACTGGCACGCACAACACCACGGACGGGTTTGGACCTTGGCCCTGTCAGTGGTCGCTGCCAGACGGGACCGTCCGTACCTGTGTCTCGTTGCTCTTCCCCTTGCGATCCTCGCCGTCACGCTCGCGGGCTCTGAGTCTCCCGCCGTCCTCTGGCTGCTCATCCCGCTCGCCATCCTCACCTGGTGGTGGGGATCGACGGAGTGGGCCTGGACGTGGGTGCTTGGCGTCATGGAGGCGTGCTATGGGGTGCAGTGGGCGGTGATTGGGACATATTGCCTCGCAGACTTCCCGAACGAGCGCATCCTCGTCGGCATCCTCTTGGCTGCGTACGCCGGAGGCGTCGCTGGCATCGCGCACCTGAACCGGAAGCGGACCGGGCGGTATAGCTGGTGAGATTGAGGCAACTTCATCGTGAAACGAAATGCATGTATACGTTGCTTAACGTGGGGCGATAGTCGGATAATTATCCCAAATGAGACACATCGCTAGAAGAATTCCGAAATGGAACTCAAGTAGATTGGGTTTGCTAGTGATGTTGCTCTGTCTCAGTGCATGTGGAGCAACGGCTTCAGCCGCATCGAGCACGACGCCCGCGCCGGCACGAGGCGTTTCTACTGACGCCACCTCCGTGCCAAGCCCCTCAGCGACCGCAATTAATGCTGAAGGCTATCTGCCACCAGGCGCATCCGAGGTACAACTGGCTCCAAACGACCAACAGACTTGGAACCTTCATGGGGAAGAACCCATCCAGCTAGCCAGCGACCTCGCGATCGTCATACCGACCACCAAGGCAGAAATACAACAAAGAGCTGCCGTCTTCGCTAGTGCCCTAACTGGTTCCAGTACTTGTGGACATCTCTTCTTGGGGCGCTGGGCTAACACCAATAATCCGTCGCATTACTCACCAACTCCCCTTTGGATCTGTGCAAGCTACAGCGCCTCCGGTTACCGCGCTATAGCGCAACCTGCTGGCGCGTCGGCTCCAGCATATCCCTTCCACTACTTCTTCGTAATGTTTGACCCGCAGACGGGGAACGAGGTTGACTTCTTTGAGTGGTGAGAAGACTAAACAGCGGTGGACCCTGGCCTTCACTCTAGTCCTAGTCATTGTCGCGGCTGTGGGACCCAGTGCCAACAATGTGGTCCTCGCAGCCCCAAGTCCTTATTCCTGCAATCCGGGACGACCAGCGAACACCCAAGTACCAGACAACTTCGTGGGCTGGGTTCTATCACCAAGTAGTACTCCCGACGGCGTTGCCTCAACCATTGATACCTATCAACCGTGGACCGACGCAAGCGGAGGTACAATAAGTACATGGGCTATGCTCACCAATTCTGCTGCAACGGCCTGGGCGCAAATCGGATATATGGAGTATCCGCAAGACGGCTTTCCTGGTCCAAACGGAACACAAGTCTATACACCATTTTGGTTCATGGAAGTCAATGGAGTGCAGGGTGGAGAAGTCACCGAGCAGATATTTCTAACTCAGAACACTTACTCACAGCCAGTTGTAGGTCAGACGTATAACTACAAGGTCCTCTATGACGCAAGTTCTAACCAACTCACGTTGCAACTTCAGGGTCTTGATCCGTATTACTACAACGAGCAGACCGGACTATTTTATGAAGTCGGGAGTTACACACCATCTGGGTGGGTACCACAGCTCGCTGAGGTGCTCGGCGAGGGTTGGGACCAGAGTTCTCAAATGGTTGGAGATCAGGTTAGCCCGGCTACGTTCGCAGCTACGGAGTACTTGCCAAACGGTAGCAGCAAGTTGCAGCCGCTGAATTCCAGTAGCGATCCGGCGGCGGTATTGCCCTCTCTCTCGCAAATTCCTTCGGACGTACCAATCTACGGCATAAAGAGCGAAACCCCTTCCGAATTTCTAGTATGGGATTGGGGGTGTCCGCCCAACACCAGTAGCTTCGAATCAAATACAAATACCTTATACAGCTACTATCCAGGCGTCTCATCGTCGCTCAGTCAAGGCATGTACGCGAATACATCGCCAGCCGTCGCACCCTTAACAAACAGTTACGCGATCGCGTTCGAGTCAAATAGCAGTCAACTGAACATTTACACCACAGGGTCGCCTGGCTCCGACTTCAACACGAACGATGGAATGATGCCGGGCTCTAGTCCTTCAATTATTGCCTTGTCAGGTTCAGCATATGAAGTTGCCTTTGAGAATAGCTCCGGGAATTTGTGTACATACGTGTCCTCAGGCGACAGCACATCATGCACAAATTTGGGAATGAATTCGGCAACAAGTACACCAAGTATCACCGAT
>JAGXAY010000079.1 GCA_018971385.1 Acidobacteriota bacterium | reverse complement strand
AGAACGGCCGCGGCCTCCGCGGAGACGCCGTCGGGTCGCCGGAGCACCGCGCGGGCCTCCACGACCGGGTCACTCTGGTAGGCGCCGGAGAACTGACTCCACACCACGGGGTCGCCGACCTGAAGGTTCTCCACCCCCGCACCGAGGGCGCTCACCCGGCCCGCCCCCTCGTTACCGGGGGTTCCCGGGAGTTCCATCGCAAAACTGTCCTTCAAGTAACCCCGCACGATCTTCCAGTCGACGGGGTTCACTCCAATGACCTCGGCCCGGATGCGCACCTGGCCCGGTCCGGGCTCGACGAGGTCGCGCTCCTCCACCCGCAGGACACTCATATCGCCGTACTCGTCAAACACCACGTGCTGAGCCACGTCAGAACCTCCGTTGGTCGCCTGCTCCCACCCTACGGGTGAGCTCTACTCACCCCACCGGAGTGTGGTGGTGCGAAATAAACGCGACGACGCTAACGAAACCGGTCAACGTAAGGAGTCCGACGAGACCGAGCACCAACCCGGCGATGGCGAGACCCCGACCCCGCTCTCCGCGACGACGAATCTGTCGAAACGCGACGAACGCAAAGATGACGGCGAGAATCGATCCAATCCAGTAGACCCAGATGATGCCGAGCACGAGAGCGGCGATGGCGAACCCGTTCACTGGAGCACTCACCACGATGGGGGCCACCTGAAAGGTGTCGACGCCGCACCGCTGACAGTGAGTGGCGGTCGCCTCGTTGTTATGACCATTGGTACAGAGCACGTGACCCCCTCGTCGAGGTCACACTAGGCGAGCGCCGCGAGCTTTCCCGGGGTTCCTTCTCAGGAACTGGTACTCCGTAGCGTCACCGAACTCACCCCGCCCGCACTCGCGACGAGCAGGGTGGCCGAGGTGGCGCCGGGAGCGGCGACGACGCGAAGTGAACAGGTCGCCCCCGCCTCAAGGACGCAACTCGAAGGGGCCACACTAAAAGCTGGTGAGGTCGTCGAGACGGAGATGGTCATCGCCGCCCCCGTCGCTCCGACGAGAAGAGTCGCGGGATGGCCTCCGGGGAGAACGAGAACGCTCATCGAGACTCCGGGACGTAGACGAGCCCGCAGACTCGTCCAGCGAACGACGTTCACTCGATCGAGGCGGTCGCCCCCGGTGATCACCAGTCCCAGTCCCGACACTCCCCCACCCCGGCCACTCGATCCCACTCCCATGAGGAGGGGGCCCGGATAGCTCGCGAGGAGAGCTCGACGATCGGCCCAGCACGGCCCCAGGTGGTGCGTCACGCAGTCGAGATTCACGCCCCCCTCGCCGTCGTCGTAGAGGAAGAGGTAGTCGGCGAGAATTGGGGACCAGACCGAACTCCAGAGCGTGGCGGAGTGTCCGACGGCGAGACCCTTGGGGAGGACCGGCGGGTTCCCGGAGCGGGCTCCGGCGCGCGCGGCGACGTCGAGGAAGCTCGACACCCCCTTCACCGGAGCGAGTCCGCGGTCGACTCGCTCCTCGTTGACGAGGGTCAGCATCTGCGCGTCGAGAGACTCCGCGGAAAAACCGGTCGGTAGCGCCAGGGGGCCCAGTCCCTCGGCGGCCCGCGCTTGATTGATCGCGCTCACTCCGAGGGCGTCACACTCGACGACCCGCGCCGGCGAGGGCGAGGGCACCGAGCAGGTTCCCGAAAAGGCTCTCGAGGGGGGGCGTGAGGTGAGTCCACTACCCCCAGATACGGCGGAGGGTGCGAGAGCGAGAACGAGAGCCACGAGGAGACCCCGCGCGACGCGAGAGGTGCGCCGGAGTGACCTGGTCCATGGGTTTCGGCGCACCACTGGTCGCGCACGCCCCGTTCGCGTGATGTTCCTCGCCCCCCACACTCTCCCGAGTCGGACGACGCCCACCGTCGACCATCTCACGGCGTCTCCCCTCGAGTGGGTGACTCCTCCACGATTCTCGAAGTCGGCTCCTTCGCCAAAAGGTGTCGCAGAACGAGGAGAGCCCGCGCGGGCGGGGGGTCCTCCGGAAAGTACTCCTCGTAGAGAGCGAGAGCTTCGTCGACCGACGTCACGCCACACGATCGCGCGAGTACTTCGATATCGGGCTCATCGCGTTGACCACGACTTGCTCGAATCTTCATCGCGAGCATTGGGCGATCGTCGGCGGCGAGAACCTCGAGGGAACCGAAGTGAAAGAGGGGGCGCCACTCCGGTGAGCGAAAGACCGGGATGAAGCCGTGCGCGGCGGAATGTAACCAGTCCTCGGGGAGCCCCCGTCCTCGAGCGACGTCGCGAGCCGCAGCGAGAACCTGGTCGTGGGGGTAGGCGTCGCCGTCCACGGTGGCGTCTCTCGCGTCGTGGGCGAGGACCATCACCGCCCCACCCACCACGAATATTTTCGCGGTCACCTCCCGGCGAGCCAGCTCGTCGCCCAACTCCCGTAGGGCGCTCGTCATCTCGTCGCGCGTCACTAGACGCTCGCCATCTCGACGGCCGCGACGACGACCCCGTGGCGCAAAAACGCGGCGGGAGCGGACTCAAACTCCCACTGGTGAAGGTCGGGATTGTTCGACACGTGCCAAAAGGGCTTGACGAAACGGGCCGGGCTATTGACCCAACGGGGCGGAGGCTGGTCTCGACGAGCGCACTCGTGCTCGACCGTCGCCGCGAGAAAGGCGTCCCAGCGAGAATCTCCCACGAGAGTCGGCGGATCATCCACGAGACGGCGACCATCGAGGTCACTCATCCCTTGAAGGACGTCGCGAAAACTGAGGACTGTTCGCAGGGCCGAATCGGCGGAACGCCGCGGGTCCTTCGACTCGCGAAGAATCTCGGCGAGGTGACGGGCGACCATCACGGCGCTCCAGCGAGCGGGCGGAGTCACCGTGACGTGAAGGGAGAGTCCCGCCGCCTCCACGAGGGAACTCAGGAGCGAGAGGGAGGGTTCTCGTTGCGCGGACTCGATGGCGGAGACGGTGGGTTGGGGAACACGGGCGAGACGAGCGAGGTCACGTTGGGTCAGATTCGCGAGACGACGAACCTCCCTCACGATGTCCGCCGATTTCTGTCGCCCGTCCACTCTTTCATGATACTTGATTACGTATCAGGTTGCCCGCCGCGTCACCTCGGCTCACCGTGGTCGATATCCGATCGCTGGGTGCGACCGGGCGGGGTCTCTCAGTGGGAGGAGTGACTGGCCCCCCGGTCACTCGGGCGCAGGTACGTCTCGGGGGAGGCTTCGAACGACTGGGCGCAACTGAGCGCGCAAAAGTAGTAGGTCTCCCCCTCGAACTCGCGCTCCGTCGCCGCCCGAGAAGGTTCCACGTTCATGTGGCACACGGGATCGACCACCGTCGCGGTCCTCGCGAACCGGTCCGGCGCCGCCTCGATGGCGGCGCGACACCCGGGATTACAGAAGTAGTACTCGACGCCGTCGTAGGTCGCGGGACCGAGCGCCTCCTCGAGGGCCACCTCGTGACGACACACCGGATCGACCACCCGCATCCCGCTGGCGAGGTAGGAGCGGGGACTGGCTGCGAAGGCCTCGGCGCAGCTGAGCGCGCAGAAGTAGTAGGTCTTCCCCTCGAACTCGCGTTCCGCCGCCGCCTCGGCGACGGTGAACTCCATCTGACATACCGGATCTTTCACGAGGTCCTCCTTCGTGGTGGGTGGAGAATGGGCGGCGCGACCAGCGCCAGCGAGCGCGTCGGGGTGCAGCTCGAGAAAGCGGGTTTGACAGCGCGGAGCGCAGAAATAGATTGTCTCGTCCCGCCAGCGCGCTCGGGCCGGCGCGTCACTCGTGCGCACCTGCATCCCGCAGACAGGGTCGATAGCGTACCCCGCCCCACCCCCCACTCGGGACCGGGTGAGGGAGAGCCAGAGAAGTCCCGCGACGAGGAGAACGGCGAGAACGTTAAAGAGGACGGTCACGCCCCCGCCCACCGACTTAAGAACGAGGGCGTGGGGGTGACTCGGCGTGAGGTGCGCGAGGGCGAAGAGGCCCTGGGTCGCGAGGGCCGCCGCCACCATCACCACGTAGAACACTCCGGCCATCGTGAGCGCCACGCGCCAACCGAAGAAGCGACGGTAGACGAGGATGAGGGGGAAGGAGACGAGGTCGGCGAAGATGAAGGCGATCACTCCCCCGAAGGAGATCCCCCCGGCCCACAGGGCCGCCGCCAACGGGACGTTCCCGACCGAACAGACCCAACTGAGACACGCGATAACGGGTCCAATGAGGGCGTTCTCGATCGTGGAGAGGGCGCCGTGGTGGGTGAGAAAGAGATCGCTCCAAACCCTCGGCGGCACGAGCGCCCCGAGAAAACCGGCGACGCCGTAACCGATGAGGAGTTCCTTCTTCAGCATCCGCACGTCGGCCAGGGCGTAGGTCGCCGCGTCAGACCAGCCGGCTCGAGTGCGCCACGGGCGCTCCGTCTCGACGGGGGGCTCGTCGGTGAACTCCTCCTCCAACCGGTCCCGCACTCGCGCTTCGAAACGGCGGGTAAAGACGAGGGAGCCGAGGAGGGCGAGCAGGAGGACCATGATGAGACCCCCGACGAACTCCGCCGCCATGAAGGTCCACCCCACCAGTACCACGAGCACGATGCCGAGCTCGATAACGAGGTTCGTGGAGGAGAAGAGAAAGACCATGGCCGTCGTGAAGTCCGCCCCCCGCGCGACGAGGGAGCGCGACATCGCCGAGGCGGCGTAGGAGCAGCTCGAAGAGGCCGCGCCGAGTCCCGTGGCCCGGGCCAGGGACTTGAGGGAGTGGGTCCCGAGAAGAGAGGTCATCGCCGACTTCGACACGAAGGCCTGCACCATCCCGGAGAGGGTGAACCCGAGGGCGAGGGCCCACGCGGTCGCCCAGATCATGTCGAGACCCTCGCGCACTCCGTGCAGGAGTCCGTGGAGAAGTGGGAGGAGGGCGAGAGTCACGAGCGAACGAGGCGAGCAATCGCCGCGCTCGCCTCGGCTAACTTGGCGTCGAGAGTACCGGAGGACTCCCCCAGCGCCCCGGCGACGCAGTGGGCCAAGTGGTCGTCCAGGAGTTCGAGGGCGACCCCCTGGAGGGCTCGGGTCACGGCCGAGATCTGGGCCAGCACATCGATGCAGTACCGATCCGACTCGATCATGCGCGCGACGCCCTGGACCTGTCCCTCAATCCGGCGCAGACGCGCGTGCAGACGGTCCTTGTCGTCTACGTACCCGGGACCGTCCACTCTCCCACCTCCGCTCGGCCTGTATACCCACAGGGGGTATCACCAGTATGCCGGGAGGCGGCGGGTGTCGTGCCGGCCCCACCCGGGACCTAAGTCCCGCCTAACGAGTCGCCGCGTCCTCGGTCGAGACCAGGTGACGAGCGGCTCGCGCCTCGTCCAAGCGGCGTACCGGAGTGGAGCGAGGCGCCTCCCGGACCTCCTCAGGGTCCTCGTGCGAGGTGCGAGCGATGTCGGTCAAGGCGTCCACGAGAGCGTCAATCGTCTCGCGGCTCTCCGTCTCCGTGGGTTCGAACATGAGCGCTTCTTCGACGATGAGGGGGAAGTAGACGGTGGGTGCGTGAAAACCGTGCTCGAGGAGAGCCTTCGCGACGTCGAGTCCCCGAACCCCCGTCTCGTCCTTCAACCCCTTCGCCGTCAGAACGCACTCGTGCATGCACGGTCCGTCGTAGGCGGCCGGAAGGGTGTCGGCGAGGCGACGCTGCAAGTACCGGGCGTTCAGCACGGCCCGCTCGGCGACGCGGCGCAGGCCGTCTCCGCCGTGGACCTCGATGTAGGCGAGGGCCCGGGCGAGCACGAGAGCGTTACCGTGCCAGCCGTGGACGCGACCAATGGACTGGGCCGGGGTGCGCCACGCGAACCCCTCCCCCACGCGCGCGGCCTTCGGGCCGGGGAGGAACGGTGCGAGACGGGCCGCGACCGCGACCGGACCGGCTCCCGGCCCACCTCCGCCGTGGGGCGTGGCGAAGGTCTTGTGCAGGTTCATGTGCACGATGTCGAAACCCATGTCCCCGGGGCGCACGACGCCGAGGATGGCGTTGAGGTTGGCTCCGTCGTAGTAGAGCAGTCCCCCCACTCCGTGAACGGCCTCGGCGATCTCGACGATCTCCTCCTCGAAGAGTCCCACGGTGTTCGGGTTCGTCAACATAATGCCGGCGACGTCCTCTCCGAGGGCGGCCTTGAGGGCGGCGACGTCCACGAGACCGTTCTCCCGTGAGGGAATCGTCGTCACCTCGTAGCCCCCGAGGGTCACCGAGGCGGGATTGGTTCCGTGCGCCGAGTCGGGAATCAGGACGCGCCGGCGCTGGTCTCCCCGGGACTCGTGGTAGGCGCGCATCAGGAGAAGCCCCGTGAGCTCCCCCGCGGCCCCCGCGGCCGGCTGAAGAGTCGCCTCGGCCATACCGGTCACCGCGCAGAGTCGTTCCTCGAGGGTCGCGAGCAACTCCAACCACCCCTGGCAGAGCTCCGCCGGCGCCCCGGGGTGGACCGAGTTGAGGCCCTCCAGCCCGGTGACCCAGTCGGCAATCTTCGGGTTGTACTTCATGGTGCAGGA
>JAGXAY010000078.1 GCA_018971385.1 Acidobacteriota bacterium | reverse complement strand
TAGGGAAGATTGGTGTAGGCCACTCCTCCGTCGTGATAGTCGTAGGAGTGCCACGCACAAAAATTTCCTGTGGTCGAGATAAATCCGCTCGACCCCCACGGTGTCGTCTTGGTTGGTAACACGACGACGTACTGGGTCGCCGCATTGGAGGCGGCCGTCGTATTGCCAAAGTAGGTGGCGGCGGCGTCGGCTTCCGCGGCAATTTGGCTCTGAGTCGCCGACGACGGAGCCGGCTGGGAGTTGTCGTACCACACCCCGGCGAGAACGGTGCTCGACGGATAGGAGACGAAGGTTGACCCCGTCGGACAACTCGTCGCTCCCGCGGACACCCCCGAGCAGTACTGCGTCGTGGTGGTGGACCACTGCTCCCCGGCGGTGCCGAGTCCCGCGTACATCTGCTCCAAGACGGGGGCCATACCTTGGGGATCGCCACTGAAGGAGTCGTAGCCACCCGAGGTCGTTTCAGTGCCCCACTGGGATCCCCAGAAAACGAGGTACACCTTCGGGGAACCAATGACTGTCTCCACCTCGTTCCCGCCGGGTCCGCCTTGGGCCACGAGTGTGTTCGCCGACGAACTCGCGAGAGGCGACATCAAGTGGTGAGCGAGGTGCTGCAGTCGGAGAGTCTCACCCACGGTGAGCGCGTACACCGGGGTGGGGAGCGTGGTGCTGGTCTCCCTCACGCGGGGGTGGCGCGTACTCGCCCCCGCACTACTCGCAATCAGGGAGGAGGCGATCGCGAGTCCCACCCCCAGTACTGCTCGCGCGCGCCGACACCGCATCACGAGGTCACACTAGGTCCGAACGGGGAGGTGGGGCGAATCGATCAGAGCCAGACGGGCGGGGCGACGTAGCGCGCGCCATCCCACCACGACCGGGCAGTCATCGCCCGTGAGCCCTCGGGCACAACCCGTTCCAACACGAGGGCGCCGTCACGCACTCCGGCTCGCACCGACTCCCCCGCTACGTCGAGTCGACCCGGCCCGGGCGTAGCGCTCGAGGCCGAGGCCGAGAGCACTCGCAGACGTCGTCCGTCCACGACGAGCACGCTACGACCGAGTCGCACCACGCGCAACGCTTCGTCGACGGTCATTTCGGGGGAGAGACGAAACGTCTCCGGCGACAACTTCTTCGCGTAGGTGACCTCGCCCACTTGTTCGACCGGATGAGCTAATCGTTCGGGGTCGCCCAAGACCTCCACCAGCAGGCGCGCTCCGCGCTCGGCGAGGTCCTCCAGCACCTCGTCGGCGTAACGTTCGGCGAGGGGAACGGACTCGGTCGCAAAGACCGGACCAGCATCTAATTCCTCACCGACCGCCATGATGCTGACCCCGGTCACGTCGTCGCCGGCCAGGATGGCCCGTTCGACGGGCGCCGCCCCGCGCCAGCGCGGCAGGAGAGAGAAGTGAACGTTGAGGAACTCGAGGTGCTCCAATACGTTCGACCGAAGAAGGGCTCCGTAGGCGACCACGACGCCGCGCTCCGCGCTCACGCTAAGAACGTCCTCCACTCGTTCCGAGACGGGAAGTCCACGAGAGAGGGCGAACTCCTTCACCGGCGAGGGTGAGGTGTCCGATCCTCGGCCGCGGCGACGGTCCGGCTGGGAGACGACGAGGACAATCTCGTGCCCGGCGTCGAGCAGGGCCCGCAGACTCGGGACCGCCGGCGCCGGGGTACCGAGAAAGACGAGGCGCACCCCTACTCCCCGAGGAGGAGGTGGAGTCCGTCGTCGACCATCTCGTTCGACAAGCGGACCTTACGCAGGGCCCGCTTGGCGGCGCGGCGCTGATCGTCGTCGAGACGTTCGATGAGCAAGATACCGTTCAGGTGGTCCATCTCGTGCTGGAAGACCCGTCCCTCGAACTCGTCCACTTCGAGGTCGATCTCGTTGCCGTCGAGGTCGTAGCCCTTCAGGTGCACGGCGTTCGGCCGGGTGATCTCCCAGGAGAGACCAGGCACCGACAGACAACCCTCTTCGTAGGTCCACTCCCCGTCGCTCTCGACAATCTCGGGGTTCACGACGACCGAGGGGCCGTCACCAGCGTCGTAGACGAAGAGGCGCTTCTGAATGCCGATCTGGTTGGCGGCGAGGCCCACGCCGGGGGCGCGGTACATCGTCTCGATCATGGCGTCGCAGAGCGCGGCCAACTTGCCGTCGATGTTCTCGACGGGTTGGGTCACCTGATTGAGAACGGGGTCGCCGTACGTACGAATCGGGAGTGTCGTCACGACTCCAGGCTACCGGGACGACGGCTCACCAGACCCGAACTCGCAGGGGAGTCCCCGCTCGGGCGAGGCGAGCGAGGGCGTCGGGGACCGCGGCGGGATCGGAGTGACGCAGCGCCACTCCCCCGTCCATCTCTCGTCGGCTCACGCCGGGAATCTCCACGCCCGCCAGCCACGCGGCCGCTCCCGCCCCGAGAATCTCCGTGGGAGCGCCGTAGGGCGTGAGTCCGAGCAGCTCAGCCTCCTCCCGCTCCGCTTCACACACCGAACGCGGCTGACCCTCGCGCAACGCCTCCATCACGTCGTCGTGACGGCGCGTCTGAATCACGACGACCCCACCGCGAGCTCGTCCCCCGGTGACTCGACCGGCCCGGGCCACCACCGCGAGGGCGCGACTACGCGAACCCTCCCGGGGAGCGAGAAGATACTGGTCGAAGTCGGCGAAGACGACGACGCCCGCCCGACGTATCCGGTGCAGAGCGGCTTCGGTCCCCACCACCACGCGCTCCAGAGGACCCGGGCGAGTGGTGGCGGTCAGTTCACTCACCGCGTGACCGGTGAGGGCAGCGACGTCACGAGCGAGGGTCGTGACCCCCGAACGCACGGCCCGGAGCGCCGTCGACCCGCACTGGCGACAAAACGGGACTCGGGGTTCGTGCCCTTCGGCACAGACCATCTGACCCTCGCGAAGGGACTCGGCCTGCTGACAGACGGCGCAGCGGGCGAGTTCTCGACAGGAGCGACAGGCGTAGAGTCGTCCCGCGCCGAGGCGCTGCAGGACGACGACGCACGCCACCTCCTCGGGCCCCTCGAGAGCGCGACGAACCTCCACCAGGGCGCGCTGGTCGAGCACGCCGTCTCGCGGATCGCTTTCTCGCCGGTCGACGACCTCCACTCGGGGCCACCAGCGAGAGACGTCGCGCCACTGGGGTTCCCCAAGGGAGTAGAGATCGGGGGTCGGGGTGCTCGTCGTCATCCACCACGGCGCCCCGTCGCGCCGAGCTCTCTCCACCACGAGAGCCGGGGCCCACCACGTCGGTTGCGCCTCACTGCGGTAGCTCTCGTCCTCGGCGTCCAGGACGAGAACTCCACCAATCGGGGAACACGGCGCGAGGGCCGCCCCGCGGGCCCCGACGACGACGGGCCAGTTCGCCCGTTGGCGGGACCACTCCCCCGGGCCGGCGACGGGAACTCCGTGTCGAAGGAGCCGAGCACCGAGACGCTGCGCGTAACCCTCCGAGGGGGCGAGGATGAGGAGGGGGCCCCGACGGGTGAGCGCCGTGGTGCGCAGGACGAACTCGAAGGGGTCCTCGCTCGGGCCGTAGACGTAGAGGCCCGACTCGGGGGCGTCCGACAACGGGGGACGAGACCACTCCGTGGGGGGTGAGGGCAGCTCCTTGACGAGACGATCGGGGCTCATCGAGACGAGGACTCGACTGAGCGGCCCGTACCATCGTCGAGCGACGTAGCGGGCGAGGTCCAACCCTTCAGGACTCGGGCCATAGCCGAGCCACGCCGTCAGAGGCTTGGTCGCGAGGGACTCGTCCCCCTCCTCGACGACCCACCCCCTGATCGAACGTCCGTTCAGGTTGACGCGGACGCGGTCACCCACCCCGACCGACATCGACGCGGGGACGAGGTAGTCGAAGGGCCTATCGGCGAGCGCGGCGTTCTCGGTGAGAACTCGCGCGCAGCGCACTTAGAGCGCGAGGGCCCGACGCAGATCGTCGGCCCGCGAGGTGTCCTCCCAGGTAAATCCCTCACTCGAACGACCGAAGTGTCCGTACGCGGCGGTGCGGCGATAGACGGGACGACGAAGATCGAGGTCCCGAATAATCGCGGCGGGGCGCAGGTCGAACAGCTCGTCGACCGCGGCGGCGATCCGGGTCTGGTCCACCCGCTCCGTCCCGAAGGTCTCAACCAGGACCGATACCGGACGCGCCATGCCGATGGCGTAGGCGACCTGAATCTCGCAGCGCTCCGCCGCCCCGGCGGCGACGACGTTCTTCGCCACCCAGCGCGCGGCGTAGGCCGCCGAACGGTCCACCTTCGAGGGGTCCTTTCCGGAGAACGCGCCGCCCCCGTGGCGGGCCATACCCCCGTAGGAGTCGACAATGATCTTTCGCCCCGTGAGACCCGCGTCAGCGTGGGGGCCACCAATCACGAACTTGCCCGAAGGGTTCACAAAAATCCGCATCGCCGAGCTGTCGAGGTTCTCCGGCATCATCGGTCGGATGACGTGCTCCTCGATGTCCCGGTGGATCACCGAGTCGGCCTGGCCGTCGGCGTGTTGGGTGGAGATGAGGACGGTGTCGATTCCGACGGGACGACCGTCCTCGTAGACCACCGTCACCTGGGTCTTGCCGTCGGGACCGAGGTAGGGAATGAGGCCGGAGCGGCGAACTTGGGAGAGACGCTCGGAGAGTCGGTGCGCGAGCCAGATCGGCATCGGCATGAGATCGGTGTTGTCCTCGCAGGCGTAGCCGAACATCATTCCCTGGTCGCCGGCGCCCTGCGCGTTGAGGACGTCCTCACCCGCCTGGCCGCTGCGCACCTCGGCCGAGGTGTCGACCCCGCCGGCGATGTCGGGACTCTGCTGACCCACCGCGACGAGCACCGCGCAGGTCGCTCCGTCGAGGCCTTTCGCGGTGCTGTCGTAACCGATGTCGAGGATGGTCTGGCGAGCGATGTCGGCGATGGGCACGACCGCCTTCGTCGTAATCTCGCCCGCCACCACGCACAGTCCCGTCGTGAGCAGCGTCTCACAGGCCACCCGACTGTCGGGGTCGGCGGCGAGGAGGGCGTCGAGCACACTGTCGGAGATCTGATCGGCAATTTTGTCGGGATGACCCTCGGTGACCGACTCCGACGTGAACACGGTTCTGACGCCCATCTGTTAATTAATCTCCTCGCGCGAGCAACCCCTCAACCTTAGTCAGGATGACCTCGGCCACCTCCGCCTTGCCGCGACGAGATAGTCGCTCGGCGGCACCCTCTCCCGAGACGATGACCACCTCGTTGGTGGGGCTCTCGAAACCCGCCCCCTCGGCCGTGACGTCGTTACCCACCATGAGGTCCACACCCTTCGAACGCCACTTGGCGCGGGCGGCCACCTCCGGGTCTCCGGTCTCGGCGGCGAATCCCACGATGACTTGTCCGGGTCGACGCCGCTCGACCAGGGAGGCGACGATGTCCTCGCTCGGTCGAGGGATCATCGGCACCGGACCGTCCGCCCGTTTCCACTTGACGGGGTGGGGGTCGAAGGTGAAGTCCGCCACCGCCGCGGCCATGACCACGACATCGGCCTCGACGAGACGCCCCACGAGAGCGTCTCTCATGTCGCGCGCGCTCTCGACGTCCACCACCTCGATGCGCGAGAGGAGGTCCGGGGCGAGGTCTCGTCGGACCGTCGTCACGAGAATTACTCGAGCCCCCCGGCGGGCGGCCACCTCGGCGAGGGCGTAGCCCTGTCGACCGGAGGACCGATTGGTGACGACCCGCACGGGATCGAGGGCCTCCCTCGTGCCCCCGGCACTCACGAGGACGGTGCGCCCACTCAAGGGGCCCCGATAACCACCGAGGACCGCGCTCACGACCTCCACGATGCGCTCGGGCTCTTCCAGTCGTCCCGTTCCCTCGTCCCCGTTCGCGAGCGGGCCCGACGCGGGACCCACGACGAGAGCCCCCCGGGAACGAAGCGTCTGGAGGTTCGCCTGCACGGAGGGCTGTTCCCACATCTCGGTGTGCATGGCGGGGCAGATCACGAGGGGCGCCCTCGTGGCGAGCACCGTCGCCGTCAGGAGATCGTCGGCCAGGCCGAGGGCCAGGCGGGCAATGACGTGGGCCGTCGCCGGAGCGATCAGCACGAGGTCGGCCGACTGTCCGAGGTAGGTGTGGGGACTTGGCGTCGAGGCGTCGCCGTAGAGCTCGGTACGCACCGGCTCCGACGCGAGCGCCGAGAGCGTGGCCGCTCCGAGAAACTTGAGGGCGTCGCGGGTCATCACCGGCGAGACGAAGTAACCCGCCCGACGCAGACCCCGAACTATCTCCGCCGACTTATAGGCGGCTACTCCCCCGGTGACCCCGAGGACGACGCGGGGTGACTCAGGCGTCGCGGAAGGCATCGCTGAAGGCGTCCAGGCCTTCGGCGTCCCGGCGAGCCTGCTCTTTCGCCTCGTCGGCGAGGCGCTCGGCCTCCAACTCCTCGGCCGTCGGCCGGTGGAAGGTCAGCTTGTTCTCGTAGAGCTCCTCGAAGGCGATGGAGAGCGACTTGTTCGAACCGGAGTGAATCTGGGG
>JAGXAY010000018.1 GCA_018971385.1 Acidobacteriota bacterium | reverse complement strand
TGCACGGCGACTTTGAGGGCGGTGATGACCCCGGGCGCGGGCTCGATCCACTCGGCGTCGATCGCCCAATGGTGGCGACGGCGTTGCCAGTCGACGACCGCCTCGAGGTAGGAGGCGCTCACCGGGGCCGGGTACCCGTAGACGCCGAAATCGGCGACTCGAGTGAGGGCCTCGCGAACGGCCGGTGGCGCGAGAAAGTCCATGTCCGCCACCCACAGGGGCAGGGGGTGGTGCGCTCGCTCCTCGGGAGTCAAGAGATACTCCTCGCCCCGCCACTTCATCGAATTCGTTCCCCGGCGTTCCACCACCGCGTCGAACCAGTCGGATCGTCGACTCTCACTCATCACCACTCCCTACGTCTCCATTCCGGCGAACTGACTGGCGCACGGGTCGGTGTACCAGTCGCCCACCCCCTCGAGCACCCAATGGGTGCCCCGCCCGACGATACGACCTTTCGCCATCACGACGATGGCCACGACGACCGGAACTGTGGAGGGCCGACAGTGATCGCCACACCGGTGCGCCTCTTCTAGACGACTCATCCCTTGGTGACTCAGCACCAGGCTGGGAGTGACGAGGTTAGAGGTCGCCTCGTCCAGACGCGAAATACTCTGATCGCCGAAAGACGCTCGAGCGAAGGTGTGAAGGTGGCCTTGTCCCGACCTCGCTGCCCCGTCACCCCCGTAAATACTCGGTAGACGAGGTGGCCCGGGCGGTACCGAGCGCCCCCGCCACGACACTGAAGAGGGGTATCCACTCCCACGTGGAGATGGTGTAGGAACGATGCCCGGCGGCGACCCCGTTGTTGATGAAGTCCCCGTTGAGAGTCGATGGAGAGAAGGTGTCCACGGTCTGGATTACGAGGAGCACCCCGAGTAGAGCAATCAACCTCCGGTAGAGGCGTACACGTCGGCGCAGGCGCCGGACCGTGCTCACCCGGTCGCGTCACTAAGGCTCGGAGGGCCCGACGCTTCCTCACCCGCGACCAATCGACGAGCCTCCGGAGCTCGGGCGGCGATCTCGGGTAGGTCAGCGCGGGCGAGGGCCGCCCGGCGAATGGGGGCGACACGGTGCACGGTCGTGAGAACGTCGGCCTGGTCGACGAAGAACTGCCAGTAGAGGGTGGTCAGGGGGCAGGCCCGACTTCCCGTTCTCTCCTTCGGGGAGAAGACGCACCCCCGACAGAAGTCGGTCATGGTGGAGAGGTAGTTACCCCCGGCGACGTAGGGCTTCGTCGCCGTCACTCCCCCGTCGGCGAAGAGTCCCATGCCGATGACGTTTGCTTCCATAACCCACTCCGCCCCGTCGAGGAAGGAGTGGGCCATCCAGTCGTTCACCGAGACGGGGTCGTAACCGGCGAGGGTGGCGGCGTTCGTGAGCACCATCAGTCGCTCAATGTGGTGGGCCCAGCCGAACTCCCGCACGTGGGCGAACACGGCGTTGAGGCAGGCCATCGGGTGTTCGTCGAGCTGGCGCCAACTCGCGGGCAGCGCGCGGGTGGCCTCGAGAGCGTTGGAGCGGCGATAGCTCGCCGGTCGACGGCGGTGCCACGCGGCGACCCACTCGCGCCACCCGATGACCTGGCGCATAAATCCCTCGGCACTCGCGAGGGGAAGTCGACCCGCCCGGTAGTGGGTCTCCACGCCCTCGGCCACCTCTCGGGGGTGCAGGAGCCCCAGATTCAGCGCCACACTGAGACGACTGTGGGCGAGGTGCCAGTTGAACGACGACGCCGCGTCCTCGTAGGGACCGAAGAACGGGACAATCCGTTCGAGAGCGTCGTCCAGCTGGTGAAGGGCGTGCTCTCTCGTGCGGGGCCAGTACTCGAGGGCGGGGGCCAGGTGAGCGAGCCCCTCCTCGGCGAGCCACCGTCGTTCGCCGTCGTCGAGCGGCTGGCGCCACGGTTCGGGCCACGCCCCTCCGTCTCGGGGCAGCGGTTGACGATTCTCCTGGTCGAAATTCCAGCGCCCCCCACTCGGTTCGCTACCTTCCATGAGAAAATCGAGGCGTCGTCGCTGGTGCCGGTAAAACGTCTCGAGAGTCACGCGGGGGTATCGCGCCACGAGGTCGGAGAACCAGTCGGGGTCGGTGAGAAAGAAGGGGTCGGGGAGAATCTCGAGACCGGAGTCGCGACACCACCGCTCCGCCCGTCGCCCCCTCGGTTGGTGGACGAGGACGCGTTCGGGGAGGAACTCCTCGAGGTGCTCCCGTAGTCCCTCGCTAAAGGAGGACGCCGAGCGAAAGTCGACCTCGACCTGCGCCTCACGAAGTTCGTCCGCGTAGGCGCGCATCGCGAGCCCGTAGAGGGCGCGACGTAACGGGTGGCGAGACGCCTGGCGCAAGTGGTGCGCGTCAATCATCAGCACCCGAAGGTTCGCCGAACGATCCCGAGCGAAGGTGGCGACCTCGGCCGAGAGCTGGTCACCGAAGACGAAGAGCGTGGCGCGTGGCACTCGACGAAGCCTACGGGCGAGCCCTCGCCACCAGGAACGACCGACGTTCGGTGGAGCGAGGGGCGCTAAGCGTCGCTCAGAGTCACCGGGCCAATCACCATGGAACGGTCGATTGCCTTACACATGTCGTAGATACTGAGTAGCGCGACCGTGGCGGCACTCAGCACCGCCGTCTGCGGTGACCGTCCCCTCGGGGCAACGAGCTCGACGATGACCTCGATCGACCTCTCACTGAAGTGAAACTCGATCGTGGACTCCACCGGACCCTCGGGGCGAAAGGGGGACGCCGAGGACGGACTGGTGAGTGCCTGGAGAGCGGCGAAACGAGCCGTCGCGAGGACGTCACCCTTCTCTAACGAGTTCTCGGCGACGCGCCGTCGCGTGCTCTCGGCCATCGAAATGAGCCCCGTCGCCCGCGCGAGCGACCGCTCCGTCGCGCCGATCTCCGGATTCTCACTCACGACTCTTTTTACCAAATCGCCACCTCCCCGGACCTCCGTCACCTACTCTCACTCCGTGACCCTCTCGGCGAAAGTACTGACCGTGTCCGATTCGACGGCGGCGGGCACCCGGGTCGACGAGGCCGCCCCCCTCCTCGCGCAGCGACTCGAGAGCGCCGGATTCACCATCGTCGAGCGCCGGGTCACTCCCGATGGTCTCGACGCCGTGTCGAACGCTCTCCTCGAGTTGTGCCGCGACTTCTCCGGACTCGTGCTCACCACGGGCGGTACGGGATTCGCTCCCCGAGACCTCACCCCGGAAGCCACCCTCCGAGTGATCGAGCGCGAAGCTCCGGGTTTCGCGGAGCTGATGCGCGCCTCCAGCCCTTACGGGCCACTCTCCCGGTCCCGGTGCGGCGTTCGTGGTTCCGCCCTCATCGTGAACACGCCCGGGTCACCGCGGGGCGCCCTCGAGAGCCTCGAGGCCATCGTCGCCCTCCTCGCTCACGCGATAGAACTCCTGACGGACGGCTCCTCCGCGCACCCCCCCGACACGGGCGGAAGGACGCTCACCTCGTCCTGAGGACCCACTCGAGAGTCCCGCGAGGCGGGTTCGCTGTTGACCCACACTTGGCTGCGGGCTAGCACCCGCGCGAACTCCGTTCCGTATCGCTCGGCCGCGGCGTCGAGAATCTCCCCCACGGTCTCGCCGGGCACCTCGTCACGGCCGGTCCCCGCCGCCTCTCGGGCCGGACCCAGGAGAATCAACTGCGTCACGGGGGCGCTCCCAGCGAATCAGTGTCGAGCACGATGACCCTGACGGACGAACCCGCGTCGAGTCGCGCTACCGTCGGCACGACCGCCAACGCGTTCGCCGTCGACACGGCGTGCAGTAAGTGGGAGTCGCGTCGAGCGATGTCGAGTACGTGGACTCGACCGTCGTCGCCCCACGCGACGTTGACGTGAAGAAGGTGGACCTTTCCGTCGAGGGGTCGCTCGAGTGGTTGATCGAGCACCGCCGACAGGCTGAAGCGCTCTACGTGGGCGACGCCCGCGCGCCGGCGAAGGGCCGGTCGCACGAACATCTCGAAGCTGACCCGCGTCGAGACGGGATTTCCGGGGAGGCCGAACACGGGTACCTCCCGGGGTCCCACGACGGCGAAGGCGAACGGCTTGCCTGGTTTCATCGCCACGCGCAAGGACATCGCCGTCTCGGGCGCGAGATCGGTGAGGGCTACTTTGACGTAGTCCACGTCGCCCACGCTCACTCCGCCCGTCGTTACCACGACGTCGCACGAATCCACCGCCGTGGCGATCGCCCGGGTGATGGCCTCGCGGGTATCGGGAGCAATGCCGAGGTCGACGGGAACGCACCCGGACTCTTCCACCAATCCGAGCACCATCGGACGGTTGAGATCACGAATCTGTCCCGCTCCTAGGGGTCCTCCGTCACCCACCACCTCATCACCGGTGGAGAGAATTCCCACGCGGGGCCGAGGGTGCACGAGAAGTGTGCTCACGCCCTGACCCGCGAGTACTCCCACTCCGGCCGGGCTGATGACGTCGCCGGGCACGAACAGCTCCTGTCCCACCCGGGTATCGTCACCGATTCCCCGCAGGTAGTCCCCCGGCGTCACGACCCGGTGGATGATCACGTGGTCCCCGTCGGCCACGGTATCTTCCAACATGCAGACGGCATCCGCCCCCTCTGGTAGTGGGGCGCCCGTCATGATTCTCACGGCGCAACCCGGCTGAACGACGAGGGAACTCGTCGCGCCGGCGTGCACCGAGTCAACGACTCGTAGTCGCGCTGATCCCGACACCGTGTCTCGGGCGCGCACCGCGAAGCCGTCCATGGAGGAGTTGACGAAACCGGGAATGTTCTCGCGCGCGACGACGGACTGGGCGACGACGCGACCGCGCAACTCGGCCAGGGGAAGCGTCACCGGCTCGAGGGCGTGCACTCGGGAGAGTACGGCCGTACGGGCATCGTCGAGTTCTACGAGTTCGGACGGACCACGGGGTGAGACGCGCTCACCCATCAGAGTTGGGCGGGGTCGACGAGGTCTTCGCACTGCTCACTCCACGCCGCGCCCCCCGACCACACCTCTCGTTTCCACATCGGGACCGTCTTCTTCAGCGCGTCGATGCAGAACCGTGCGGCGAGAAACGCCGAGTCGCGATGGGGCGCAGAGACGGCGACCACCACCGCTGACTCGCCGACGTCGACTCGGACGACGCGGTGGTGAACCACGACGGCGCCGAGATCGGGCCAGCGCGTTCGGGCGAGGGCTACCACCTGGGACATTCGACCGAGGGCCAGATCGGTGCTCGTCTCGTACTCGAGCGCGAGAATCTCGTGGGGGACGCTCGAGGAGTTCCTCGCCGTGCCACTAAAAGTCACCACCGCTCCGCAGTCGGGTCGGACCGCCCAGGACGACAGGGCGTCCGGTACCAGAGGCTCGTCGGACAGCGCTACCCAATCGCGACCGGTCGACACCTCCACGTCGTTCAGACTAGGCGACCCCAGCCTTTAGAGACCCCGCCGGAAGGAAGAGGGCGGGAGAGGAGGACTCCGCGCCCTCGCCCCAACTCCACCTACGCAGATGCGAATAAAAATGACTACTGACCCGGTGAATGCTAGGTTTCGGGGACATATCAACACGAAATACGCGAGGGACTTCACATGACACGTCGCAGACTTTTCGGCCGCCGACCGTGGGCGCTGGTGACGAAGGGGGTATCCCTCCTCGCCGGGATCTCTCTCACCCTGACCGGAACTCCGAGTGGCGCCAGTAGCGCGCCCGGTACCGTCAAGATTCTCGCCGCAGGTTCTCTCTCTAACGTGCTGACCCGGCTCGAGCCGGCCTTCCACGCGGCGACCGGTGACACTCTTCAAGTCACCCTGATGGGATCGACCGAACTAGCGTCGGGCATCAAGGCGAAATCTCTACTGGGCGACATCTTTCTGAGCGCCTCACTGGGTGCCGACCGGGCCCTCGAGGGATCGGCCAACGGTGTGTGGATCTCCCGGTACTCCCTTCTCGGCACGTCCCCCGTTGTCCTCGCCTACCGGGCCACCTCGACCTACGCCCACTCACTCCTCCACCGCCCCTGGTACTCGGTCATCACGGACCCCGGCTTCGTGCTGGGGCGCACCGATCCGACGGTCGACCCGGGCGGCGTCCTCGACCTCGACGCCCTGAAGGGTATCGGCTACGCCTACAACGAGCCGGCGCTGCTCACTCTGTCCGGCAATGCGCGGGACATCTACCCCGAGTCCGCCCTTCCCGGACTCCTCCAAGCCGGCCAGCTCGACGGGGCGTTCATGTACGCCGTCTCCGCGCGCGCCGCCGGACTTCCCTTCGTGCCTCTCGTCGGGACGAAGAACCTGGCGGCGACTTACACCGTGGCCACTCTGAAGGGTGCGCCCGACGCTCGCGCCGCCGCGACGTTCGTTAAGTGGCTCTCCTCGGCGAGAGCGAAGGCCATACTGGTCGCTCAGGGACTCGCGCTGAATCCTCGATTCGCGGGTTAAGCGAGCCTGACTCGGTGACCCGGTTCGTCGGTCGGCTCCTCGGCGCGGTTCTCACTCTCTACCTCGTCCTGCCCCTCGTCCTCTTTCTCCTTCGGGCCTTCGGGACCACCCAGCGCGGATTTCGCGTTCCGGGACTCGTCCCCGCGTTTCTCATTTCCGTCAGTTGCGCGACGGCGTCTCTCGCGTTGGTCGTCGTCTTCGGAATTCCGTTGGCCTACGTCCTGGCCCACTCCCGGGGACCCCTCGCGCGGTTCGTGGAGCTACTCATTACCCTGCCCCTCGCCCTTCCACCGGTCATGGGCGGCATCGTGATGGTGTATCTGGTCGGACCCTACAGTCCACTCGGACAACTGTTTCACCGACAACTCACGGAGTCGGTGTACGGCATCGTGATCGCGATGACCTTCACCTCGGCCCCCTTTCTGGTTCTCTCCGCTCGGGCCGCGTTCTCCGTCGTCGACCCGGTCCTGCTCGACGTCGCGTCCACGCTCGGGCACGCCGAACTCTCGCGCTTCTTCCGGATTGCTCTTCCGCTCGCCGGTCCCGGGATACGAGCCGGAATGACGATGACGTGGTTGCGGGCCTTCGGTGAGTACGGAGCGGTCACCATCCTCGCCTACAACCCCGCGTCTCTCCCGGTGTACACCGTGAATCAGTTCATGGCGCGGGGCCTCAATCCGACGCTCGCACCGACGCTGCTCGCTCTCCTCGCCGCGGCCGCCGTGGTGCTCGTCGGGCGCATCAGGTGGCGGCGGCCCCGGCACCCGGTCGCCGACGTCGTCGAGAGCGGCCCTCCCCCACTCCAGCGCTCCCGTCGGGTCTCTTTCGACCTCTCGACTCGAGTGGGCGACTTCACACTGCGGGCGCGCCACACCGCGAGCCAGGACTCCCTCGCCATCCTCGGGCCCTCGGGATCGGGAAAGTCGGTGTTGTTGCGCTCCCTCGTGGGCCTCTACGGATCCGGTGTGGGTCGCGTGATGTGGGGTGGGAACGACGTCAGCTCCACCGCTCCGGAGCGACGCTCGGTGGGCTACGTCGCGCAAGGGTTCTCCCTCTTCCCTCACCTCACCGTGTGGAACAACGTGATGTTTCCGGTCGGCGCCCGTCGAGAGTACGCGCGATACTGGCTCGACCGGCTCGGATTGACGGGGCTCGACGAGCGATACCCGTCACAACTCTCCGGTGGCCAGCGCCAACGGGTCGCCCTGGCCCAAGCTCTCGCGCGGACTCCCGACCTCCTCGTCCTCGACGAACCCTTCTCCGCTCTCGACGTTCCCGTTCGTCGAGAGCTCCAGCGAGAGTTACGACGACTCCAACACGAGACCGGTCTCTCGATGGTCGTCGTGACCCACGACCCCGACGAGGCCGCGGTCCTCGCGAACGAGATCCTCGTTCTCGATGCCGGGCACGCCTTGCAGGCGGGGCCGACCCGGGACGTTCTCCGACGGCCCGCGTCGCGCCAGGTCGCGCGCCTCCTCGATCGACGGAACGTCGTCGACGCGCAGAGAGTGCCCGGGGGCCTCGCCGACTCGACGGGAGTTTTTCTTCGTACTCCCGGTCTCGAGGGACCACCCGGCGATCGCGTGCTCTGGTGCATTCGCCCCGAACACTGGTCACTCACCACGCGGGCAGAACCACTCGACGAGAGTGATCACCGCATCGTGGCGAACGGAGTCGTCGAGGACGTGCTCGACCAGGGACTCGACACGTACCTTGACGTACGCCTCTCGCCCGAGTGGGTCGTCACGGTCGTCGTTGAGGGTGTCGACCTCCCCCACCCCGGTGACCCGTGTCGACTCGAGGCCCGCGTGACCGATCTCCACGTCTGGGTTCCGTCGTGACGATCAAAAGTCTGACGGAATCTCCACCCCCACGTTGGTGGCCTTGACGACCGCGTCGACGACGACCCCGGGAGCCAAACGTAGTTCGTCGGCCGCCTCGCGCGTTATGAGAGATACGAAACGGTGGGGACCCGCCTGAATCTCGACCTGCGCGACGACGGTGTCGCGCACCACTCGGGTCACGATTCCGACGAATCGATTCCGGGCTGACTGCTGACGAGGGGCGGGCGCCGTCACCTCACCGGCGACCTCGACGGCCACCCGTGCGAGTTCCTCACCCTCGTAGAGACGACGACCGTCGCTACTCGTCACGGCCTCGACTCGCCCGGCGTCGGTCCACCGGCGAAGGGTGTCCGGGCTGACTCCGAGGAGCTGGGCGGCCTGACCAACTCGGTACGTGGGCACGGCGCCCAGGATAACGCCCGAGGGGCGTAGGACGGGACGAGTCGGCGTCGAGTTGAATGGGGAGGTGGCGAAAACCTTCGATGGCATCTCCGAGAACTTGGCGACCTGGATGAGCGAGCAACCGGTCTTCTTCGTCGCGACGGCCCCCCTCGACGCCGAGGGTCACGTGAACTGTTCCCCGAAGGGCAACCGCGACGAATTCCGTGTTCTCGACCACCACACCGTCGCCTACCTCGATCAGACCGGGAGTGGAATCGAAACTGTCGCCCACCTCCGTGAGAACGGACGGGTGGTCCTCATGATGTGCGCGTTCAGCGGACCGCCCCGCATCGTGCGCCTCCACGGTCGAGGCCGAGTTGTCGCGCGGGACGACTCCGACTTCTCCGGTCTCGCCCACCACTTCCCCGGGGCGTACGACGTCGGGGCGCGGTCCGTCGTCGTCATTGACGTGGAGCGCATCTCGGACTCGTGCGGCTACGGCGTGCCCTTCATGACCTTCGACTCCCACCGTCCGACCATGGACCAGTGGTCGACGCGTAAGGGTGACGAGGGTATTCGCGAGTACTGGGTCGAGAAGAATCAGCGGAGCATCGACGGACTGGCCGGACTCCCGCTCGCCGAGTGAGAGTCAGCCTCCCGCCATCGCCCCCACGACGAAGAACTGCTCGTCACCTCGAATAACCGGCTCGGGCAGCACCGAGTCCGGCGAGTCGTGAGAGAGATCCTCCTCGCAGGCGAAGAACCGAATAAAGGGCCGACGTTGGTGAGTCACTCGGTCCCGAATGGTCCCGCGCAGAACGGGGTACGCCTCCTCGAGGGAGTCAAGGAGGCGCCGCTGCGTCACGGGTTCGTCGACGATGAGGGTCAGTTCCCCGTGACGCCCGATCAGCAACGAGAGGTGCGCGGGAAGAACGACTCGAATCATGCCAACGTCTGGACTTCGACCGAGAGCACCGCGGGAAGGTCGTGGACGATGGCCTCCCAGCTGTCACCCGCGTCGCGCGAGGCGTACACCTGTCCGCCCGTGGTGCCGAAGTAGACGCCGCACTCGTCGAGAGAGTCCACCGCCATCGCGTCGCGCAACACGTCGACGTAGCAGTGACTCTGGGGAAGCCCCCGCGAGAGGGGCTCCCACTCGTTTCCTCCAGTCCGACTGCGGTACACCCGAAGTTTGCCCTCGGGCGGAAAGTGGACGGAGTCGCTGGTGATGGGCACGACGTAGACCGTCTCGGGCTCGTGGGCGTGAACGTCGATGACGAAACCGAAGTCCGTCGGGAGATCACCGCTGACCTCGTGCCAGCTCTCGCCCGCGTCGAGACTGCGCATGACGTCCCAGTGCTTCTGCATGTAGAGGACATCGGGGTTCGACGGGTGCAGCGCGATGCGGTGAACGCAGTGACCCACCTCCGCATCCTCATCCGGGATGCCCCCCGAACGTAATCCTCGATTGATGGGCTTCCAACTCACTCCGGCGTCGTCGGTGCGAAAGGCGCCCGCCGCCGAGATGGCGACGAAGAGCCGATCGGGGTCGCGGGGGCTCTCCACGATGGTGTGCAGGCACATCCCGCCCGCTCCCGGTTGCCACAGCGGGCCCGACCCGTGACCACGAAGTCCCGAGAGTTCCGACCAGTTCTCGCCGCCGTCGAGCGACTTGAAGAGGGCCGCGTCCTCAACCCCCGCGAACACGGTGTCGGGGTCGCGCAGCGACGGCTCGAGGTGCCACACCCGAGCGAACTCCCACGGGTGCGGCGTTCCGTCGTACCACTGGTGCGTCCCGGGAACGCCGTCGTAGGTGAACTCATTGCCCACCGGCGCCCACGTGGCCCCCCCGTCGTCAGAGCGCTGAATTATCTGTCCGAACCACCCGCTCGATTGCGAGGCGTAGATTCTCTCCGGATTGACCGGGCTGGCCTTGACGTGGTAAATCTCCCAGCCTTCGAAGAAGGGTCCCGCCACGTTCCACGAGGCTCTCGCCCCGTCGGCACTCAAGACGAAGGCACCCTTTCGAGTCCCCACCAGTACGCGCACACTCGCCATCGTCGCCCCCCGATCCACGCCCGGCGGCGTTGCTGGCCACACTATCCCCGGGGGTCGCCCCCGTCGAGGCCCGGACTCAACCTCCAATCATCGACATCGACCGGTGCGGGCGCAGAAACTCCGGTTCGTTGATGGCGTGGCCCGGATATTTCGCCCACACCGCGCGACGCAGAAGACGAGCGAGGTCGTCGTCGGTCCCCCCCGAACGCATCACGTCGCGGGCGGAGTTCTCCTCGTCGGAAAAGAGACAGTTCCGTATCGACCCGTCGGCGGTCAGTCTCACGCGATTGCACGTGCCGCAAAAAGGTTCGGACACTGTGGAGATGAGGCCAATCTCCCCCCGACCGTCGGCGAAAACGAAGCGCTCGGCCGGTGCCACTCGATTCGGGTCCGACACCGCGACGAGGGGCCACACCGCGTGGATACGAGAGAACACGTCACGGCCCGTCACCACCTTCTCGGGTCCCCATTCGCCCTGGGCGTCGAGGGGCATGAACTCGATGAATCGAACGATTCGGCCGGTGTCACGGGCGAACCGAGCGAAGTCGAGGATCTCGTCGTCGTTGCGATCTCTGACAATGACCACGTTCACCTTGACGGGAGTCAGTCCCGCGGCCTCGGCGGCGTCCATCGCCGTGAGCACTGTCGTCAGGTCCCCCCGACGACGAATGGTCCCGAATCGATCCTCCCTCAGCGAATCACAACTCACGTTGACGCGCGTGAGTCCGGCGTCGGCGAGGGCGGGAGCGAGGTCGGCCAGTTTCATCGCGTTCGTGGTCAAGGCGATGTCGTCGAACCCCACCGACGCGAGACGTCGCACGAGCGACACGACTCCTCGACGAACCAGTGGTTCGCCTCCGGTCAGACGAAGGGCCCGCACTCCGAGGGAGTGAGCCACCCTCGCGAACCTCACTACCTCGTCAAAGCTGAGTACGTCTTCGCGGGGGAGAAACGTCATTCCCTCCTCGGGCATGCAGTAGACGCATCGGAGGTTGCACCGGTCGGTGATGGAGATGCGCAGATCGTCGTGATGTCGACCGTAGCGATCGACGAGGGGGCCCGTCGAGGGCGCGGACTCCGCCCCCCCGTCGCCGGTGACCGGCGTGCCGGTGGGCAGGTGGGGACGGACCGACACCGCGACCGGGCGGAACTCGGACTCCGTCACGGAACGGCCGTCCCGTCGGGACCCAGGGTGGCCCCACCCCACTGCTTCCGGCGGTCCCCCTGTTCTCTCACCACCGGGAGCCTACCGACTGGACTCTCGCGCAGTTCTCTCGCACCAGAAGAGTGCTGGTCGACGAACCCCGCCTCGTCGTGAGGTTCACTACGATGAGCCCGCAGAGAACGAAGGAAGGGGTGTGAACCTCGTGGGTGATTCTCCCTCGGAACCAGACTTCACCCACCTCGACGAGCGGGGCCGACTCCGCATGGTGGACGTCACGGAGAAGCCGGTCACGCGTCGACAGGCGCGGGCCAGTTCTCGAGTCGAGACCACTCTCGACCGAGACACTCTGGCGACGACGGTCACCCCCGACGTCATTATCAACGCCCGCTTGATCGGGCTGCAGACGGCCAAGCGAACGGCGGACATCATCCCGCTGTGTCACCCCCTCGCTCTCACCAAGATTGAGGTGACGATCGACCCGCTCGACCAGGGGTTCGCCATCACGGCGGAAGTGACCTGCAGCGGCCGAACGGGAGTGGAGATGGAGGCGTTAAGCGCGTGCGGCTTCGCCGCCCTCGCCCTCATCGACGCCCTGGGGGCGAGGGCCAACGCTCGCCTGTGCGATTTAGTGCTGGAGTCGAAGCGGGGTGGAGTGTCCGGCGAATGGGGTCGTGAGATTCCCCCACCGTCCCCTCGGGAGAATGAGCGCGACGACCAGGCGTAACACTGCTCCCCCCACCTCGCTGTAACGCGCAACTCGTTCGAGAGACTGTTAAGGAGAGCCTGCGGGCGTCACCGCGGCCACGACGAGGAGGTCCTCTAGTGAGAACGCGCCCGGGGACTCCCCGCGACTCGCGACCGCGGACGAGCGTCGCGCGCACAATCGACCGTTACTGTGGCCCTGGCGAGCCCGGTGGGATGGCCTCCCGGTCCCTACTGACGCGGATCGGCGAATCCCCGCCGGTGTCGCCGAGGGGAGCAATCCGCTTCGAACGAGGAGACGTAGTGACGAGTATGCCAGTTGATCATCAGCAATCTTTCGTCGAGCCTCCCTTCGGAGGTCCGTCGTGAATCCGACTCCCGACACCCCCCCAGAGGACACCGCAGGCCCCGTCCGACGTGTGGGTCGTCGCGCCTTCCTCGGCCTAGTGGGTCTCGGCGTCTTGGGCGTCGCCGTCGGAGGCCGGGTTCAGAGCGTTCTCAGTAACGCCGCGGGATCGGGGCTCGGTGGCGTCCTCCCTTTCGGTAACAACTGGCGGATCTACACCATCACCGGTAACTACCCGCTGATCAGTCGGGACAGTTACCGACTCCAAGTGTCGGGACTCGTGGACCACCCCACGACCTACTCGCTCAGCGACCTCGAAGCCCTCCCGGCGACCACGCTCGTCAAGACCTTCCAGTGCGTCACCGGTTGGCAAGTCCCCGACGTCGAGTGGAAGGGCGTGCGCCTCGCCGATCTCCTCACGGCGGCGGGCGTCCAACCCGGGGCCGTGGGAGTCTCCTTCGATTCCTACGACGGAGCGGACACGGAGAGTCTGACCATCGATCAAGCACATCTCTCTGACGTCATCGTCGCGTACGAGATGCTGGGCAAGCCCATCACCCGAGAGCACGGCGGACCGGTACGCCTCTACGTCGCTCCGATGTACGGGTACAAATCCCTCAAGTGGTTGTCAGCCATCCGGGTGGTCGATCGGATCGAGCCGGGGTACTGGGAACAAAACGGCTACCCCACCAACGGCTGGCTCGACGGCACCACGGGGAACACGAACCCCCGGCTGGGGCTGGCCTAATGGCCACTCTGGACCGTACCTCGAGCGCCACGGCGGACCACCTCCTACGATTTGACCGAGTCCAGCGAACGGCCCACTGGCTGAACGCCCTCCTCTTCGGCGCCCTCATCGTCACCGCCATCCCCCTCTACTTCGGATCGCTCTTCGGTCTCGTGCTGCCTCGTCATACCGTCGAGCAGATTCACCTCTACTGCGGGCTGGTCCTGCCGATTCCCGTGGTGGTCTCGCTACTCGGACAGTGGGGCGCACAGATGCGACGTGATATTCGACGAGTCAGTTTCTGGACGAGGGACGAAGTCCACTGGCTCCGTCGCCTGGGGCGCAGTCCACTCCGCGCGGACAAGTTCAACCCCGGGCAAAAGATGAACACGATATTTGTTGGGGCGTCCATCGTGGTGATGCTCGGAACGGGAGCCATCCTCAAATGGTTCCAACCGTTCTCCATCTCGATCCGAGAGGGCGCGACGTTCGTCCACGACTCACTCTCCTTCCTCCTCGCCCTCGTGATCGTGGGGCACATCATCATGGCGCTCACCCACCGCGACGAGTTGCGGTCGATGTTCCTGGGCACCGTTTCGGCCCAGTGGGCCGCGAGGGTCGCGCCGCGGTGGTTCGCCGAGCAACCTCACGACCCCGCACCGTGACAACCGCATCTCATCGAACTGACGTCCCCGCACTGTTACTCTCGGCCCCATGAGTTACTTAGTGGACTTCGTCAATGTGTCGACGGTCGGTCTCGAGACGTCACCCGTGGCGGGTGCCCTCGCGGGACTACGGGCCAACGAGGCTCGCTACTTCAAGAATAAGTACGACCACGCCTTCACGGTCCGTCCCGCGCAGGAGGCCCCCGACGAGATTGAGTTGGTGCGTCGCATACTGCACGACGAGCGGGGAATCGTGATTAACTCGACGCCCCTCGAAGCGACGACGTGTTTCGTCGACAACATTCGCTGGACCTTCGTCTTCTTCGAGAACGGGCTCGAAGTTAACGTCCTCTACGCCCTCGACGGACCCGCACCGAAGCGAGCGGTCGGTTTCAAACTCTCCGAAGGAATGGACGTACCCGACGAGCTCGGTGCCTTCAAGTTCGCCCGTCAGAAGTCCAAGTTGGCCGGCGTCATTCGAGGGTCCTACTTCGTCATTAAGGGCGAGTACTAGAACGTCTCGACGCGACGACGTGATACTCGCGGGAGAGAATGTGCCGGCGGTCCCCTACGACGTCCTCGCGCCCTTCTACGACGCGGTCAACGGTGAACCCGAGGACCGGATTCACCACGTCCTCACGTCACTCGCGCGCTACGCCCCGTCGGCGTCCTCCGTTCTCGAACTGGGGTGCGGCACGGGGGCGGTTCTCGCGGGCCTCGGGTCGGGACTCTCTCTTACCGGGGTCGATCTCTCCGTCGAGATGTTGGACATCGCGCGTCGCCGGTGCCCTACCGCCCACCTCCTTCACGCCGACATCACCTCCGTCGATCTCGGCGAAACGGTCGATGCCGTCATCTGCGTCTACGACACGCTCAATCACGTCCCCACTCTCGAGGGATGGCGGGAGGTCTGTCGCGTGGCGAGCCGTCACCTCTCGGCGGGAGGACTCTTTATTCTCGACCTCAACACGGTCGGTCGTTTCCGCGAACTCGGGGACCAAGACCCGTGGGTGTACGACTTCGACGGCCGTACTCTCATCATGTCCGTGGATTTCTCGCACCCACCGGTCGCGATGTGGGACATCAGAGTGTTCGAGCCCCGAGACGACGACTCCTACCGTCGCCATCACGTGGTCATCCCGGAACTGGCCGTCGAGGTAGCGGTCGTTCACGAGCTGCTGAGCGAGTACTTCGAGGTGATCGAGTGTCGTGACCCCGAGGGTTACCCCGCCACCGACGAGTCCTCGCGCGCGCTGGTGTGCGCGCGCCGTCGAGCGGGGACGCCCGGCGCCTAGCCCCGTCCGAGCATCCCCGGTTCTTCACTCTTGGGCGTCGACACTGTCGAGACTCGAGGAATCCAGGTCACGTCCTTCACGTCCGGCAGTTCTCGGCGAATGACGGCCCGGACCGATTCCCCGATCTCGTCCACCCGTCGAAGCGGTGTCGAGGGGTCCAGCACCGCCTCCACTTCCACGAGAAGACACCGACCAGTCCAGCGAGCGCGGGCGTGGGTGTGCCGAACCCCCTCGACGGCGTCGGCGAGAGCCACGCACCGGGGGACCACCGACGGGTCGACACCGTCGCTGAGGCGACTGAGGAGAGAGCGCGTCACGTCGAAACCGACGTGGAGAACGAGACCGGTGATGGCGAGTCCCGCGAGTCCGTCGGCGTAGGGGGCCCCGAGGCCCGCCGCCACCAGTCCCACCAGCGCGGCGAGTGAGGACAGGGTGTCGAGCCACGAGTGGCGAGCGTCGGCGACGAGGGCCAGGGAGTTGATTCGGCGACCGATCGTCATCTTGTAGCGACCCACCACGGCGTTGGCGAGTGCTCCCACGAGAGCCGCGAGGACCCCGGCCACCAGAGCGTGCGGAGTGCTCGGGTGGAGCAGCTTGTGCACACTGGCGACGAGAGCGAACACTCCACTCGCCCAGATCAGAGCAGCCACTCCCAGGCCCGCAACATCCTCGGCCCGATCCCACCCGTAGGGGTGAGTCGCACTGGCCGGACGCCGTGAGTAGCGAAGCCCGATGAAGACCGCGGCCGAGGTTGCCACGTCGGCCAGATTGTGAAAGGCGTCACCCAGGAGACCGGCCGAGCCACTCCAGGCGCTCACCGCCAACTCGACACCGCCGGCGAGGAGGAGGACCATCGCCGACACGGCGAGGGCCCGAAAAGCGTCGCGACGATCCGCCACGTCACTCCGGTGATCGTGGGGGCGAAAGTCTGGCCCCGGGCACTCGGGGTGGGCGTGGGCCCTACGCCCCGACACGGCTCAACTCCTTCGTTGATTCACGCGCCACGAGGTGGTCGGCGTGGCCGAGGGACTGTTCGACCAGGCGACGCACGTGCTCGTCGGCGACGCGATAGAAGATGCGATTACCTTCCCGGCGTGTTTCGACGAGGTGGCTTAAACGCAACTTCGCCAGATGCTGGGACACGCTCGTCGCGGCGACCCCCACGTGGTCGGCGAGCTCGTTCACCGAGTGCTCCCCGTGAACGAGAGCCCAAATGATGCGCAACCTCGTCGCGTCGGCGAGCAACTTCAGCGTGCCGACCGCGAGGGCCACTTCCTCGGTGGAGGGATATTCAACTATCTGCGTAGTCATGCAGATAGTGTATCACCCCGTGCAGAGTTTGGCGGCCGGTTGGTGGATCACTCCGACCGCGTAGTGCACCACGACCTCTTCAGAGAGGTGGTGGACTCCGCCCACCGTGTCGGTGACCGACTGGAACGCTCGGGACCAACGCTTCGTCGATCGGTCCACCCAGGTTTGTACGGTACCGCTCACGCCCTTCGCGACCTCGTGCGCCGTCACAATCTCTTGAGTCCCGGATCGCTTGAGGGGGAGAAACGTCAGAGTGGTGCCCGCTCCCCCGTTGAAGTCGATAGTGCCGAGTTGCTGTCCCACCGACGAAAAGTCCGAGACGAGGCCGGCCGTTCCCCCGCTCGAGCGGTACCAGCAGGCGGGCAGCAGGGCGGAGGAGAACGGGGGGGTCTCGGCGTTCGACTCGAGCGTCCAGTAGTGCGCGCCGCGCAGGTCCAACATGACGAGTCGGTCGACCCGACTGTGACAGGTGAGTGCTCCTCCGTGGCAGGGGGAGGCGAGGACGGTTAAGTCCCAGTGGATGACGTTGCCCGAGGCACTGATGTACTGACTCACATTGACCGGCACTTCAGACGAGGACCCGGGATGTCCGGTCTGGTAGTCGAGACTGAACGCCACCTTTCCTCCGATGGTCGTGACGCCCAGGTAGGTCACGCCGGAGGAGACGGAGACGAGGTGGGTGACCTTCGTCATGGCCGTCGCCGACGCGCGAAAGTAGGAGATGGCGGCCGCGTTCCCGGTGATCTTTGTGGTGCTCGCTCCCGCCGACACGGACGGAACGAGGACCGCGAGGGCTACACCGAGGACAGACCATCTCGTGGGTCGCACCGCGCCTCCTTCTCCCTAAGACTCACCCTCAGGCTAGAGCGCGAGGGAGGGTGACTTGCGACGACGTCGGTGGTCGCGTCTGTCACACTGGATTAAGTGCGTCGACTTTTCGCCTTCACCCTGTTCGCCCTCTCGTTCGCCCTACTCGCGGGTGTCGCGCAGGCCTCGTCGCGCCATCCCGTCCTGCCACCGGAGAACCCCACTCGTAACTTCTCCGCCCCGGCGAACGAGTCCTTCACGTCTCCCCTAGAGGTAATCAACGCGGCGCGCGTCGGAGTGGAGGGCTTGGCCCCGCTCCCGCTCGTCGGGGCGACGTTGCGGGCCTGGGACCACCTCCCCCCCCTCGAAGCCGCCTTCGCGCTCACCAACCTCGAAAGAGTGAGCCGGGGACTTCGTCCCGCCGTCGGTCTCTCGGTTCGACTGGACGAAGTCGCCCAGCGCGGAGCGATCGCCCACACCGACCCGAGCGTCAACCCCTTCGGGGCGATCTCCCCCCTGGGCTCCGTGTGGGCCCAGACCATCGGGCCGAGCGTGCCGAACGCCCTCGCCCACTCCGACGCCGGGTGGCTCTACTCCGACGGCCCTCCTCCCTACGACTCCACTCTCGCCTACAACATCGACTGCGCCCACGTCGGTGATCCGGGCTGCTGGGGTCACCGGGACATCCTCCTCGGGGTAGACCCACCCACCACGACTCTGTCGGGGTGCGCCTCGAGTTCGCTCTACCTCGGAGTCGGTTACGTGACCGGATCAGAAACCGAACTTATCGCCGCCGCCTGCCCGTCGAGTGTCGGACCACTCGTCGTCACCTGGACCGGTCTCGCCCACCTGCTCCACCTGACGAGTTCGTGGATCCTGCCGGCGCACCCGTATCACCCCCGGGTTGTCGCGGACCACTTTCTCTCCTGCGTGATGAGCCCCACCGCCTCGCCGAACGTCGCCGGAGCTCTGCGGGCGGCCTTCGTGGAGGTGAGTGGGGACGGAGTGCGTTCCACCCACTACTTCGGCAACGGAGTGATCTGGTACATCTCGACGGCGACGGGGTCGCCCAGTTGGGTCGCCACCCTCACCCGGGACCCCGACAGCGGGGCGGTCCTGCCGACGCCGCTCAGCGTTCGCTGGGTGAAGGATGCCCCTTCCCTCGGCATCGTGACCCACGCGAGCGCCGGCCAGTCGGCCTGCGTTCAGTAGTCCAGTAGTTCGCCCGCAGTGTCGTCATGCTGAAGAGCACCTATCGCCAACTACGCGACCACGGCATCCTCGGACCGGTGGTGGGCGTCTTCGCCTTCTACGCCGCGGCCGCCAGTCAGAGTTACGTGGCCCTCTGGCACCTCGTCCAAAGCTCCAGCGCGGCCACCCTCGGGGCCGGGCTCGTCGGACGCTCCCTCGTCACGATGTCGACTCCCCTCCTCCTCGGCCACCTCGAGGATCGACATCCCCACTGGCATCGCCACTTTCTCGTCGTCGCGGCCCTCGCCCTGGCGGTCTCCACCCTCCCGCTCGGTCACTCCGCCCTCGCCCTCGTCGTGGCGCCCCTCCTCCCCGCGCTCGCCCAGAGCACCTTCTCCCAGTCCTCCCCCCGACCCTTCAGCGCGACGCCGGCCCTCACGGTCGTCATCGGTTGGCTGATCGACGGGGGCAAACTGGTGGCCGGACTGCTCGTTCTCCTGGTGGTGTCGAGTCCACTCCTGCGCTCCGGACTCATCCTCACACTCAGCGCAGTCGCGGTCATCGCTCTCTGGCGCATCGTCGAGAGCACGCGGCCCTCCGACTCTCCGCCCGCCCCCGAGCCGGAGAGTCCCCACCGACGAGGCCGGGGAGATCCGCGCTACTGGCCCCGCTCCTTCTGGATTACCTACGGGGCTCTCACCGGACTCTCCTACCTGAGCGGATACTCCTACGACCTCGGACTCACCTGGGTGGGGCGAGGTCACGTGCGCCTCCTCGCCCTGATGATTGTCGTCGCCTCCCTCGGAGCCTTAAGTGGCACGGCCCTCGTTCTTCGTTCGCGGAAGTTCCGGATCACTCGGGTGGGCTGGGCACTGCTGGCCTTCTGGATCTCCCCTCTACTTCTCGACTCCCCTCTCGTCGGCCTCGAGATTCTCGGGGCCGCCCTCTTCGGCTTCTTCGCCGCCTACTCGGGACAACCCCTCCGTACCTTCTTTTGGACTCTCGCGCCCCGGGTCGAACGAAGCCGGCTCTGGGCCGCTTCGGAGTTCTCTAATCAACTGGCCGCCCTCCTCGGTCAGGTGCTCCTCGCCTACACCTACTCACGGGTGAGTCTGCCCACCCTGCGGTTCCTCGCGCCCCTCGTCGGGGCCCTCCTCGTCATCCCCACGCTTCTCTTCCAGCGCGTGGCCCTCGGCGCAGAGCGCCGACTCAGCCTCAACCTGAGAGTGAAGGACGGGCCGTCAACGCTCTGAACATCCCCGGTCTAGTGTTCGAGTCAACAAGGAGGTCGGCGTGGGAACAGTGAGTCCGGGGACCGCGGTGGGAATCGTCCTGTTGATCATTCTCGTCATCCTCGTCGTCGGCGTGCTCTGGCGCAGTAAGAAGACGATTGATCAGGCCCACGTCGGAGTGGTCACCATGTTCGGTAAGTATCGGCGCACTATCCCGGCGGGACTCAACATCCTCATTCCCTTCTTCGAACGCGTTCTTCTCACCATCCCGGTGCAGAACCAGACGAGCAAGCTGGAGTTCGTCGCCATCACGAAGGACCAGGCCTCCGTCCACTTCACCGCGACTCTCATCTTCACCGTGACCGACCACGACCCCGAGACGATTCAGAAGGTGGCCTACCGCTTCGTCTCCCCCGGAGCCTTCACCCTCGCGATGACCTCGGCCGTCGAGGCGTCGGTGCGCGAGTTCATCTCCTCCAAGCTTCAGGCCGACATCCTCGGGGCGAGAACCGAGATCACCGACCACGCGAAGAGTCGCTTACGAGACCAACTCGCGGACTGGGGATACACCCTGATCGATCTCGCCATCAACGACATCACCTTCGACCCGGCCATCATGGAGTCGATGAGCCGAGTTGTGGCGGCGAAGAACGCCCAGACCGCGGCGGAGTTCGAGGGGGCGGCCCTCCTCATCACCCGCACGAAGGCGGCCGAGGCCGAGGGGGCCTTCATTCGTATCAGCGCGGAGAACGAGGCTGAAGCCGCCCGCCTCCGGGGTAAGGGTCTCGCCGACTTTCGTGCCGAGATCACTCGGGGTATCTCGACCTCCGCCGAGATGTTGCGCGACGACGGAATCGACCCGACTCTGTTGATGTTCACCCTCTGGACCGAGACCATCCGCGACGCCGTCAAAGAAGGTCAAGGTAACGTCATCTTCCTCGACGCCGGGACGGGAAGTGCCGATAGTACCTTGAAGAACCTGGTGGGCTTCATGGGGCTCGGCGCCCAGGTCACGAACGGCGCCACGAACGGGTCGTCGGGGCCGAGTGAGAGCGCGACGGTCACGGTGAACGTCGACTCGGGGGCACCGAGTTCGACCCCTGACGCATCGACCCCCTAGATCGGACCGGGCCCGCCGTCACGCCCGTCGCAACGACCCCGCCACCGAAGCCGCGATGGGGACACGGGGAATAAGAGTCGCCTGAAGGGTGTGGTAGACGTCGGGCTTGCCGTACCAGGGTCCGTCCTTGCGCTCGTTATCCGGGCCGAGTTCGCAGTACCAACCCCCGCGAACGTCGTCGACGAAGTACGTGGCGGCGAACTCCCAGAAGCGGCGATACCACGTGTCGTAGTACGAGTCACCGGTCAGTCGAAGGAAGACGGCGGACGCGGCGATACCCTCCGCAACGGGCCACCAGTACTTGTCGGGATTTGATGGCCCCGCGTCGAAGTCCACGGTGTAGGCGAGTCCCCCGCGCACCTCGTCCCAGCCCACCTCGAGAGCTCGGCGAAAGAGGTGGGTGGCCGCCTCGCGCGCCCACTCGTCCCCGGGTCGAGCAAGATGATCGAGGTCAACGAGGAGTCGGGACCACTCGAGCAAGTGACCAATGGTGACGCCGTAGGGGCGAAAGGGGTCGTCGGGTCGCTCCCGGTTGTAGTCGAGACGCTCACTCCAGTCGGCCCCGTAGTGCTCCGCGAGCATCCAGTCCCGACTTCGGGCCAGGCGATGAATGAGCTGAGTGGCGATGGCCGAGGCCCTCGTCGCGTGTCGTTCGTCACCCGTCGCGTCGTAGGCACAGAGGGACGCCTCCATGAGGTGCATGTTGGAGTTCGCCCCCCGGTACTCTTCGCGTTCACGCCAGTCCTCCTCGAAGGACTCCCGGGAGGCACCCGAACTCGACTCCACGAAGTGAGTCTCGAGGACCTCAGTCACCCGCTGAAGGAGACCGTCAGTGTCGTGACCGGCCTGGCGGGCGCTACCGGCGGCGAGGAGGACGTGCGCGTGGCCGTAGGCGGTCTTTGAACGGTCGAGGGGACCGGAAGGAGAAACCAGCTCCCACCACCCTCCGTGCTCAGAGTCCTCGTGGCGTTCGAGCGCCCGCAGACCCGCCTCGACGAGCGAGGCGCAACCCGGGACGCCGAGAAGTTCCCCGAGAGCGAAGGAGTGGGTGAACCGGGTGACGTTCAGGAGCGACTCGCCCTCTCGCTCGGGCGAGGTACGTGGACGGCCGTCATCGTCGAGTTCGACAATCCACTCGCCCTGGAGCATGGCGCGATGAAAGCGAAGAAGGGTTCGACTCTGCTCGTCCAACCACGACCGGTGGGTGGACGAATCCAACCAGAACGGCGTCTCCATGAATTAGCCCGCCGTCGGGTGCACGATATCGGCCAACTCCACGAAGAGCTCACGGGCCTCCTCGAGGGGGCGCTGCCACAGGCGACGACCGATGGTGACACCCTTCGCCCCGGCGGCCATGGCCTCGCTCACGAGGTCGGGCAGTGACTGGGTCGCGCCCTCAGCCGGTCCACCGAGAATGACGACCGGAACGCCGAGTTCGCGGCACCAGTCGGCGAAGAGGTCGGGATCACCGGGGTAGGCGACCTTGATGATGTCCGCCCCCAACTCCGCCGCCATACGACAGCCGTCCCCCTCAATGGCCACGGCGTCAGCCGGTCGAGGATTCGTGAGAACGATGGGTTCGGCCATGACCGGGAGGCCAAACTGCTCCGCCTCGGTGATGACCTGGCCGAGAAAGCTCGCCCGGTGCGCCCGCTCGCTCGGGGGGCAGTCCCACGGCATCAGAATCTTCACCGCGTCGACTCCGAGGTAGGCGGCCCGGGCCATGCTGGTCGAGAGGACGCTCAGACCCACGTCCTCCCCCCGCCAGTAGGAGTCGAGGGTGAGCAGTCGGGCCGGAGCGTTCCGGTGAGCGAACCAGGGAGCCGTGCGTTGAGTCACGCCGGGTCCGAGGAGAAAGCCGTCACAGGGCAGATCGAGGAAGCGGCGCACTAGTTCGAGGGGGTCTTCGAGACCCTTCAAGCGTCCGAGCATCGTCCCGTGGTCGGCCGGCAAGATGAGGGTGCGTCCGTCGGCGCCGAAGATACGGCCGAGACGGTAGTTCTTACCGCTCGAGGCGGCCGTGGTGTCGGCCGCGCCGTAGAGCTCGTGGTCGTTGGTCAGCCAGGGGCGTGGTGGGGTGGTCATGGTGGACTCCTTTATCAGGGGTGTACAGCAGGGGTGGATGACATGGTCTCTCCGACGTGGTCGGAGGGGGGATCGGGGAAGTCGCTCACTCCCCCGAAAACCCCGGCCGCGATACCGGCGAGCAGGCCCGCGCCGCGAATACCGGCTTCGTCGACGAGAGGGTAGGTGAGGGGCGGGAAAACTCGGGCCTTCAGCAGTCGCAGGAGGGGATTCTTCGACCAACCGCCACTCGCCACCACCTGGGAGAGGGCGCCGCCCAACTTCTCCAAGCCCTCCAGCAGGTCGTGGGAACTCGTCACCGCCGTCTGCATCACGCGATACCAGAGTTGTTCGGGGCTCTCGTCGCGGTGAGCGAGGAGCCACTGGTCGAGGTTGAGCTGATCACGAAGTGAGCGGACCGACTCGTGAAGAACCGCGTCGGTCGGCGCGTGGGCCTCGGCAATCGTCAGGGCCCCTTGGTCGAGTGGAGTGCGGCCGTCACGACTCTCGACGCGAAGCGCTTCGAGCACCGGCAGAAGGTTGAGCCCGAGTGACAGTCCGCCGAGCAGGGCGTAGTGGCCCGGTATGACGTGCCACCCCGCCTCGACGCCGAGGGGGTGACCAGCCGCGAGGTCCGGGTAGACCCCGACCGGCACCGCTCGAACGAGGGCCTCGGCCGTACCGCAGGAGTCCATCACCTGGCCGGCGTGGGTCACACCCACCCCGACCGAACCACAGAGGTGGTCGTGACCCGCGGTGGTGAGAGCGGCCCCGGCGAGTCGCTCGAGCCCCGGCAACGTGTCACTCACCCGTCCGTAGATCGTTCCCGCGGTGTTGAGGGGGGGCATGGAGTCGGGATCGAGACCGCTCCACTCCACCGCCTCCGCCCACCAGCCCCCCGAACGCACGTCGAGCAGCCCGGTGCGTGAGGCGAGGGAGAGCTCGCAACCGAGATCTCCCCCGAGTCGGTGGACGATCCAGTCCTACACGCTGGTGGCCGAGCGCGCTCGACCACCGAGACCGGCGTGGGTGGTGAGCCAGCGCACCGTGGGACCGGTCGGAATCTGGGAGGTGTTCAGCCCGGTGAGTCGGGCGACCCGCTCCGCCCCGAGTTCCTCCTTGTAGAGTCCAAACTCCTCCCGGGCCCGCGTGTCGTACCAGGCGACCGCCGGGCCGACGCCGTGGCCCGCGGCGTCGAGTGACACCGCCGTTTCGGCCATACTCGTTACGCCGACGCCCAGGACGTGTCCCTCCGGCGTCGTGGCGAGCGCCTCCCTCGCACAGTGCAACACCGCGGCAAAGAGCACCTCGGGATCAATCTCGGCCCCGGACGCCGTGCGCGTCCAGGGCGTCGGAGTCCCGGCGTGGGCGATCTCGCGACCACGGAGATCGATCAGTCCGACCTTCGTAAGAGTCGTTCCGATATCGACGCCGAGGAGGAGGGAGGAGATCACGGACTAGAAGAAGTCGGTCCAGGGACGGGCTCGCCCGGCCATCGCCTCGAGGGAGGCTTCGAAGCGACTCCGCGCGTCGCCCGAGAGGAACTGACGGCGCTCCTCGCCGGCGAGGGCGACCGCCTCCTTCCAGTAGACGCGTCCCGCGATGAAACCAGACGCCCCCCCTTCGTCGCAGGCCAGACGAATGGCGTCGAGGAAGTTCTCGAGGGGCATGCCCGCCGACAACATCGCCCAGGGACCGCTGACCGCCTCGCCTACCTCGCGACAGCCCTGAGCATCCATGGGGAACTCCAGCTTCAGGAGATCCGGTTCGCACTCATTCAGAATGCGAGCCGACTCCACGATGAGGTCGGCGCGTCGGCGAGCGCTCAGGGGCTCCTCGTTCGGGAGCGAGTACAGCAGTGTCTCGACTACTGACGGCACTCCGGCGGCGCGACAATCCGCGACCACGGCCGACACCACGTCGACGACCTCTTGAACGAGGTCCGGTTCACCGGCACCCCGGGGACGGTCGGGGCGCAACTGGACGAGAAACTTCACCGCGTCTCCCCCCATCTGCTTCACCCATTCGGCGTTTCGAGCCGGATCGCGAGTGGCGCGGGGTTCTCCGTTGTACGTGTCACGTTCCGGTGGCTCGGCGGCGACCAAGTACGCCGAGGTGGCGGCCATCGCGTCCGCCTCCTTCACCGCACTCACCCCGAACTCCGGGTCGAGCAGAACGGCGCTCGCGAGGGGGCTGAGAGCTCCGGTGACGTCAACCTTGAACTCCCGCATCTCCTCGGGCGTCGTCGGGCGATCGACCGCAGCCAACATTCTCTTCAGGGTGTTGCGCTGGTCCATCGCCACGATGGCTAGGGTGCCATCCTCGCGCGCGATAGAACCGAGGCCCTGACGGGGTTGGGGGGAATGGGACTGACTCATGCTGTCTTCTCCTGTGTGGTTGAGAGGGTTCGTTCGGTAGGCGGAGCAATCTCGCCCGATCCGCGAACGATGAGGGTGGTGGCGAGGACCATCCGCTCGGGGGGGCGCTGGTCTCCTCGAATACGAGCGACGAGCACGTTCGCCGCCGTGCGCCCGATCTCCAGGGGATCCTGGCGAACGACGGTCAAGGGAGGATTCAGGGACTCGGCAATGACCAGATCGTCGAATCCGACGTAAGCGATATCCGTTCGTTCGATGGTGTGAAGGATGCGCACCACGTCGAGACTGCGCCTCGCGTCGGCGACGAAGATGGCGGTCACGGGGTCTGGTCCGGAGAGGAGAGCTTCCACGTCGGCGCGCTCCGCCGGTGATTTGTAGGGCGTGACGGCCACGAGGGCCGGGTCGAAGGGGATGTTCGCCTTGTCGAGGGCGGTGCGGTAGCCCGAAAGTCGTTCCCGCGCGGTGTAGCGCTCGATGGTCGTGCCAACGAAGCCGATCCGACGGTGTCCGACCCGGATGAGGTGATCAACAGCGCGCTCTGAGGCCTCGGCGTTATCGACGAGAACCGTGTCGACGTCGAGGTCGTCCAGGGGACGGTCGACGACCACGAGGGGTACGCCCCGCGGACCGAAGGGTGACGTGCTCGCGTCGTAGCTCAAGAGACAGGGCACGAGGATGAGGCCGCTGATGGATCGGTGCAACAGACTGTCGACGACCTCTCGTTCTCGAGTGGCTGAGTCGCCGGCGTTAGCGACAATAAGGAAGAGCCCCGCTTCGCGAGCCACCTCCTCCACCCCCTCCGCGAGCGCCGCGAAAAACGGGTCGGAGATGGAGTCCACCACCAGGGCAATCGCCTGATCGCGCCCGGTCCGCAGAGATCTCGCGTGAGGGTTCGGGGAGTAGTTAAGGGCGGTGATGGCCTTCTTCACCCGTTGGGTGGTCTTCTCGGTCACGGCAACGTCACCGTTGATGACTCGCGACACCGTCTTCGCGCTCACTCCGGCGAGGTGGGCGACGTCTTGAAGGGTGACCGACGTCTTCATCGAGACACCGCCTCACCCATCGACAGGCGTCGCGCCGGTTCGAGGGCGACTACCAACTCGTCGACTCGGGCGGGGTCCACTCCCCCGGCCAGCGGATCTTCGCACGACGCCGAGGCCGTCGCGAGAGCGATCCGCACCGAGTCCTCCCAGGTGACACCGACCTCCATTGCTCGGACCAGTCCACCCACGAGAGAGTCTCCGGCTCCGATGGGATTCACCACCCGTACGAGCGGAGCCGAACTCCACCCCACCTCGTCGCCCACGTCGTAGGCAGCCCCGTGACTGCCGGCACTCACGATGACGTGGCGGGCCCCTCGCGCGCGCAACTCCCGCACGGCGGCGCCGGCTCGACTCTCCACGTCGGGACCCGTGGGATCAACCCCCTCGGGGTGGGATTGACCGAGCAGGGCTTCCGCTTCGGCGAGGTTGGGACTGATCACGTCGGCCCCGGCCGCGAGGGCCCGAGCGAGAACGTCGCCCGCCGAGTCCACGACGCACGTGAGGCCCATCTCGTGGGATAACTCCACCACGCGGGCGTAGGCGTCGGGGGGAGATCCGGGGGGCAGACTGCCGGAGCAAACGACGGTGCGCTCCGTCGCCCCGAGCTCGCGTATCCGGACGAGCAGCGTCCGCCAGAGGAGGTCATCCACGAGGGCGCCGGGTTCATTTAAAACGGTGACTCGACCGGAGTCTTCGAGGACAATCGTCGCCCCCCGAGCCGTACCGTCGACCTCGACGCCCTGCAGGTCGGCGTCCTCGAGGCGGGCGAGGTGCAGGAGTCGGGCGCGGTCGTCACGGGGTAGGAAAGTCAGCACGATCGGTCTTTCGCCGTAGCGCCTCGCGACTCGAGCCACGTTGACGCCCTTTCCTCCGAGGGTGTCGACTCCCGTCCGGGGTCGTTGAACGTGGCCGGGGAGAAGCTCCGGGAGTTCGATCGTGTGATCGATGCAGATATTGGGGTTTACGACGAGCACGTCAACCTCTCGGGCCCGGCGACAGTGACGCCGAGTTCGGTGAGCACCCGGCTCACCTCACTTTCGACCTCACCGACTCCGTCGGCCACCACGTGCGCCACAGCGGGTGCGGGACGGGGACCTTCCACGTCGCCGGAGATTTTAAGAGCATCCCGGGGTTCGCCCCGGTCGCGAAGGCGACGAGTGATGACGTCGGACGAGGTGGAGACCACCACGAGTCGGACCCCGTCTATCCCCTCGGGGGTGAGTCGAGTGCACCAAGACTCCCAGGAGTCGAGCGAGGAGGTTTCTTTCGTACAGGGCGCCGAGAGGACGACTCCGAGGTGGAGATTGGCGCGCACCAGGCCGACCACCGTGTCGTAGCGGGCGGGACGAAGACGCCGTCCCGTCTCGAGATCAAGAGCGTGAGCCGGCTCCCCACGAGAGTGCAGTATCTGCCCCACCAGGGGGCCGGTGGCGTCGTCGAGATCCACGTGGGCGAATCCGGCGCGCCGGGCCATCGCGCGCGCGAGGGTCGTTTTGCCGCTCGCCGCGGGACCGGCCACCACGATGACCTGCGGTCGCTGCTGAGACTGGGGAGTTGTCATAGGAAAAGTTTCGACTGGAGGGGTGACGACTCGACGTCGGCACCGACGGAACCTTCGCCCCTGGGGAGAGGGGGGAAGGTTCCGTCGGCCGGGGGCCGGTTAACCCTGGAGCGACGACTGGTAGTAGTACTTCGTCACTGCCGGGTTCGACGCTGTCGCCGTGGTCGCCACGATGTTGGGAACGAGGGTCGCCTTCGGAACCAGGTTCTTGTGACCAGTCAAGATGTCGTAGGCGTACTTCACCGCGTCGGCACCTTCGAGGGCGGGCTGCTGAACGACGAGGACGTTGATCACGCCCTGCTTCAGCAACTTCACCGTGGCCGGCTCGGCGTCGTAGGCGGCCACGAAGACCTTGCCCTTCTTACCGGCGGCCGCCACGGCCTGACCCGCACCCTGAGCACCGTAGAGGTTGGTGCCAAAGATTCCCACGAGGTTGGGGAACTTCAACACCAAGTTCTTAGTCTGGCTCGCCGCCAACGTCGGGCTGTCCTGGTTGTACTCCACCGCAGCCACCGACATCTTCGGGTACTTCTTAATCTGGGCGAGGAAACCCGCTTGGCGGGCGTCGGTCGTCGAGATTCCCGGATTCACGTTGTCCACCGCCACTTGGCCCTTCGAACCAGCCAACTTGGCGATGGCCATCGCGGCCGCCTGTCCACCCTGCACGTTGTCCGACGTGATGCGCGCCGCCAGAATCGAGGTGTCCGTCAGGGTGGTGTCCACCGAGATCACCGGAATTTTGGCGTTGACGAACTTCATGATGGGTCCCTTCAGGGCCACGACGTCCGTCGGAGCGATGAGGAGGGCGTCCGGGTGCTTCGCGAGCAGCGCGTTCACCACGGGAATCTGCTGCGTCGCGTTGAACTGTGGCGCGCCCTGCCAGATGAGGTTCACGCCGAGCTTCTTCGCCTCCGCGGCGGCCCCGTTGTGCATGGTGATGTAGAACGGGTCCGTCGTGAGTCCCGGCACCAACGCGATGGTGAACTTCTTCGCGTGTGCGGTGGACGACGCCCCCGACGGAGTCGCCGCGGCGAACACCGCGAGTGATCCAGCCGACACCAACGCCGCTGCGGCGACCTTGGTCATCGTCCGACGCGACAGGGCCCCGAGGGCCCGGTCCTGTGAATACTTCATATCAACCTCCATTGATGTGTCTTTCCCCCCCGAAGAGGAACTCTTGGCATCTGGCCAAGACTGGGGCGCAGGAGGAGCGGCACTAGTCCGTTCCCACCTTGACGCGAACTCGGTCGATGGCGACGGCGGCGACGATGATCGCGCCGATCGCGACTTGCTGCCAGAACGGAGCCACGTTGGCGAGGACGAGCCCCGTCGTCAGCGTGGCGATGATGGCGGTCCCGATGACCGTTCCGAACATGGTGCCCCGGCCGCCAAAGATGCTCGCACCACCGATGATGACGGACGCGATGGCGTAGAGCTCGTCGTTGGTACCCGCGATCGGGGTGGCGGCGGTGAAGTTCGCCGTCACCATGAGGCCGGCGAGGCCCGAGAGGAATCCGGAGATCATGTAGATCCGAATGAGGTGCCAGTCGACGTTGATTCCCGATCGGCGGGCGGCAACTTCGTTCGATCCCACCGAATAGGTCCGCATGCCGAAACGGGTGCGAATGAGGACCACCCCACCGATGAGCGCGACGACGAGAGCGATGAGGACCGGGATCGGTACCCAGCCCGAGAAGATGGTGACGGTACCCAGGGTCGACATTGCCCCCGGTAGGTTGGTGACTTCCGCTCCGTTGTTCAGTAGGTCGGTACCTCCGGTAATGGCGGTCAGCATTCCCAAAGTCACGATGAAGGGGGGAATCTTCATCTTGGTGATGATGACCCCATTAACGAATCCAATGAAGGTGCCCATCACCAACATCACGATGATCCCGAGCGTCATCGCTTCGGTGCCACTGCTGTGGTGGTTGAGCAGATTAGACATCACGAGGGATCCGGCCATGGCCGAAAAGCCGAGCGTGGCCCCGTCGGCGAGGTCGATACCACCGGTCAAGATGACGAACGTCTGACCCACCGCGAGAATCAGGTACTCGACGCCGTAGCCCGCGGTCGCGAGCCACGCGGCCTTGGTGTAAATCTCCGGTGCTACAAAGCCAAAGATCACGACCATCAGAATCAGGACGCCGAAGGTCCAGAAGGCGCCAATACGCTCCATGAACTGCTGGAACGCCGAGACCGGAGCGTCTTCGTCTCGGGCGATGCCGACCGCCATGTCGAGGGACTGCTTCTTACCAAGGAGCGTCACGAGCGAGCCTCCGCCGACGTAATGGAACCGGTGATGTAACTCACGATCTGGTCAATGGTGGTGTCTCGGGGACGCAATTCGGCCACGATGCGACCGCGGAAGAGAACGACGATACGGTCGGCAATGTCGTAGACCTGGGGCAGGTTGTGACTAATGAGCACGACCGGAATGTCCTGGGCGGCGACGGAACGAATGAGTTCGCCGACCTTGGCTTGCTGCTCGACCCCCAGGGCTGCCGTCGGTTCATCCATGAGCACCACCCGAGATCCCCACGCGACGGCGCGACCGACGGCCACGGCTTGGCGTTGGCCTCCCGAGAGGCGCCCGACCCGAGCCCCGACCGACGACATGCGAATCTGAGTTCTCTCGAGATCCTTGACGGCCTGGGTGACCATTGCTCGACGGTCGAGCCATCCCAGCCACCGAAGAGGCCCGCCCTTCACCTTCTCCCGTCCGAGGAAGAGGTTGGCCCAGATGCTGAGGTCGGGCGCCAGCGCGAGATCCTGATACACGGTTTCGATGCCGACGCGACGGGCGTCCACCGGCGAACGAAAATGAACCTCACGTCCGTCGACCACAATGCTGCCCGTCGTCGGGTGCAACGCTCCCGAAATGATGTTGACGAGGGTCGATTTTCCGGCACCGTTATCACCCACGATCGCCACGACCTCGCCGCGATAGACGGAAAAGTCAACCTCGTGCAGAGCCTGGACACTTCCCCAGCGCTTCGAAATCCC
>JAGXAY010000017.1 GCA_018971385.1 Acidobacteriota bacterium | reverse complement strand
GCGCTCCAGCGCTCGCCAGGCCGACCCGCAGGCCGGTGAAGAGACCGGGGCCCCGGTCGACCACCAGGCGGTCGAGATCACTGACCCGAAGTCCAAACTCCCCGAGAACGCGCGAGATACCCGTCGCGAGGACTTCGGTGTGACGGCGATCTTCGTCGAGAATCCAGGTCAGACTCACTCCCGAGTCGAGGGAGAGTCCGATGGCGCAGACCGGCGTCGCGGTTTCGAGGGCCAGGACCTTCACGACGCCTCCCAGCGTTCGAGATCGACTGAGCGATCGAGAGCGGCCGGCCCCTCCACCGTGAGATCCCGAGCCTCACTGTCGCGGTCGGGATGAATCGTGACAACGAAGGAGACCTCTCCGAAGAGATCCTCCGCCATCTCACCCCACTCGACCACGACCACCGCCGCATCCTCGCGCCACTCGTGGAGATCGAGGTCCAGAATCTCGCCCCGTCCGCTCGTCCGATAGACGTCGGCGTGGTGAAGCCGGCGAAGGTCGTCGCGCGCGGGGGTCTCGTACTCGCGCACCATGGTGAACGTGGGACTCACGACTCGCTCGACGACCCCGAGGCCCCGAGCGAGTCCCTTCACGAACGTCGTCTTACCCGCCCCGAGGGGACCGGTCAGAACGACGACGTCACCGGGCCGAAGCAGAGCCGCGAACTCCTCGCCGGCGCGCTCCGTATCGTCGCGGCTCGGGCAGCGTCTCACGGATTCCACCGGGCCAGGACTCGTAGATCCTCTCGCATCACGGCGACCACGTTAGGCCCTCCCCGCAGGGCGGCGGCCGGGTGGTAGGTCGCGAGACCCGCTCCTCCCTCGAAGGTCACGAGTTGTCCGTGCACGGTTCCCACTCCGTCGCGAAAGCCGAACACGGCCCGGGCCGCCACGTTGCCCACGGCGAGAACTCTTTCCGGGCGCCAGGTCGCACGCTCGAGGTCGAGCCACGGACGACAGGCCGCGAGCTCGCGAGGTCGCGGGGTGCGGTTATTCGGAGGCCGACACTTCACCGCATTCGTGATGAGGTAGTCGTCCTCACCGAGCCCCCACTCCTCGGCGATGAGTCGACGGAGCAGTTGACCGGAGCGCCCCACGAAGGGTCGGCCCCCGAGGTCCTCCTCGCGCCCGGGCGCCTCCCCGACGACGAGGAGCCGGGCGTCGCGCGGACCCGTCCCGAGTACTACGCGGGTTCGGGTGCGCGAGAGCTCACAGAGATCGCACCGGGGTAGGTCGGCGAGGTGGCGTTCACTCACGGGACCAGAGTGCGGGGCACTCGCGCACTCACCCCGCAGAGAATCTCCCAGCTCACCGTGTCGGCCCAGCGCGCCCAGTCGTCCGCGGTGATCTCCTGGTCGCCCTGGCGACCGAGGAGCACGACCTCGTCACCTATCCCCACGTCATCGTCACCGCAGTTGACGATGAGTTGGTCCATGGTCACCATTCCGGCGAGGGGGTAGCGGCGACCCCGAATCAGCACGTCGGCCCCGGCCCCGAAGAGGCGACGCGGGTATCCGTCGGCGTAACCGAAGGGTACGGTCACGAGGGTGGCGTCCTCTCCGAGTTCTCGCCAGCGCCCGTAACTCGGGCGCTCACCGGCTCGCCCGCGGCGACGCGCGACGACCCTCGCGCGCAAGCTCATCGCCGGACGCAAGGTGTCGTTGGGGTGAGCTGACCCCAGCCAGGGAGCGGGGAGGTACCCGTAGAGGGCGAGTCCGGGGCGCACCACGTTGGTCTCTCCCCCGGGGTGACCGAGTAGTCCGGCGCTGTTGGAGTCGTGGAGCAGTCGGGGACGATACCCCGCGCGCGCGAGGTCTGCGCGCACCGCGGCGAAGCGATCGCGTTGCAGACTAGTGAAGGCGCGATGCTCGGCCTCCTCGCCGTCGGCGACCGAAAAGTGCGTAAAGAGACCCTCGAAGTCGATGAAGGGGCACTCGTCGAGGAGACGGGCGGCCTCGAGGGCGTCGGTGACGGGAACCCCCTGGCGGAGCATGCCCGTATCGACTTTGAGGTGGCAGGTGGCGACTCGTCCCCGACGCGTCGCGACCTCGACCAGCGCTCGAGCCCCCTCGAGCGAGCCCACCGTCACCGTCAGGTCGCCATCGAGGGCGGCGTCGAGGGTGTCGGCCGGAATCTCCGCCAAGAGCAAGATCGGGCACGCAACTCCGGCCCCGCGCAGTTCCAGACCCTCGTCGAGAATGGCGACGGCCAGACGGTCGACCCCCGCCTCCACCAGCGCGCGGGCCACCAGAATCTCTCCGTGGCCGTAGCCGTTGGCCTTCACGACTCCGCACACCTCCGCCCCGGCCGCGCGAGAGCGCAGGACACCGAGATTGTGAGTGAGGGCCGACACGGAGATCTCGGCCCAGGCGGGACGGTGGACGCCCTCAGCCGGCACGGTGCTGGTCCTCCGCGATGACGACCGCGACCGCGGTCGTGTCGGTGTGGGACAGTGACACGTGCCACGTCGTCACCCCGCGCTCGGCGGCCAGTTGGGCCGCCCGGCCGGTGACCCGTAGGTGGGGGGCCCCGGCGTCATCCAGCTCCACGCTGACGTCACTCCAGCCCGTCGCTCCGAGCCCCACACCGAGAGCCTTCCAGGCGGCCTCCTTCGCGGCGAAGCGGGCGGCCAAGCGATCAGGTCGCTCGGCGCACTGTTCTCGCTCGAGGGGCTGAAAGAGCCGATCGAGGAGACGGGGACGACGTTGCAGGATCCGAGTGAATCGGTCGACGTCGACGGCGTCCACTCCGACGCCCCGAACCGCCACTACTCCACCGTCACCGTCTTGGCGAGGTTGCGCGGACGATCGACGTTCCGTCCCATGCCCCGCGCGAGCGAGTACGCGAGGAGTTGGAGGGGGACGATGTCGACCATCGGGGAGGTCATCGGGTCTCCCGAGGGTACGCGCAAGACAAAGTCGGCGACCGCTTCGGTCGTCTCGTCGTCATCGCTCGCGACGGCCACCACACTCGCACCCCGCGCCTTCACTTCGGCGACGTTCGAGAGAATCTTCTCCCGCATCGCCGGGTCCGTGGTGATGGCCACCACGACCACGCCCGGCTCAATCAACGCGAGGGGTCCGTGCTTCAACTCTCCGCCGGCGTAGCCCTCGGCGTGGAGATAGCTGATCTCCTTCAACTTGAGCGCCCCCTCGAGAGCGGTCGTGAATCCCAGGTGCCGACCGAGGTAGAAGTAGGTCGTCGCGTCGAGCAGTTGAGCGGCGACCGAGGCGTAGGAGTCCCGACGGGCGAGCGCCGTGGCGATTCGCTCCGGGACGACGAGGAGTTCCCCCCAGACTCGCTCGATCTCCGGCGCGTCGAGCGTGCCTCGAATCTGGGCGAGCCGGAGAGCGAAGAGTTCGAGAGCGCAGACCTGGGCGACGTAGGCCTTCGTCGACGCGACGGACACCTCGAGACCGGCCCGCGTGTAGACGACGGCGTCGGCTTCACGGGCAATCGAGGAGTCGACAATGTTGGTCACGGCCACCACGCGAGCCCCCCGACGCTGGGCTTCGCGCATCGCCTGGATGGTGTCGATGGTCTCCCCACTCTGGGAGACCCCAATGACGAGGGTGCCGATCTCGACCACCGGGTCCCGGTAGCGATACTCCGAGGCGATGTCGACGTCGACGCTCACCCGCGCCCAGCGCTCGATCGCGTACTTAGCGACGTGGGCCGCGTGGAGCGAGGTTCCGGCGGCGACGAGCACGACTCGTCGCACGTCACGCAACTCCTCGTCGGAAATGCGAAGTTCGTCAAAGACGATTCGACCCTCACCATCTCGACGATCGAGGAGGGTCTGAGCGACGGCCTGGGGCTGCTCCTCGATCTCTTTGGTCATGAAGTCGTCGTAGCCCGACTTCTCGGCCGTCTCGAGGTCCCAGTCGATGGCCAATTGGCGAAGTCGCACCGGAGAACCGTCGAGACCCCGCGCCGAGAATCCTTCCGGGGAGAGTCGCACAATCTCGTCGTCGTCCACCGCGTAGAAATGAGTCGCCCGGTCGAGAATGGCCGGCACGTCACTCGCGAGGTAGGTCACCCCGGGAGCGGTCCCGACGACGAGGGGGGAGATGCGTCGAGCCGCCACGATGACATCCGGCTCGGTGGCGTCCATCACGGCGATAGCGAAGGCGCCCCGCACTCGCTCGAGGGCGCGACGGAGGGCCTCGGCGAGTTCGTAACTCTCGTGACGCAACTCCTCCACGAGGTGGGCGACCACCTCGGAGTCGGTCACCGAGGTGAACTGGTGACCCCGTGACTCCAACTCCTCGCGCAACTCCCGGTGATTCTCGATGATGCCGTTGTGAATCAGAGCAACAGTGCCGGAACAGTCGAAGTGGGGATGGGCGTTGACGGCCTCGGGAGCCCCGTGGGTCGCCCACCGAGTGTGGCCGAGCCCAGCCCGGTAGTGCGCCGGTGCTTCCCGGCAGGCCTCGACGAGGGCCGCCACCGACTCGGTGCCGTCGGCGGTGCGAGCCCGCCAGGTCTCCCCGGCCCCCGCGAGCGCCACGCCGGCCGAGTCGTACCCGCGGTACTCCAGGCGCGAGAGACCCTCCAGCAGTATTTTCAGGGTGTCTGAGGATCCAACGACCCCAATGATTCCGCACATGAGACCCAGTCTACCGAGGGCCCTCTACGGCCCCGGGGCGCGTCAGGCGAGGTCGAAGAGTTCGCGCAGGGAGAAGGTGAACTCCTCCACCAGCGCCGCGCTCGTCGCTTCGAACATCACCCGGACCAGTGGCTCCGTGCCGGAACGCCGAATGAAGAGACGCACGTCGCTCTCCGCGACGCCGTGACGATCACGCACCTGCTCGAAGAGGCTTCTCACCGACGCGTCGTCGTACACGTCGGCCGCCACGTTCACCAGACGCTGGGGAAGTCGCTCCCAGCGCTCGTTACAGAGCTCGTGGAGGGGTCCCCGTTGCGCGACCAGAGCGGCCACCTTTAGTCCCGTTAAGAGTCCGTCCCCGGTCGGGCTGAGATCGCGAAAAATGATGTGCCCACTCTGTTCGCCCCCGAGCACCCAGCCCCGCTCCTCGAGCTCGAGCAGGACGTTGCGGTCTCCGACCTCCGTTTCGACCACGTGCACCCCGACGGACTCCATCGCGCGGTGGAGTCCCAAATTGCTCATGGTCGTCACCACGAGTCCGCGGTCGGGACGAGAGGTCTCCGCCGCGAAGAGAATCATGACGTCGTCACCGTCGCGCAGAGTTCCGGTCGCGTCGACGGCAATCAGTCGATCGGCGTCACCATCGAAGGCCAGGCCGAGGTCGGCGCCGAGGTCGATAACGGTGCGCGCCAGGCTCTCGGGATGAGTCGATCCGCAGTCGTTGTTGATGTTGACGCCGTCGGGCCGGTCGTGAAGAGTGGTCACGCGGGCGCCGGTGGCGCAGAAGAGTTCGTGAGCCACGTGGGAGGAGGCGCCGTTGGCGCAGTCGAGAACCACGTGGAGACCGGAGAGGTCCACGGGAACGAGACGGCGCAGGTGGGCCACGTACTCGGCCTCGGCCGACTCATCGATCGCGACGTCAGGAAACTCTTCACTCGTGGGGGCCGGGGTGTCGTGGAGCGCTCGTTCGAGCGCTCGTTCCGTCGCGACGTCGAGCTTGCCGCCCCCGGGGCCGAGAACCTTCAGACCGTTGTCGAAGTAGGGATTGTGGGAGGCCGAGACGACCACCCCACAACTCCCCCGACGCTGGGCGGTGACCGCCACCCCGGGGGTCGTAAAGACTCCGAGATTGGTCGCCTCGACTCCCCCGTCGACGAGTCCGGCGAGGAGCGCCGCCGCGAGCACCGGGGAGCTCTCCCGGGTGTCGTAACCGACGACGACCGGGCTCGCGAGGACGCGAGCCACCGCTCGACCCAATCGATAGGCGAGGGTGGGCGTAATCTCCTGGTACGCACGGCCGCGAATCCCGTCCGTGCCAAATCGCACGGTGGACGGCATCAACGCTTGGAGTACTGAGGTGCCTTACGAGCCTTCTTGAGACCGTACTTCTTGGTCTCCTTCTTTCGCGCGTCGCGCGTCAAGAGGCCGGCCTTCTTGAGTGGCGGACGCAACTCCTCGTTGATTTCGAGCAGGGAACGCGCGATGCCGAGACGCAGCGCGCCGGCCTGTCCGGCCACCCCGCCCCCCTCGATGGTCGCGTCGACGTCGTAGGACTCGACCAACTCGGTCACCCGCAGCGGCTCCATGATGAGCTGGCGGTGGGTAGCGGAGGTGAAGTAGTTATCAAAGGCCCGACCGTTAATCGTGATCGATCCGGTGCCGGGACGAAGGCGCACGCGGGCGACCGCCTCCTTGCGTCGTCCGGTGGACTGAGTGAGCGGAGTAGTCACGTTCTCTCCTTAGCCGCGACGAATCGCCGAGGTGTCGTAGGGGGTGGGCTGCTGGGCCTCGTGGGGGTGGGTGGCGCCGGCGTAGACGAAGAGCTTGTCCATCTGGGCGCGGCCGAGGCGGTTCTTTGGAACCATGCCCTTCACCGCGTCGTGGAGCAGGGCGACGGGGTCACCCTCGAGGAGCTCCTTCCACGTGGTCGAACGAATACCACCGGGGTAGCCGGAGTGGCGCCAACGGCGGTTGACGGCCAACTTGTTCGACGTCACGGCCACCTTCTCGGCGTTCACGACGATGACGTAGTCACCCGTGTCGAGGTGGGGCGCGTAGTAGGGACGGTGCTTGCCCCGCAAGAGGTTGGCCACTTCCGTAGCCAGGCGACCCAGGACGAGTCCCTCAGCGTCGATCACGTGCCACTGGCGAGTGATCTCTTTTTCCTTCGGCGAATAGGTCTTCACGGTTCTTCCTTCAGCGAACTCGCCTCACCCAAAACGAGAGTCCCGGGGAGGCGGACTTCTAAGCCTACAAAACCGGAGGGCCCTCCGGCAAGTTCCGGGTATCCGACGCCGATCAAACTGAGTCCACCGGGTGGGGCGGGCGCCGGGAGGGGCCCTCTCTCTCCGCGGGCGAGGGCCGCCTCCACCCCCGCGACATCGAGGACGCCACGCCCGACGGCGACCAGGGTGGAGGTGAGAGAACGCACCATGGAATGGCAAAAGGACTGGGCGCGGGCGTCGAGACGCAGCACGCGTGAGCCGAGGGGGGCGAGGCCCGCCCCGTCTTCGACGGGGCGGACGGAGAGCTCCCACAGGTCACGTACCAGCGGCGCCCCCGGGGCCTTATCGGGGGGACGGCGGCAAAAGGCCCGAAAGTCGTGCAGTCCCACGAGTCGGGACGCCGCCTCGTTCATGGCGACGAGATCGAGGGGGCCTCGCACCGTCCAGGACCAGTCGTTCTCGAGTTCGAGAGCCGGGGGTTCCGCCTCGACGATGAGGTACCGGTACGCCCGCCAGGTCGCGTCGTAGCGCGCGTGAAACTGAGCACCCACCGGTCGTAGGCGCTGAACCCTCACTCGACCCGACAGCTGGTGATTGAGCGAGCGCCGGAGCGACTCCGAGTTCTGACCGTAACGTGAGATGGTCCAGTGCGCGGGCAGGTCCGTATGCACCACCTGGGCCACGGCGTGAACTCCCGCGTCGGTCCGTCCCGCTCCGACCACCCAGGGAGCTTCCTCCAGACGGAGACTCCGGGCGAGAGCTTCGCGCAGCAAACTGACGACGGTGTCACGGCCCGGTTGGGCCGCGAAGCCGTAGAGACCTCGCCCGTCGTAGGCGAGGTCGAGGCGCCACCGTTGGGTGGCAACGGGTGCCTCAGACGAGCTCAATGCGCGCCATGGGGGCGTTGTCGCCCTGACGCGGACCCAACTTCAAAATCCGGGTGTATCCACCGGGACGATCCGCGTAGCGCGGGGCAATCTCGGTAAAGAGCTTGTGCGCCATGTCCTTGTCACGCAGGAAACCGACGACGCGTCGCTGAGCGGCGACACTTCCCTCGGGACTGCGCTTCGCGGCGGTAATGGTTCGTTCAATGACCGGACGCAGCGCCTTGGCCTTGGCCTCCGTCGTGACGATGGCCTCGGCGGCGATGAGCGACGCCGCCAGGTTGGCCATCATCGCCTTCTGGTGGGCCGAGGAGCCCCCAAATCGCTTGCCCTTCTTCGGGGTTCCGAGCATGACTAGTCCTCCTGGCGCAAGTTCAGACCGCGCTCGTTCAGGCGGTCCACGACGTCCTTCAGAGACGTCTGTCCAAAGTTGGTAATGGAAGTGAGGTCGCGTTCGGTGGCGTTCACCAGCTGGGCGACGGTGTTAATACCCGCGCGCTTCAGGCAGTTACGGGAACGTTCGGTGAGACCCAACTCCTCGATGCGAATGTCGAGCTCCGACGCCGCAGCCTGGGCCGACGACACGTCACCCAGTTCGAGCACGGGGGCCTCTTCGTCAAACGTCGAGATCAACTCGATGAGCGTGCCGAGCGTCTTGCCGGCCGACGCGAGCGCCGCCGAGGGACTCACCGATCCGTCCGTCTCGATCTCGATGACCAACCGATCGAAATCCTTCGCTTGATCGGAACGCACCGGCTCCACCTCGAAGGAGACGCGACGCACCGGCGAGAAGATGGCGTCCAACGGAATAACCCCGATGGTCGCCCCCGACTTGTTGCCGTCGGCTCCCACGTAGCCCTTGCCCCGCTCCACCGTCAGGTCAAAAGCCAGGTTCGACTTCGCCGAGGTGAGGTAGGCCAGGTGCAAGTCCGGGTTCAGGACCTCGACGTCAGCGGTGGTCGACAAGTCGGCCGCGGTCACGGGACCTTCGCCGGTCTTGTCCAAACGCAGCACCACCGGTTCGTCGGAGTACACGACGAGCAGCAGGTCCTTCAGGTTGAGGCAGATGTCCTGGACGTCTTCCTTCACGCCCTCGATGACTCCGAACTCGTGCAGGACGGCGTCGAACTTGACCCGGGTGGCCGCGGCTCCGGGGATTGACGAGAGCAGCGTCCGGCGCAGGGAGTTGCCCAGGGTGTGCCCGAAACCGGGGTCGAGCGGTCCAATCGCGAACGACTGCGTGTTCGCGACCTCCTCGCCGAGGGCCTCGATAGTGGGACGTTGAATAATCAGCATGGGTTCCTCCGAGCCTGGGGCTGGCTACTTCGAGTACAGCTCAACGATGAGCTGTTCTTTGATGGTCTCGTCAATCTGTTCGCGAGCGGGCACGGCACGCACGGTCACGGCGAAGCCGTTCTCCGACGCCTCGAGCCAGCCGGGCACGGATCGATCGAGCACGTCGGCGTTACGGACGACGTTGAAGTTGGTGCGAGTGGCGTCCTTCAGGGTCACGACCTCGCCGGGACGCACCCGGTAGGAGGGGATGGTGACCCGCTTGCCGTTCACTCGGACGTGGCCGTGGCGAACGAACTGACGAGCCTGAGCACGTGACGCGCCCCAACCGGCGCGGTAGGCGACGTTGTCGAGTCGCAGTTCGAGGAACTGCAGCAGCGTCGTACCGGTCATACCGGGACGGCGACTGGCTTCGGAGTAGAGGTTGCGGAACTGCTTCTCCATGAGTCCGTACGAACGACGAGCCTTCTGCTTCTCGCGCAACTGGGAGAGGTACTCCGAGCCCTGGCGCTGACGAGCCGAGCCGTGCTGGCCCGGGGGAAAAGCGCGCTTCTGACGGTCCGAGTTCTCGGCGACGGGGCACTTCATGGAGTAGCAACGCTCTCCCTTGAGGTACAACTTGGTGCGCTCTCGACGGCAGAGTCGGCACACGGGTCCGGTGTAACGAGCCATAATTCTTCCTTATCCGCGACGACGCTTCTTGGGGCGGCAACCGTTGTGGGGCAACGGGGTGACGTCCTTGATGGCCACGACTTCAATACCGGCGGCGGCGATGGAACGAATCGCCGTATCCCGGCCCGAGCCGGGGCCCCGCACGAGAACGTCCACCTTCTTCACGCCGTGCTCCATCGCGGCGCGCGCGCACTTCTCGGCGGCGAGCTGAGCGGCGTAGGGCGTGGACTTACGAGATCCCTTGAAACCGACCTGGCCCGAGGACGCCCAGGCCACAACGTTGCCTTCCGGGTCGGTAATCGACACGATGGTGTTGTTGAACGAACTCTTGATGTGAGCAACGCCGAAGGCGACGTTCTTACGCTCCTTGCGACGCACCTTGCGGGCGGCGGGGGGGGTGGGCTTAGCCATTACTTCGTAACCTTCTTCTTACCGGCGACGGTGCGCTTGGGGCCCTTACGGGTACGGGCGTTAGTACGGGTGCGCTGACCGCGCACGGGCAGGCCCTTGCGGTGGCGAACTCCCTGCAGACAGTTGATTTCCATCTTGCGCTTGATGTCCTGGGCGACGTCGCGCCGCAGGTCACCCTCGACGGTGAGGTTCTGGTCGATGTAGGCGCGCAGCTTATTCACGTCCGCCTCGCTCAGGTCCTTGACCCGAATCGACTCGTCCACGCCGGTCGCGGCGCAAATTTGCTGGGCGGTCGTCGGACCAATCCCAAAGATGTAGGTCAGGGAAATTACCGTCCGCTTCTCGCGGGGAATGTCCACTCCGGCAATACGGGCCATGTTCGTCCTCTCCTAGCCCTGGCGCTGCTTGTGACGGGGGTTCTCGCAGATCACGCGGACGTGACCGGCCCGGCGAATGACTTTGCACTTCTCACACATGGTCTTGACGCTCGCGCGAACCTTCATCTCGTTGCTCTTCTCGATCGATTGAAACTGAGTTATTTGTACCGGTAGGTGATGCGACCACGAGTCATGTCGTAGGGGGTGATCTCCACTTGCACCTTGTCACCGGGGAGAATACGAATGCGGTGCATGCGCATCTTTCCGGAGCTGTGCGCGAGTACGGTGTAACCGTTCTCGAGTTCCACTCGGAACATCGCGTTGGGCAGTGGTTCCACGACGGTTCCCTCGACCGTGAACGCCTCTTCCTTGGACTTACTCAGGTTCCTTCTCCTTGTTGCGGTACTGCGACGTGGGGGGCCGCTACGGTCCCCACGGGAGACCCTCACAGGGTCGGCTGACCATTCTACCGAAAAACTCGCGGAATGCAAAAACGGCGCTGTGGGGGCTTTGGGACTTTCGGCCATAGTGGGGCCGTCGTCCGGTCCGCCATGCTAGCAGCGTGACTGGTGACACCACCCAGGTGGACTTGAGCCGAGACGAGTGCGTTCGCCGCCTCGGCGCGGCCGAGCTCGCCCGGGTGCTCATCAGCGTACGCTGCTTGCCCACCGCTCTTCCGACTCGGGTGCGACTCGTGGACCAGGATCTGGCCCTCCTCGACTCCGACGACGACGCGGTCGTCCAAGCGGCGCGACGGCACGACGTCCTCACCGTCCAAGTGGACGGCGTCGACGACGGCCACCCCTGGTCGGTGGTTGCGTCGGGCATCTCCTCTCTTGCCCCGCTCGACCCGGCCGCCTCCAGCCCGACCCACGACCACCGCTTAATTACTCTGCCCCTGGCGGTGGTCGTGGGTCAACGACACTAATTCCTCCCGTGTGGAACAGTGGAGGAGTGAGTTTTCACGACATCGTGGACCCCGAGCGCCTGCACGCGCTCATTGAGGCGATGTTGCTCATTGAGGTCGAGGCCCCCCTCCCCGACATTTTGACCCAAATTACCCGAATGTCGGCCGACCTGGTGGGCGCCCCTTACGGCGCTCTCGGTGTTCTCAACCGGGAGGGAACCCAACTGGCCGAGTTCATCACGGTCGGAATTAGTGACCAGGAGAGGGCCGGGATGGGGCCCTCTCCCACCGGGCACGGCGTCCTCGGTCAGACCATTCGGGCGAGGCGTCCGGTGCGGGTCGAGGACTTGCGGGGCGAGGAGAACTCCAACCTGCCCCCGGGACACCCGCCGATGCACGCCTTTCTCGGAGTACCCATCGTGACCCGGGACGGTCACGTGTGGGGCAACCTCTACGTGACGACGGGAGAACCCGGACGACAGTTCAGCGAGGACGACGAACGACTCCTCGAAACGTTCGGGCGGGCCGCGGGTATCGCCATCGACCAGGCGAATCTGCGGCGAAGCCTGCGCGACTTGACGGTGGCCGAGGAGCGCGAGCGCCTGGCCCGCGATCTTCACGACACCGTTATTCAGCGCCTCTTCGGGGTCGGACTGAGTCTCCAGATCGCCCTTCCGCGCGCCGAGGGCGAGGTCGCCTCCCGAGTGGATTCGGCCCTCGAGGAGTTGAACTCCACTATTCACGAGATTCGAACCACCATCTTCGAAATCGATCAGGACGCCACCCCGGGGGCGACGTTGCGCCAGCGGGCGAGCGGCCTCGTCGCCGAAGTTGATCAGCGGCTCGGTCTCCAGACCCACTTCGAGATGGACCTCGGGGTCTCGTCCGCCGTCTCCGAACACGTGGCCGACCAGAGCGTTCACGCCCTGCGTGAGATTCTCTCGAACGTGGTCCGCCACGCCCGGGCCGAGGACGTCGCGGTGCGAATCCGACTCGACGGGGACTACCTGGTCATGACGGTGCGGGACGACGGCGTCGGTGTCGGCGAGGTGAGTGGTGCGGGTCGCGGCCTGAGGAATCTGCGATCGCGCGCGAGCGACCTCGGTGGCGTGTGTCTCGTGGAGAGTGGTGGGGACTCTGGCACACTAGTGACCTGGCGCGTTCCGAAGGGGGCCGAATGATCCGACTGCTGCTAGTGGACGACCACGAGATTGTGCGACGGGGTCTGCGCGAACTCCTCGAGACTCACGACGGCCTGAACGTGGTCGCCGAAGCGGGTTCGCTCCACGAGGCCCTGGAGCTGGACCTCGCTGAGGTGGACGTGGCCGTCCTCGACGTACGGCTCCCCGACGGTTCCGGGGTGGATCTCTGTCGAGACGTTCGCGAGAGGTTTCCCCACGTGGCCTGTCTCATGCTCACCTCCTTCGCCGATCACGAAGCCCTCAGTGCCTCGGTCATCGCCGGAGCTCGCGGGTACGTGCTGAAAAACGTGCGAGGCGACGAGTTGGTGAGCTCTATTCGCCGCGTCGCCCAGGGCGAGATGCTCCTGAGCGACGAGCAGGTCGAGCGGGCCAAAGAACGACTACGGCGTCAGATCGCCGAAGATTTGCGACTGTCGAGTTTGAGCCCCCAGGAGCGTCGCATTCTCGAACTTCTCAGTGAGGGAATGACGAACCGGGAGATCGGGGAGACGATGTTTCTCGCCGAAAAGACGGTGAAGAACTACGTCTCCAACCTGCTCGCGAAGTTGGGTTTTCAGCGACGTACCGAGGCGGCCCTCTTCGCCCAGCGGCAAATGGAGCGCCACCCCGAGGGGCTCTAGACGGTCAGAACCTCCGGGCCGTCGTCGAGAATCGCGATGGTGTGCTCGAAGTGAGCCGACAGGGAACCGTCTTCGGTCAACACGCTCCACCCGTCGTCCAAGACGTAGGTGTCGGGACCGCCGACGTTGACCATGGGTTCGACGGCGTAGACCATGCCGGACTTGAGGGTCGGTCCGGGACTGCCCGGCCAGTAGTTGGGCACCTGGGGCTGTTCGTGCATCTCGGTCCCGATGGCGTGGCCGACGTACTCGCGCACCACGGAGTAGCCGGCGGCTTCGGCGACCTGTTGCACGGCCCGTCCGATGTCGTGCAGTCGGTTCCCGACGACCATCTGGTCGATACCTGCCCACAGGGAACGCTCCGTCACCTCGAGGAGTCGACGGGCTTCGGGGGAGATCTCCCCCACTCCGGCGGTGTAGGCGGCGTCACCGTGGTAGCCCTCGACGATGGCACCACAGTCCACGGAGATGATGTCACCCTCCTCGAGGACGTACTCGCCGGGGATGCCGTGGACGATCATGTCGTTCGGACTGGTGCAGATCACCGCGGGGAAACCGTGGTAGCCAAGAAAGTTGGAACGAGCTCCGCGCCGCTCGAGCACCTCGGCGGCCACTTCGTTGAGGTACGCCGTCGTCACCCCGGGTCGCAGGGCCGCTCGCGTCACCTCGTGCATCTCCGCCACGACCTTGCCGGCCCGACGCATCTTCGCGATTTCGTCGGCCGAGCGCCTCACGCGAGTCCCCGCTCCCGGAGCACGGCGATGAGGTCACTCGTCACCTCGTCGGGCGAGCGAGAGCCGTCGACCGTGACGACCAGGCCACGCCGCTCGTAAAACTCCTTCAAGGGGGCCGTGTCGCGCTCGTACGTCTCGAGTCGCCGAGCAATGGCGTCGGGAAAGTCGTCGGGCCGCTGAATCACGTCACCACCGCAGCGTTCACAGGTTCCCGAGATGGCGGCCACGTCACTGTCCTTGTAGATCGCCGCGCACTCCTGGCACACCCGTCGAGAGGAGAGGCGCTCAATCACGAGTTCCGAGGGGACCTCGAGGTCGATCACAACTTTGATGCCGTCCTCACCGAGCAGGTCGTCCAGCGCTTCGGCCTGGCCCGGAGTGCGCGGAAAACCGTCGAGGAGAGCCCCCGGAGCGGCGTCGGGCTGGGCGAAGCGGGCCTCCACGAGGCGGTTGACGAGATCGTCCGAGACGAGATTGCCGGCGGCGAGCACCGACTCGACTTCCTGTCCGAGGGGGCTGCGCTCACGCACGGCGGCGCGCAGGATGTCCCCGGTCGACACGTGGGGGATCCCCAGGTGCTCCGAGAGTCGGTCACACTGGGTGCCTTTTCCGGCTCCCTGCTTCCCGAGGAGAACGACGATGGCGCGCGACGTCATCGCCTACTTCAAGAACCCTTCGTAGTTACGCATCATCAACTGAGAGTCGATCTGCTGCATGGTCTGAAGAGCCACACCGACGGCGATGAGCAGCGTGGTGCCGTAGTAGGGAAAGCGGTTGATGTTCCAGATGGCCATCAAGATGGAGGGAACCACGGCCACCGAGGCGAGGAAGGTCGCCCCGACCACCGTGATACGGCTAATGAGTCGTGAGAAATAACGCTCCGTCGGTAGACCCGGCCGAATGCCCGGCACGAATCCCCCCTGCTGGCGGAGAAGTTCACTCTGCTGGTGGGGCTCGAAGGCGATGTAAACGTAGAAGAAGGTGAAGGCGAAGATCAGGACGAAGTCGGCCACGATGTAGAGCAGATTCGTCGGCTGCAGCGAGGTGTTCACGAAGCTCGTGAACCCGGCCGAGGGAACGATGTTCGACAGGAGAACCGGCAAGTACAAGACCGACGAAGCAAAGATGATCGGGATCACGCCGGAGTGGTTGACCTTGATCGGAATGTAGGTGGAGTTACCCCCCATCTCCCGTCGACCCACCACGCGTCGGGCGAACGTCACCGGAATGCGGCGCTGCCCGTTGTCCATGAAGACGATGAAGAACAGCAGCCCCACCGAGATCACGAGAATGGTGAAGAACTTGTAGGGCCCCCCCTCCTCCCACACCACGCGCCCCCCGGTCGGCAGACCGGCGACGACGTTCGCGAAGATGAGGATGCTCATCCCCTGCCCAATACCACGCTGGGTGATGAGTTCGGCGAGCCACATCACGAAGGCGGTACCGGCCGTCATGATGAGCACCATGAAGAGCGCTAGCCACAGGTTGAACTTCGGAATGAGGTCGATGGTGAAGCCGAGCAGCGCCGAGTCGTGGCCGTGAAAGGCGTAGACCAGGCCCGTCGACTGCAAGAGGGCGAGGCCAATCGTGAGGTACCGCGTCGTCTGAGTGATCTTCGCCTGACCTTCGGGTCCGCCGTCTTGCCACTGCGTCAACCGTGGGATTACCCCGGTGAGTAGCTGAATCACAATGGAACTCGTGATGTAGGGCATAACTCCGAGGCCGAACACCGCGAGACGCGTGAGCGCCCCACCGGAAAATAGGTTCAAGAAACCCAGAACTCCGCTCGATCCGGCCTTGGACTGCAGAGCCTGAATCTGGGCCCAGCTCACGCCGGGAATCGGTACGTTCGCCCCGAGCTGGTAGAGCCCGACGACGAGCAACGTAAAGAGAACCTTGTTGCGCAGGTCGGGGACCCGCAGGATGTTGGCGAGACGGCGCAGCACCGGGGCCTACCGGTTCTGGTGCTGGTTACCCGCGGCCGGCGGACGCACGGCGAAGGGCTTGTCGAGAACGGTGACGGAACCGCCCGCCGCCTCAATCGCCTCGCGAGCACTCTGGGAGAACCCGTGAGCCGACACCGCGACCGCCCCACTCAACTCCCCGCGACCGAGTACCTTCACCAAGTCGCCACGACGAGCCAGGCCGTTCTCGACGAGGACGTCGAGGGTGACCTCGGCGACGCCGAGTCGAGTTATGGCGTCGAGGTTCACCGGGGTGTACTCGACCCGGAAGGGGTTCGTAAACCCCTTCAACTTCGGAATGCGCTGCAGGAGGGGAAGCTGTCCACCCTCAAAGCCAGCCGGGATTTGGCGACGAGCCTTTTGGCCCTTCGTTCCGCGTCCGGCCGTCTTGCCACCCTTACCGGCGATACCGCGACCGACAATCTTTCGACGGTGCGTCGAGCCCTCGGGCGACGTTAGGTCGTGGAGTTTCATTCACTCACCTCTTCCACGCTGATCAAGTGGGGCACTCGCGCAATCATCCCGTGAATCTCGGGACGGTCAGGGAGCACGTTGGACTGGCCGATACCACGGAGGCCGAGCGCGCGCAGCGTACCGCGGTGCTTGGGCTTAGTGGCGATCGACGAACGAATCTGGGTCACCTTGAGAGCCATCTCAGACCTCCGTCTTAAATAGATCAGCTTCGCGCTGACGCTCGCGGTAAGCCCGCAGCGTACCGGAGGGAATGACCTCGTCGGCCGGACGGTCACGCAAGCGCGCGATGTCCTCGGGGCGACGAAGCTGCTTCAGGGCGTCGATCGTGGCGTGGGCCACGTTGATACCGTTGGAGGATCCGAGGGACTTCGCGATGATGTCCTTCACTCCGGCCATCTCCAAAATGGCCCGGGCGGCACCACCGGCGATCACGCCAGTTCCCGGTGCGGCGGGCTTCATCAGCACGCGACCAGCCCCCGCCTCGCCGATGACCGGGTAGACGATGGTCGAACCGGCGAGGGGCACTTCAAAGAGGTTCTTGCGCGCCTCTTCAATACCCTTCTGCACGGCCAGCCCGGCCTCCTTGGCCTTACCGTAACCGAGTCCCACTCGACCGTTGCCGTCACCGATCACCATGAGGGCGGTGAAGGAGAACCGACGTCCACCCTTCACCACCTTCGAGACGCGGTTCACCTTGATGGTGCGCTCTTCGAACTGCTCGAGGTCACTCATTAGAACTCCAATCCGCCCGCGCGCAGCGCGTCGGCGAAGGCCGCCACGCGGCCGTGGTAGTCGTAGCCACCACGGTCAAAGACGACCGTAGTGATGTGGGCGTCGCTGGCGCGCTGGGCCAGAACTTCGGCCACCTTCTTCGCGCCGTCGATGTTGCCGCCGCTCACGGCGAGAGCCTTCTCCGTAGAGGAGGCCGCCACCAGGGTGCGACCATTGAGGTCGTCGATGATCTGAGCCGAGATGTGCTTCGCCGTGCGGCTCACGGCCACGCGGGGGCGTTCCGGCGTACCGGAGAGCTTGCGCCGAATCCGCGCGTGGCGGCGTTGGCGTAGTTCACGAGTCGTACGAGGCATTACTTCGCCGCCTTTCCGGCCTTGCGCAAGACGCGCTCACCGAGGTAGCGCACACCCTTGCCCTTGTAGGGCTCGGGCTTGCGAATCTTTCGGATATTGGCCGCCACCTGGCCGACAATCTCCTTGTCGGGACCCTTCACCACGATACGGGTGGGGGCGGGCACCTCAAAGGTGACCCCTTCGGGGGCGGTGAACTTCACCGGGTGAGAGAAACCGAGAGCGAGGTCAATGGCGCTCGGTCCGGCCGCGGCGGCCCGGTAACCGACGCCGATGATCTCCAGTTCCTTGGTCCAGCCCGTGGTGACACCGGTCACCATGTTGGCGACCAGAGTACGGGTCAGTCCGTGGAGGCTCTTCAGCTCCGTCGTCTCCGCGGCGCGCTCCACCGTTAGGACGTCGCCGTCCTGAACGAGGGTGATGCCTTCGGGCAGACGACGAGTCATCGTCGCCGCCGGACCCGCGACCGTCACGTCGAGACCGGTGACACTCACGGTGACCCCGGCGGGGATGGTGATGGGATTACGTCCGATGCGAGACATCAGCACACCTCCGTTGAGTAACGCGAGTTACCAGACATAGCAGAGCACCTCGCCACCGAGCTTCGCCTTACGGGCCTCACGGTCGGTCATGAGCCCGTGACTGGTGGAGACCACCGCCACGCCCACGCCGCCGAGAACCTTGGGCATCTCGCTCGACTTCTTATAAATACGTAGTCCGGGCTTCGAGACTCGCTTGATGCCCGCGATGGTCTTCTTGCGGTCCTCGGAGTACTTGAGGGTGATCTCCAGGGTGTCCCCCGGCTTGCCCTCCGCCTTGGTCACGCGGAACCCGGTGATGAAGCCCTCCTTCTCCAGCACCTGGGCCAGGGAGACCTTCAACTTCGAGCTCGGCATAGCGACGCTGTCGAACATGGCGGCGTTCGCGTTGCGAATACGCGTCAGCATGTCGGCAATGGGGTCGGTCATAGTCATCGCGTACCTCCTACCAACTCGCCTTAGTCACGCCGGGAACCTCGCCCGCGTGCACCATCTGACGCAAGCAGATACGGCACAGGCCGAACTTGCGGTAGACGGCGCGGGGACGACCACAGCGCTCGCAGCGGGTGTAGGCGCGCGTGGAGAACTTCGGCGTCGCCTGCTGCTTGATTCGAAGAGACTTCTTCGCCATGCTTATCGATTCTCCTGCTTGAAGGGGAAGCCGAAGGCCCGCAGGAACGCGCGTCCCTGTTCGTCGGTCTCGGCCGTCGTCACGATCGTGATGTCGAAACCGCGAGGGCTGTCGACCTTGTCGTAGTCAATCTCGGGGAAGATCAACTGATCGTTCACGCCGAAGGTGTAGTTCCCGTGGCCGTCGAAGGACTTGGCCGAGAGCCCGCGGAAGTCGCGGATTCGGGGAATCGAGAGGGAGAGCAGGCGGTCGAAGAACTCCCACGCTCGGTCACCCCGCAGGGTCACCTTCGCGCCAATGGGCTGTCCCTCACGCAACTTGAAGCTCGAAATCGACTTACGAGCGCGCGTCACGATGGGCTTTTGACCGGTGATCAACTCGAGGTCGCGCTGAGCCCCTTCGAGTAGGGACGCCTGCTGGGTCGCCCGACCCACACCGGCGTTCACCACGATCTTCTCCAGACGGGGCACCTGCATAATGTTGTCCAGGCCCAACTGCTCCTTCAAGGCGACGCGCACCTCGTTATCGAAGCGGACCTTCAGACGCGGACGGGTGGTCGTCGTCACAGCGTTCCTCCACACTTCCGGCAGACGCGCACCTTGGCACCGTCGGCCACCTTGAAACCGACTCGCGCCGGACCCTTGTGTCCGCCACACCAGATCGCCACGTTCGAGACGTGCATCGGCATCACCTTGTCGATGATGCCCGCCTGGAGCAGTTCACCCTGCTGCTTGGTGTGGCGCTTGGCGATGTTCAGACCCTCCAGGATCACCTTGTGATCCTTCGGCATCGCCTCTTCGACGCGCGCCCGCTCTCCCCGGAACTTGCCGGCGATCACGAGCACTTCGTCACCCTTATGAATCTTCATCACAGCACCTCCGGCGCCAGCGAAATGATGCGCATGAACTTCTTGTCGCGCAGCTCTCGACCCACCGGTCCGAAGATTCGGGTGCCGCGGGGTTGGAGCTGATCGTTGATGATCACGGCCGCGTTGTCGTCAAACTTGATGTAGGAGCCGTCGGGACGACGCTTCTCCTTGGCGGTGCGCACGACAACGCAGCGCACCACGTCACCCTTCTTCACCGTGGCGCCGGGAATGGCGTCCTTCACCGTACCGATGAAAACATCTCCGATGGAGGCGTAACGGCGACGCGACCCACCGAGCACGCGGATGCACAGCACCTCACGCGCTCCGGAGTTGTCGGCCACCTTCAGACGAGACTCTTGCTGAATCATCGGGCACGCTCCACGACCTCGGTCAAGCGCCAACGCTTGAGCTTCGACAGCGGACGGGTCTCTTGAACGCGCACCCGGTCACCCACCTTGGCCTCGTTACCAGCGTCGTGCACGTAGAGCTTCTTCGTGCGCTGCACCGTCTTGCCGTAACGGGCGTGACTCACGCGCTCGTTCACGGCCACGACGAGGGTCTGGTCCATCTTGTCCGAGACGACGATGCCCTCGCGCACCTTGCGCGGGTTCGGACGCTCGACCTCGTTGATCGCGTCACTCATGACTACTCACCTTCTCCTAGAACCTCGGCGGCCGCAATTTCGCGCTCACGCACGAGGGTCGACAAACGGGCAATCTCTCGACGCACGTGACCGAGACGAGCGCTGTTCTCCAGCTGACCGGTGGCCAGTTGGAAGCGCAGGTTGAACAACTCCCGACGCGACTCACCGAGACGCTCGAGCAGTTCGTGGTCGGGCAGCTCGCGCAGCTCCGCCACTCGTACCGAGTTCTTCGCCATTAGATCGTCACCTCCGACGTGCCGTGGGTCCCGGGACGCACGACGAACTTCGCCTTAATCGGCAGTTTCTGAATCGCGCGCTCCATAGCGGCGCGAGCCAACTCTTCACTCACTCCACCGAGCTCGAACATCACTCGACCGGGCTTGACGACGGCAACCCAGTACTCCGGGTTGCCCTTGCCCGACCCCATGCGGGTTTCGGCGGGCTTGGCGGTCACCGGCTTGTCCGGAAAGACGCGAATCCAGACCTTTCCACCACGACGAACGTGGCGGGTCATGGCGATTCGGGCGGCCTCGATCTGACGGGCGGTAATCCACCCGGGCTCGAGGGCCTGAATTCCGAAGTCGCCGAAGGCGATGTCCACGCCGCCCTTGGCGACGCCGGTCATGCGGCCACGCTGCTGCTTACGGTGCTTGACCTTGCGGGGCATCAACATAGTTACTCCACGTCCTTTCGGAAGTGCGGGGTGTCGGTGTGATCGCTCACGGTGCGACGCTCGATGTCCTCTTCGACGGCGAGCACGCGCTCGACCTCGTCGGCGACGACCAACAGCTCGCGGTCTTCCACCTCGACCGCAACGGCGCTCCCGTCGGCCTCGGTGCTCTCCACGCGACGACGGCCGCCACCGGCCCGCACGACACCCTTCGGGGCGTTCGGGGCGTTGGTCACGGCGTCACCGGCGGCCAACGCGGCCTTGCGGGTGATCTCTTCGTCGTTGGTGAGCTGGTAGGGCAGGATGTCGCCCTTGTAGATCCACACCTTGATACCGATGCGACCCGTCGAGGTCCGGGCCTCACGGAAGCCGTAGTCGATGTCGGCGCGCAAGGTGTGCAGCGGGACTCGGCCCTCGCGGTAGGACTCACGGCGACTCATTTCAGCACCACCCAAACGTCCCGACGCCTGAATGCGCACGCCCAGCGCTCCCGCCTTCTGAACCGTCTGAATCCCACGCTTCATAGCGCGACGGAACGCCACGCGACGGACCAGCTGGTCGCAGATACCCTGCGCAATGAGGGCGGCGTCCAACTCCGGCTGCTTGATCTCTTGGATATTGAGGGAGATCTTGTTCTTCTGACCGGTGATCTTCTCGAGTTCCTTCTTCAGTCGCTCGGCTTCGGCACCGCGACGCCCGATCACAATGCCGGGGCGAGCGGTGTGGATGTCGACGCGCACACGGTCGGCGTTGCGCTCAATCTCGATGCGACTGACGGCGGCGCTCTCGAGCTGCTTGGTCAGGTAGTTGCGAATCTTCCAGTCCTCGATGACCAGATCCTTGTACCCGCGCTCCTTGAACCAGCGCGACTTCCAGTCGGTCGTGATGCCCAGACGGAAGCCGTAGGGATTTACTTTCTGGCCCATTACTTCGTCTCCTCCGTCGTCTCGTCGGCGGCGTCCGAGGTCTCGGCCTCGTCGATCGTCGTCTCCTCGTTCACCGTCTCGTCCGTCGTCTCGACGGCCACGTCCGCGACCTCCTCCGGAGTGGTCGTCTCCTCGACTGACGCGACCAGGGTCGTCTCCTCGCTCACTTCGTCCGTCGTGGTCGTCTCGCGACCCCGGCGTGACGACGCAACGCGACGCGCCCGCGAGGCCCCGACCTGGGCACTGCGCGACGCTCGAACCACTTCGAGGCGGTCGTCGTCCAAACGGGCGACGATGATCGTGATGTGGCAGGCGCGCTTGCGGATCTTGCCGGCGCGACCACGCGCGCGGGGCCGGAAACGCTTCATGGTGACACCCTCGTCGGCGAAGGCCGCGGCCACGTAGAGCTCTTCGGCGTTCAGGCCGTCGTTGTTGACCGCGTTCGCCACCGCCGACACGAGGACCTTCAAGATGACGTCCGCCGCTTCGCGCGTCGTTCCCTGGAGAATCTCGGCGGCCGTCTGCACGTCCTTACCGCGAATCAGGTCCAGGACCACGCGAGCCTTGGTCGCCGACATGTGGTAACCCTTCAGGACCGCCCGGGTCCCGGGGCGCTCGTTCGTCTTTGCTCCACTCATTAGCGACGTCCCGTCTTTTCCTGGCCGGCGTGGTACTTGAAGGTGCGGGTCGGGGCGAACTCGCCCAACTTGTGGCCCACCATCGACTCCGAGACGAAGACCGGCACGTGGCGACGGCCGTCGTGAACGGCGAAGGTGTGACCGACCATGTCGGGGATGATCGTCGAACGACGGCTCCAGGTCTTCACGACCTTCTTCTCGTTGGCCTCGTTCAGCGCGTCCACCTTCTTCAGGAGGTGAGCGTCGATAAAGGGACCCTTTTTCAGGCTACGTGACATGGTTTACCTACCTCCGCGAACCGCGTCCGCGGCGACGACGAATGATGAGAGCGTCCGACGGCTTGGGCAGTCGGGTACGGCCTTCGGGCTGACCCCACGGCGACACCGGGTGACGACCACCCGAGGTCTTACCCTCACCACCACCGAGCGGGTGGTCGACGGGGTTCATGGCGACACCGCGCGTCTGGGGACGCACGCCCTTCCACCGGTTACGACCGGCCTTACCGATCTTGATGAGCTCGTGCTCGGAGTTGCCCACCTCGCCGAGAGTGGCGCGGCAGTCAATCGGCACGCGACGCATTTCGGTGGAAGGAAGACGAAGAACGGCGTAGTCGCCGTCCTTCGCCACCAACTGCACGCTCATACCGGCACTGCGGGCCATCTTGCCCCCGCCGCCGGGACGGACCTCCACGTTGTGGACGGTCGAACCGGTCGGGATGTAGCGCATCGGCAACGCGTTACCGTTACGAATGTCGGCCTTGGGCCCGGACTCGACCGAGTCGCCGACCTTCAGACCCTGGGGGGCAAGGATGTAGCGCTTCTCGCCGTCGGCGTAGTGCAGCAGCGCGATACGACAACTGCGGTTCGGGTCGTACTCGATGGTCGCGACCTTGGCCGGCACGCCGTCCTTGTTGCGCTTGAAGTCGATGAGTCGGTACTGCTGCTTGTGCCCACCACCGCGGTGGCGGGAGGTCTTGCGACCGTAGGAGTTACGCCCACCCGTCTTCGGCTTCGGGTCGAGGAGGGACTTCTCCGGAGTGGTACGGGTGATGTCGGCGAAGTCCGAGACGCTCTGGAACCGGCGTCCCGGGCTGGTCGGCTTACGGTGTCGAAGGGCCATGGTCTTCCTTAGCTCTCGAAGAGGTTGATCGAGTCGCCCTCGCGCAGCGTCACGATGGCGCGCTTGGTCGACGGACGGGTACCCACGACGCCAGTACGGCGATTGCGGGTGGCCTTACCGGGGCGGTTCAGGGTGTTGACCTTCTTCACCTTCACGTTGAAGGCCTGCTCAACGGCGTTACGCACGTCAATCTTCGTGGCCCGGGGGTCCACGACAAAAATGTAGGTGCGGTCCTCCATCAGGCGGGTCGACTTCTCCGACACCACCGGACGAATGAGAACGCTCATGGCGTCACGCATCAGTTGCTCTCCTTAGCGCTCGGCAGACTGGCGTCAGTGAAGAGCACCCAGTCAGAGTTGAGGACGTCGTAGGTATTAATCTCCCCCGCGTCAATCGTGAGAACGTTCGGCAGGTTCCGAAAGGCCAGACGGGCCACGGTGTCCTCCCGCGTCACGACGACGAGGACCTTGCCGGTCAACCCGAGAGTCGCGAGCGCGGCGGCGGCCGTGGCGGTCTTCGGCGTGGTCCACTCCGCGAAGCCGTCGATCAACGCGACGCGCTCCTCCGAGGCCCGGTCCGAGAGGGCCGAGTAGAGGGCCAAACGGACCATCTTCTTCGGAGTCCGCTGCTCGTAGCTGCGCGGCTTGGGCCCGAGGGCAATTCCACCACCGGGGTAGTGGGGCGCCCGGATGGTTCCCTGACGAGCCCCACCGGTTCCCTTCTGGCTGAAGGGCTTCTTTCCACCACCGGAAACTTCCTTACGGGTCTTCGTGGACTGGGTTCCGGCGCGACGAGCGGCTAGCTGAGCCTTGACGACCTGGTGCATAACGGCCACGTTCGGCTCGAGGCCGAAAATGGTCGGCTCGAGGGCGACCGTCGACAGTTCGGCTCCGCTCAGCGAACGACGGGCGACCGAACGGCGCGCCGGCTCGGGACGCTCCTTCCTCACCGGTCCGCGCAGCGTAAAGACGTCACTCATCGGACGCCTCCCTTCTTCATCGGGTTCTTCACCGAGGTGCGCAACACCACCACGCCCCCGCGAGGACCGGGCACGGCCCCCTTCACGAGAACGAGATTGCGCTCCACGTCGACCGACACCACCTCGAGGTTGGTCGTCGTCACTTGACCGCCGCCCATGCGACCGGCCATCTTGGTGCCCTTAAAGACACGGCCCGGGGTCGAGCAGGCACCGATGGAGCCGGGGGCGCGGTGGTGCTTGTGGTTACCGTGAGCGGCCCCCTGGCCACCGAAGTTGTGGCGCTTCATCCCACCGGCGAAGCCCTTACCCTTCGAGATCGCCGTCGCGTCAATCATCTCGCCCTTTTCGAAGACGTCGGGAGCGATCTCCTGACCGACCGCGTAGGTCGACACGTCGTCGAGGCGCAGTTCGACGAGTTGCTTGCCCGGCTGCACGCCGGCCTTGTCAAAGTGCCCGAGTTCGGGCTTCGTCAAGGTCGAGGTCCGCCGAACTCCCCAGGTCACCTGGACGGCGCTGTAGCCCTCTTTCTCGGGGGTCTTCACCTGCACGACGCGGGCGGGACTCACGCGCACGACGGTCACCGGGACGGCCCGGTTCTGCTCGTCCCACACCTGGGTCATGCCCACCTTTTCGCCGACGATCGCTTTGGTCGCCACGTGTGCCTCTCTTCTTCCTGTGTTCCGTGCGTCGAACTCCCGACACACAGACGCTCCGTTCGGGATGAACCCGAACGGAGCGCTCGACTGGTTCGGCTCGCGGTTCCCCCGAGGGGCCTTCGAGCACATCACTTCTTCCCACCGAAGTGGGCTTCTTAGCCTACACCACGCTCCCCCGGTCCCGCAAAAGGAACCGGGGGAGCCGGTGGGCTAGTTCTGACGAATCTTGATCTCGATGTCGACGCCGGCGGGCAGGTCGAGTCGCTGAAGCGACTCGACCGTCTTCGCCGAGTGATCCACGATGTCCAAGAGACGCTTGTGGACCCGCATTTCGAAGTGTTCGCGGGAGTCCTTGTGCTTGTGCGGACCACGAACCACCGTGTAACGGTGCTTCTCGGTCGGCAGTGGCACGGGACCCTGAACGCGGGCGTTAGTACGCTCCACGGTCTGCACGATTTTCGCGGTTGACTGGTCCAGGACGCTGTGGTCGAAGGCCTTCAGCCGGATGCGAATCATTTGACGGTTGTCGGCCACGACGACTCCTACTTAAGGATCTTGACGACTCGACCCGAACCGACGGTCCGGCCACCCTCGCGGATGGAGAAGGTGAGACCCTCTTCCATGGCGATCGGCTTGCCGAGCTGAACGGTCATCTCGGTGTTGTCACCGGGCATCACCATCTCGGTGCCGGCGGGCAACTCGATAGTTCCGGTCACGTCGGTCGTACGGAAGTAGAACTGCGGGCGGTAGTGCGCGAAGAACGGCTTGTGACGGCCACCCTCTTCCTTGGTCAACACGTAGACCGAGGCCTCGAAGTCGGTGTGAGGAGTGATCGAACCGGGCTTGCACAGCACCTGACCACGCTCGACCTCTTCCTTCTTCGTACCGCGCAACAGGGCGCCGAGGTTGTCGCCCGCCTGGCCCTCGTCGAGGAGCTTGCGGAACATCTCGATCCCGGTCACGGTCGTCTTGCTCGTCGGGCGCAGACCCACGATCTCGACTTCGTCACCGACCTTGATAACACCCTGCTCGACCTTGCCGGTCACGACGGTGCCACGACCGGTGATGGACATGACGTCCTCGATGGACATCAAGAACGGCTTGTCGGTGGCGCGCTGGGGCTCCGGGATGTACTCGTCCACCGCGGCCATGAGCTCCATGACCTTGTCACCCCAGGCCTGGTCGCCCTCGAGGGCCTTCAAGGCGGAGACGCGCACCACGGGGATGTCGTCACCAGGGAAGTCGTAGCTGGAGAGCAACTCGCGAACTTCCATCTCGACGAGCTCGAGGAGCTCCTCGTCCTCCACCACGTCGGACTTGTTCAGCGCGACGACGATGTAGGGGACGCCCACCTGACGGGCGAGCAGCACGTGCTCACGAGTCTGGGGCATGGGGCCGTCGGTCGCGGACACGACGAGGATAGCGCCGTCCACCTGGGCGGCACCGGTGATCATGTTCTTCACGTAGTCGGCGTGACCGGGCATGTCGACGTGCGCGTAGTGACGGTTCGGGGTCTCGTACTCCACGTGGGCGATCGAGATGGTGATACCGCGCTGACGCTCCTCGGGAGCCTTGTCAATCTGGTCGAAGGGGGTGTAGGCGGAACCGGGGACGCGCTCGGAGAGCACCTTGGTGATGGCCGCGGTGAGGGTCGTCTTACCGTGGTCAATGTGACCCATCGTTCCGATGTTGACGTGCGGCTTAGTGCGCTCGAACTTCTGCTTTGCCATTGTCGGGGACTAACTTTCTGTCTCGTGACTCGCTCACGGTGAGCGAGTCGGTGGTTTTTCGGCCCTCCCCGACGACGGTTTGGACCTGGGGTGCTGGTTTCCCAGCCTCTTACGCGCCAGTCGCCTTGGCGACGATCTCCTTAGCGATCGACTCGGGGACTTCCGCGTACGAGTGGAACTGCATACTGTAGGTCGCGCGACCCTGGGTGCGCGAACGCAGGTCAGTAGCGTAGCCGAACATGTCCGCCAGAGGCACGAGCGCCCTGATGGTCTGGCCGTTACCCACCTGCTCCATGCCCTCGATACGTCCACGACGCGAGGACAGGTCACCGATGACGTCACCCATGTAGTCCTCGGGCGTGACGACCTCTACGGCCATGATGGGCTCGAGCAGAACGGGGCTCGCGAGGCGGGTGGCCTTCTTGATGGCGAGCGAACCGGCGATTTTGAAGGCCATTTCCGAGGAGTCGACGTCGTGGTAGGAACCGAAGGTCAGGCGCACGCGGAGGTCCACCATCGGATAGCCCGCGAGAACACCCGACGTTAGAGCCTCCTGAATACCGGCGTTGACCGGTCCGATGTACTCCTTCGGGATGACTCCACCGGTGATTTCGTCGAGGAACTCGTAGCCGCCACCGGGGCCCGTCGGCTCCACGGTCAACACGACGTGGCCGTACTGACCCTTACCGCCGGACTGGCGGACGTACTTCTCTTCCACCTTCTCCACGGTCTTGCGAATCGTCTCGCGGTAGGCCACCTGGGGCTTGCCGACGTTGGCGTCCACGGAGAACTCGCGCAGCATACGGTCGACCAACACTTCGAGGTGCAACTCGCCCATTCCCGAGATGACCGTCTGACCGGTCTCCTCGTCGGTGCGGACGCGGAAGGTGGGGTCCTCTTCGGACAACGCGAACAGCGCCTTCGAGAGCTTCTCCTGGTCCGCCTTGGTCTTCGGCTCCACGGCGACGTGAATTACGGGCTCCGGGAACTCCAGGGTCTCCAGCTGAATGGGGCGGTCGGGGTCACTCAGGGTGTCTCCCGTCGTGACCTGCTTCAGTCCCACCGCGGCCACGATGTCTCCGGTGCGAATGACGTCGAGGTCCTGGCGCTCGTTGGCGTGCATCAAGAGGAGGCGTCCCAGACGTTCCTTGCGCGAGCCCTTCGTGGTGTTAATGACGGTGTCACCCTTTTCGAGGGAACCCGAGTAGACGCGCAGGTAGGTCAACTTACCGACGTAGGGGTCGGTCATGATCTTGAAGGCGAGAGCGGCGAAGGGCTCATCGTCGTCGGCCTTGCGCAGCTCCTCGTCCTCTTTACCCGGCTTCGTGCCGGCCGTCGGGGGCAGGTCGAGCGGGGAGGGCAGGTAGTTCACCACGGCGTCCAGCATCGGCTGAACACCCTTGTTCTTAAAGGCCGAACCGTTGAGAATCGGCACACACTGCCCGGAGAGGGTACCCCGACGCAGGGCGGCGCGAATCTCCTCCGGGGTGGGCTCTTCACCCTCGAGCATCTTCTCCATGAGCGTGTCGTCGAAGGTGGTGAGAATGTCCAGCAAGTCGGCGTGGTACTTCGCCGCCTGCTCCTGGTAGGCGGCGGGGATCTCGACGACCTCGAGCTTCTCGCCCTTGTCGTCGTGGTACACCGTGGCGTTCATCTCCACGACGTCGATAATCCCGAGAAAGTCCGCCTCCGCCCCGATGGGCAACTGAGTCACGGCCGGCTGGCAGTCCAGACGATCGCGAATCATGTCGACGCACCGGAAGAAGTCAGCTCCGGTACGGTCCATCTTGTTCACGAAGCAGATGCGCGGCACGTTGTACTTGTTGGCCTGACGCCACACCGTCTCCGTCTGGGGCTCGACACCGGCGACCGCGTCAAAGACGGCGACCGCCCCGTCGAGCACGCGCAGGGAGCGCTCCACCTCAACGGTGAAGTCGACGTGTCCCGGGGTGTCGATGATGTTGATGCGGTGACCCTTCCACTGGCAGGTCGTGGCCGCGGAGGTGATGGTGATACCGCGCTCTTGCTCCTGGACCATCCAGTCCATGGTGGCGGCACCTTCGTGCACCTCACCAATCTTGTAGTTCTTTCCCGTGTAGTACAGGATGCGCTCGGTCGTCGTCGTTTTTCCGGCGTCGATGTGCGCCATGATGCCGATGTTGCGCACCTTGTCGAGGGGAATTTCGCGGGCGGACATGTTTGGGGGTCTCTCTCTTCGTTACCAGCGGTAGTGGGCAAATGCCTTGTTGGACTCGGCCATCTTGGCCATGTCCTCGCGACGCTTCACCGCCGCGCCGACGCCGTTCGCGGCGTCCACGATCTCTCCGGCCAAACGCTCGGCCATGGTCTTCTCCCGGCGCTTCTTCGCGAAGTCCGTCAGCCAACGAATGGCGAGCGTCGTCGCGCGCCGGGGGCGCACCTCGACGGGAACCTGGTACGTCGTACCACCCACGCGGCGGCTACGAACTTCGAGCTCCGGACGCACGTTCTCGAGCGCGCGCTTCAGGGTCGCGACCGGGTCGGTACCGGTCTTTTGCTCGACCATTTCGAGAGCGGTGTAGACGATGCGCTCGGCGATAGTGCGCTTACCGCGCTCCAAAATCTTGTTGGTGATCTGCGTAACCAGGACCGACTTGTAGATCGGATCGACCGGAACTTCGCGGCGAACCGCGGGACCCTTACGTGGCATCGCTTACTTCTCCCTCTTGGCGCCGTAGCGACTACGGGCTTGCTTGCGGTTGCGAACACCCGACGTGTCGAGGGCGCCGCGAATGATCTTGTAACGAACTCCCGGAAGGTCCTTCACACGTCCGCCACGCACGAGCACGATGGAGTGTTCCTGAAGATTGTGCCCCTCACCAGGGATGTAAGCAGTGACTTCCACGCCGGAGGTCAGACGAACACGGGCCACCTTACGCAACGCGGAGTTCGGCTTCTTCGGCGTCACGGTGTGCACGCGGGTGCAGACGCCCCGACGTTGCGGGGCTCCCTTCAGCGCCGGAGTCTTGGTCTTAGCGACCTTGTCCTGGCGGCCCTTGCGGACCAGCTGTGCGATTGTGGGCACGCGGAACCTCTTCTAGTTTGTTCGTCGACTTTGGGGCCTGGCACTACCCCAGGCGTGGGGACTGCCCAGTCTAGGTCACCAGTCACTCATTCGGCAAACTCACTTTGCCGAGCAGTTGTCGAGGATTGCGCGTAGGTGGGTCGAGAGTGCGGCGACGTGGGGTGGGCGCAGACACGAATTGTGCGATCCCTCCACGGGAATCACCTCGAGGTCGCCCCCCCGAACTCGCCACCCCCGTTCGGTGTGCTCGGGGTCGTGGCGAGTCATGAGGAGGTGGGTCCGACCAGAAAACGGAGGAATCTCGGCTACGAAAAGTCGCCGAATCTGGCCGAGAAGCCATTGGGACTGGTAGCGACGGCCTCGCCGTAGGGGGACCGCCCCCGCGACAAGGGCCGCCCCCAGATTGAGGACGATAGGCCGCGGAATGCGGAGGGGGTGTCGAGTGGGGGGAACGTCGGTGCGCCCGCGAGTGAGGCGCCCTTCCGGGCGAGTGTCGAGGATCACGAGATGGCGCACCGGTCGTCCCCGGCGCACCAACTCCCGCGCGACGCGCAGCGCCACGAGACCGCCCATGGAGTGCCCCCCCACGACGACCTCGCCGTCGGGCGCGAACTGTTCAACGCGATCAGCGAGTCGACGCGCCTGAGCCCGGAGGGAGTATTCGGGAAGTCGGTACTGCTGGGCGGCCCGACTCTGGAGGGCAATGACGGGATACTCCGCACCAAGTTCGTGGGCAATCCAGGCGAACTGCAGGGCTACTCCCCCCGAACCCGCGATGAGGAAAAGGGGTGGCCGAGTTCCCTGTGGACGGAGAGCGATACTGTCACCGACCGGACCGCCCGCGCGGGCACCCAGAGTTCCCACCAGGGTCGGTTCCTGGTCAAACTCACGCCGAGTGAAGGGCAAACTCGTCTCGTCGGTCAGTCTCGCGAGAAGGCCGTCGATCTGATCTTCACGCCCCCCCATCCCGGAGAAGGTCGCCACCGGGTCAACGTATCGTCCGAGCACGGACTTCCACACCTCGCTCGCCGCGAGATAGTGGGCCAGCCACTCGGGGCCGCTCCAGCCGAGGGTGGGCGTGGTCCGAGAACCCCGGACCACGCCCCTCGCCATGGTTCTAGAGAGCCTCTTGGCCCAGGTCGTCCTCGGGCTGCGCGCCGTCATCTTCAGGCAAAGCTGACTCGTCGTAACTCGCCCCAATACTCATGAAGCTCGCCAACAACGCGTCGTCCTCGTCTCCGGGGCGAGCTTCGCCCCGGAGATCGCCGAGGTCGTAGTCCTCGTTCGAGGAGAGCGCCCACTCCGGCATGAGGTCGGCGTCAGGCATCTCCAGGCGCAGGTTATCCCGGCTGTAGTACTCGAGACCCGAACCAGCCGGAATCAACTTACCGATGATGATGTTCTCCTTGAGGCCCACGAGATTGTCCCGCTTACCC
>JAGXAY010000199.1 GCA_018971385.1 Acidobacteriota bacterium | reverse complement strand
TCGATTTTGATACTGCCTATCTCGAGCAGCCAACAAGATGAGGAGCCCCTTTTTCACACTCACGTGGGTGGGAGCAAACTGCCCGCCGGGATCCCCACCCGGCTGCCCATGAAACGTATACCACCCCGCCGGAATACCACTCGTGGAAAAGTCGTTGACGTATGTTCTTGAGTAACCAACGAGAGCCGACTGTCCCGGTGGGGCGTAACCAGAGGGTTCGCTGGAGTTCGGTATTCCTACCGGAAAGGTTCCCGCCGGTAGCGTCGTAGTGGTCGCCAGTGAGCTCGGACTGGGGGATTGCCGCGACCAGCCCAGATAGGTGAGCATTCCCATCACCACAATCGCCGCCAGAAGAAGCACAATCGTGCTGCGACGAACTGAACCCACCTCGTCCCGGCACCAACGTTGGGGAGACGCGGAGACTCCACGCTGCCAGCGATAACGCATCTTGACTCTCACTTCGCTCGATCCCGCTCCATCACTAGTACCTCGATAGCCCCCCGAGGGCATCTTCCACAGATTTTCGGCGTTGTTGAAAAAATCGACGGCTCTTCGCGTATGCCAGGGGCCCCAACAACATTCCGCGCCGTTCCACGCTCGAAGTCGACACGGGATACGTCGACTCATTGCCGAATGATCGAGTTTCTCGCGATACTACGAGGCTTCTCAGTCCACGAGGAGCCAGTCGAAGCATTCTGATGAGGTGGGAGGGGTCGCGACGCAACAAGGCGGCGTACATGGCGGTTAGGCCCGCACCGTAACCAAAGACTTGCTTCATAAATTGCTCGGGAGTTTCTCGATGAATATGACGAATTAGTGCCGCTGGTTCAAAAGCAATAGTGGCACCACGACTGGCGAGAGTAATCATCGCTTCGAGATCCTCCCCTCCGAATGCGGGCGTACCCGTACCCAGAGAAACTAGGAAACCTCCGATGCCGAGCAATGCCTCTCGGCGATACGCCATATTGCAACCAGCCGCATATCGTCCAGGAGCGTACGGAAAAAGGTGATCATCCGAGTGGTCGGAGAGGTTCGCCGTCTGGAAATCGAAAGAGTGACTAAAGCCACCGAAGTACTCCTCAAACCACAATTGCGCCTGCGTGGCCAATGTCGCGGGAAGTACGAGACCGCCGAGCGCGCTGATATCTGGTCGGGCCGACATCCTCCCTCCGATCGCCCGCAGCCACCTCGAGTCAACCACCACGTCATCATCGGTAAATGCAACGATGTCATATCGCGCTTCGAGAATTCCGCGGTTCCGCGCGGCCGA
>JAGXAY010000077.1 GCA_018971385.1 Acidobacteriota bacterium | reverse complement strand
CCCGCCTCACCCACTCGTTGCCCGATTTCGTAGGTTCCGATGTTGGACGACTGGGCAATTACCTGGGTGGCCGTCAGTGTCTCGGTGCCGTGGGGTTCCGCGTCGTGAAAGAGGCGCGTGCCAACAATAATTTGGCCCGGAACAATGAATTTAGTCGTCGGGGTGATTAAGTTCTCGTTGAGAGCGGCCGAGAAAGTCACGATTTTGAAGACCGAGCCCGGTTCGTAGGCCATCGTGAAAGGTAGGTTGTTGATTGTTTGCTCAATTCCCGGAACTCCAATCGAGGAACCCCACGAGGGAATCGGACCGAGGACACCAGGGTTCTGCTTGGTATTGACCAGTGAGGCGTCGGCGAGGATCTGGCCCGTCTTCACGTCCATCACGACCGCTAGTCCCGAAATCGCTTGAGTTGACGCGAGTTCGGCGCCCAGATAGCGCTCCGTCACGAACTGCAGTTGATTGTCGAGCGTTAGTTCGAGGCCGACCCCGGGAACGGGCTTCTTCACCGTCACCGTCGGAGAGGAGGGCAAGGGTACCCCACTCTGAGACACGAATTGGCGTACCGCTCCGGGTTGTCCGGCGAGTTGACTCTGGTACTGGTACTCGAGCCCGGTGTCGCCGACGCCGGACGCGTTGGTGCGCCCAATCACCGACTGGGCGAGCGTGCCGTTGGGGTAGTTACGAGTCGAACTCGGCTCCACCACGATGCCGGGGAAGTAGGCCGCCGCCACGGTCTTTCCGTCGTTCAGGTCGAGGTGGGAGTTGAGAATCACGTACCCGTTCTTCTCGGACAGCAAGCGGGTGAGGGTGGCGACGGGGACGTGCACGAGATTGGTGAGGGCGGCGGCTTCGCTGGCGGGTTGAGATATCTGAAAGTCGTCAGCGATGACCGAGTCCGTGGGCTGAGAGATGGCGATCACCTGTCCCTGGCGATCGTAGATTCCCGCCCGCAGTGCCGGAGTCGAGAGCGTTTCTCGAACCTGAGCGAGAGACTCCTTGGCCAACGTGGCGTGTTGGAGTACCTGAACTTGAGCGAGACGGAGGGCGACGACTCCGAATCCCAGGATCAGGACCCCCCGCAATAGGAGGAAGCGACGCGCGTAGCGAGCTACCGGGCGACGCGAGTACTGTCCGCGGTTGTGGGTTGGAGTGTGATGAGCGCTCACCGACTCGTCCTCGGCGTTACGGGGGCCCAGCCGGAAAATTGAGGGAGGCCCAGCGTCACACCGAGGGACACGGAAGCAACCTGAGTCACCGACGTGGGATTAACGAGGTGCAGTGTCGAGGCCGCGGAGGCGACCACACTCGGCGCCGACACGTTCGACGCGGTACCGACTTGGGCGGCGTAACTCGACTGGGCGTCCAACACCTGACTTTGCAGCTGGTGAAGTTCGACGGCGCGGGCGGTCGCGAGCAACATGCCGGCGACGGCCACCACGCCCGCAACCCCCACCACGAGAGCCCCACGAACCAGGGGGGACCGGACGCGGCGACGACGCGCGGTGGGGTTCGCCGACCGCTCCACTCGAGGAACGGCGACTACCGTCGGGCGTGGGCGCGGGGGCGACGCGGCGCGACGAGGAAGGGAGACGACACTCACGGGGCCACCTTCACGGCGCTTCGTAGTCGAGCCGATCGCGCCCGAGGATTCTGGGCCACTTCTCGCGCGTCGGCGAGTACTGCTCCCGAATGCGGCAGGCTCACCCGGGGGACGGCGCCACAGACGCAGCCCAATTCGTACGGGCAGGTGCACCCGCCCGTTTGAGCCTCGCGCAGGAACGCCTTCACGGCACGGTCTTCACCGGAGTGATAGCTAAGAACGACCAGACGTCCGCCGACGTCGAGAGCGTCGAGAGCGGCCGAGAGACCATCACGAAGCTCATCCACCTCGTTGTTCACCACGATGCGCAACGTTTGAAAGACCCGGGTCGCCACGTGTCCTCGCCGCCTCGCCGCGGGGGGAACCGCACTTTCGACGAGCGACGTGAGTTCGTCCGACGTGGTCGGTCGCCCCTCGAGGAGAGCCCGGGCAATCGCCGGGGCGAAGCGGTCTTCACCGTTCTCGCGCAGCAGTCGGGTGAGCGTGACGACGTCCGTCTCCGTGAGCCACTGGGCGGCCGTCACTCCCGTCGTGGGATCCATGCGCATATCGAGCGGGGCGTCGGTGCGGAAGGTGAACCCCCGCTGAGGATCATCCAACTGGTGGGACGACACCCCAAGGTCCATCAACACTCCCCGAACCGGGCGTCCGGCGACGAACTCCGACGCGTCCTCGAGGACCCGCCCCAAGTCGGCGAAGGTCGCGGCGGCGATGTGCACCCGATCGGCGAACGGGGCGAGGCGTCCCCGGGCCGTCGCCCGGGCCTCGGGGTCACGGTCGATGCCGATGAGGACGATGTCCGGTGCCGCTTCGAGGAGAGCGGTCGCGTGTCCCGCACCACCGAGGGTCGCGTCCACGTAGACGCCGGGACCGGCGGCGAGAAGGAAGTCCCGCACTGGTGCCAGGAGGACCGGTTCGTGGTAAGAGGACGGCGGCGTTGCGTCGCTAGGGCGAGGGGCGGCGCTCACGCTCCCTCCCCCCGCTTGAAGGCCTCCTCGACCGACTCCACTTGAGCGAGGTAGGCGGTCGGGTTCCAGAGTTCAAGGTGGTCAAGGTTGCCGGCGATGATGACTTCACCATCGAGGTTGGCGTAGTCGCGAATGGACAGGGGGACCGCGAACCTTCCTTGGCGATCAAAATCAGCATCTGCCGAGTTCGTCGCCCAGAATCTCGCCTCGTGCCGTTCCTTCGGCGTGCCTCGCCGGGCCGCTTCGAGGTACTCCGCACTCTTGCGGGCGAACTCTGAGGGGGTCCAAAGAGCCACGCAGCCGTCGGGATTCGGTGCCAGGTGGCCACCCCGTTCGAACTCGGGGCGGAACTTCGCGGGCAGGATGAGCCGTCCTTTGGCATCCAGCGAATGCTGAAACTGTCCAACGAACAACAACATGGCTCACTCCTCGTGCAGCACACCCTTTTGCTCCACTTCGCGCCACAGTACTCCCTTTTGCCCCACCACACCCCACGAATCGGCAAAAATACCCACGCGCTACCCCCTCTGAGGCGTGAAGGAACCCGAAAGCGATGGTGAGTGGATGACCCGACCGGGGCTAGGCGATGAGGAACAGTTGACGCCGACGAACGGGCGCGCTGCGCAACGCCAACTCCTCGAGGAGATCCTCGGGATCGACGTCCCACTCTCCCACCACGGCGTGACTCAGAACCTGCTCGAGATCGTCAACGGGGGTACGGAGCCATTGGCCGAGATGGGCGGTGGGTGACGCCGGGAGCACGGTCGAGAGAAAGGCTCCCTCGCGCACTCGCCACTGGGTGACCCCGACCGCCTTTCGCCCCTCGACGAACACCTCTCCCGGTCCCCGCCCCGCAAAGCAGGCCACCGAGGCCACGGGGTCGTTGTCGGCCCCGCCGCGATGGATCTCACCCGTCACTCCGTAGCTCGCGAGCGCGTCTCTCCACCACTCCCCCGCGAGCAGCGAGGTGGAGCGCACGTCGGCTCGCCACCGGGGGTCGGTCGAGGGAATCCACCAATCCACCCAGAGATCGTCGGGTTGGAGAAGAACAAGGCCGCCACCGCCCCTCCGACGCCGAAGTGGTGGAGCGTCGTCGAGCCGCACGAGACTCGACGGTTGCGCCGAGCCGAGAACGAGAACGGGACTCGACACTCTCACCACCATCATCGAGGGTTCGTCCAGTCGACGGAGTACGTCGTAGTCGTACAACTCCTCGGTGTCGTCGATCACGAGGCTTTAGGCAGAAACGGCGCCCAGAGCGGATCCGGATCGGGCACGTGACGCCACCTCCACCACGGCCCGTCGGGCACCCGGGGCTCGAAGTGCATGCGCCACCCAATCTCTTCGAGGAGACGGTCACCCTTTTGCATGTTGTGGCGACGACACGCGGCCACCACGTTCGTCCACTCGTGACGTCCGCCACGACTACGGGGAATCACGTGGTCGATGGTGTCCGCGTGCTCGAGGCAGTACGCGCACCGGTATCCGTCGCGCAACAAGAGCGCACGACGGGTGAGTGGCGGCGTTCGAACCTTCGAGGGGATTCGCACCACGTCGTGCAGTCGCACGATGGAGGGAATCTCCACCTGGGTGGACGCCGAGCGACAGAGCGAGGGATGGTCGGGGACGGCGATGGTTTCGGCGCGTCCGGCGAGGACCAGGACAATAGCCCGGCGTTCGCTCACCAGTTGCAGGGGCTCGAACGTGGCGTTCAAGAGTAGGACTCGGCCCACCAGGCCAACTTAGTGGCCCCGAGGCTGAGAGAGGGACCACCGCGCGGCGGCGAGGGCCGACTCCACGTCCAGTTCACCGTCTGTCCCAAAAGCCGTCACCCGACGAAACTCCCAGTAGCGGGGGTCCGGGAGCGGAAGAAACGGGGCGGTGCGCCACCACGCGTTGCGACGAAAGCGCCACGCGACTCGTAAGAGAAGCGCGAGATCTCCGGGTCGACGGAGGGCGCGCGCCGCCAGACCTCGCGGCCAGTAGCGACGAAGTTGGTTCACGAGTCCCACCCCACGCACGCCGCCCCGAGTAGCGGGGCGTCCTCCCCGAGGGCGCTCGGCACGAAGGTCACGGACTCGCAGTAGGACAGTTTGGCCACGTCGGCCGCCGCCCGGTTCGCCGACTGAAAAAAACTGTCCCCGAATCCGAGAGCCACCGAACCGCTGACGAAACACACGTCGATATCCAAAACGCAGAGCGTCGATCCGACGGTGCGACCCACCAACTCACCCACCCGACGACGGGTGTCCGCGTCGGCGTTGTGGGGGGAGCCTCCGAGGTTTCGTTCGAGAGCCCACCCCGACGCCTCGGCTTCGAGACACCCCCGAGATCCACAGGAGCACTCGTGACCCTCGGGAACGGCGATGAGGTGTCCGAGGTGACCCGCGTTGCCCGTGCGCCCGTGCACGAGTCGTCCGTCGAGGACGAGGGCGCCACCGATGCCGGTCGAGACCACCAGGGACGCGAAGTTTCGCCGGTGAATAGCTCCGCCGAAGCGTTGTTCCGCGAGGGCGAGCGCTCGGACATCACCGTCCACCCCTACGGGCATTTGGAGAGACTCCTCCAAGAGACCTCGCAGGGGAACGTCTCGCCACTGGGGAATATTGAGTGGAGAGACCCGCCTGCCCTCATCGAACACCGGTCCGGCGCACGCCACGCCCGCACCCAGAACGTGGGCGTTCAACGTCATCTCTCGGGAGGTCGCTATCAAATCGTCGAGGAGTGAAAGATTTCCGCGAACGTCCACTCGAGCCCGTCGCCGTACGACACCGTCGCTTGACACGAGGGCGACGTCCGCCTTCGTTCCTCCAATGTCGACGGCCAACCGGAACGGGGCGGTCTGAGCCCCCGACGTCACTGGGGACGTCGGCCAGTAAATCGACGACGCCAGCCCGGACCTTCTTCCCCACCGGGATGGGTCAAGTCGCGCCAGCCCGCTCGACCCAGTCGGCGAGCGCTGCGCTCAATCACGACGGCGGAGCCAAACATGAGGGCCACCCCCAGCAGGGCGACGGGGAGCAGTGTGGTGAAGAACGCCACGAGGAGGGCCAGGCCGACCACAAATCCGAGCACTCCCCACTTCACTCGACGCATGCCGTGGGAGTACACGTTGGTATCGCGCAGGCTCTTGGCGAAATGTGGGTCGTGCCGGATGAGGGACTCCTCCATCTCGGCGATGATCTTCTTGTCATGCTCTGAGAGCGGCACGTTACCTCCTTCCGCGCTGCCACCATCGTAACGCCGACGGCGCCCACCTCACACGGCTCCCCGGACTTCTTAGTCAGTTTCTGTCGCGGGAACCGGAGTCCTTTCCGACAATTCCGTTACGTCACCGGGTCGGCGTTCGAGAGCGGAATCTCGTCGGCGACGGGGTGGTGGCTCGAGCGAAGGGCAATCTCGGGGAGAGTGAAGCTCAGGAGTAGAGCGACGAGACCGACCGGCACCGCCCAGACGTAGATTCTCGCCACGCTGGCCGAGATGGAGTGCACAATGACCCCAATCACCGCGAGGGGAAGTGCGTGCAACGTCTGGGGGGTCAGGTGAGAGACCGCAATGGAGGGTCCGTGGTAGTGGATGGCTCCCAGGCCCTTAGCCATCTGGTGAGGCAGTTCATTCACGTAGAGGGCCCCGAAAACCGCCGTTCCGAAGGAACCCCCGATCGACCGAAAGAAGTTCGCACCCGCGGTCGCCGACCCGATGTCTTCGGGCCGTACGGCGTTCTGCACGGCGGTGATGAGAATCTGCATGACGAGCCCGATGCCCGTTCCGAGAACAAACATGTAGAACGCCGTCAACCAACTGGACGTGGTGACCCCCAGAGTCGCGAGTAGTCCGAGGCCGAGTGTCATGACCGCTGTTCCCGCGATGGGAAAGGGGCGATACTTGCGCCCCTTGGCGACGAGTTGGCCCACCACGATGGAGGCTCCGAAGAGACCCACCATCATGGGCAACAGTCGTAGCCCGGAGTTCGTCGGCGACGCTCCGCGAACCTCCTGAAAATAAAGAGGGAGAAAGGTCATTGCGCCAAACATGGCGAAACCTACGACGAAGCCGATAGCCGACGCGGAGCGAAACACCCGAT
>JAGXAY010000198.1 GCA_018971385.1 Acidobacteriota bacterium | reverse complement strand
GTGCTCGACGTCGAACGATTTGACCTCGAGCCGGATCGCCCGATTTTTCACGGGTTGCTCGGAAATCTCGACTCCACGATTCTCGCGGGACTGACGACCGAACAGAAGAACCCCATCGTGCTCCAGATTCTTGGGGCGGAGGACGTGTCGGCCCGTGCCGCGGCGTCCGCGCTGGAACTCGGGTCGACCGTGAGCGGCTGGCCCCAGTTGGCGAGCGAAGTGACACTAGGCGGGGCGACCGTGGCGACCGCGGTCCGACGTTTCGGACTCGGGCACGACCTTCCCTCCGGCCGAGTACGTATTGATTTGGACGAAATTGTCGGTGCCCTTCAGCCGGTGCGCATCAACAGTTCTTTGACGGCGGGCCTCGCTACCCCACCCCCTACCGATCCGCCACTCCAGAGCGACAACGACATTGAATTAATTCTGGACGCCGCCCGGCGCGCCCCCTCGGGGGGTAACGTCCAGCCCTGGAAGTTCAGCGTCGAGGGCGACGTCATTCACTTCTTTGCCGACGCCTCGTCTTCCAGCGTGATGGACATCCACCATCGTGGGACGTATCTCGCGATTGGGGCGGCACTCTTCAACGCCCGCGTGATGGCGGCGTCGTTGCGCAAATTGGGCTCGATTCACATCTTCCCCGATCGCCAACGCCCCGACCTCGTCGCGACGTTCACCGTGGGTCAGGGTATGGATCCCGAAGTTGAGCAGTTGAAGGACCTGCTCTTTTCGCGAAGTGCCAATCGCCGAATGGGAATACCGGGTGATGTCAGTGACGAGACGCTCACTCTCCTCCAACGCTCCGTGGAGAAAGAGGGGGTGGGGGTAAAATTGGCGTCAACGCGTGAGGACATTCTGGCCCACGCCACCATGCTCGGTGAAGCGGACCGCTGGCGGTACCTCTTGCCGAATGTGCACACCGACATGATGAAGGAGCTGCGCATTCCGGGTCGAGACGACCTCACGGCCGGCCTCGACGTACGCACCCTGGAATTAGATCCCGCGACGTTGTCGATGATGTCGCTCCTCGGACGGTCCGACGTCATGGACAATCTTCGGGAGTGGCGCGGCGGCCGGATTCTCGAGATGCGCACCAAAGTCTCGGTCGCTACCTCGAGCGCCCTCGCCATCGTGACGGTTCCACGCACCGAGCCACTCTGGTACGTGCGTGCCGGAGCCGCCATGGAGCGCTTGTGGCTCGTCGCCGAAAGCGCGGGACTGAGTGTCCAGCCGGTAGCGCCCTTGTATCTCTACGCCAACGACGAGTCCGACATGGTCGCCCTCGCGGGGGAACGGC
>JAGXAY010000076.1 GCA_018971385.1 Acidobacteriota bacterium | reverse complement strand
GAGGTCATGGACTCAGGTTACACTTCGCCCCTGATGACAGACTTTCCCCTCCCCGCCGAACACCTCCGCGTCGCTGACGAAGTGGCCGAGGCGTTGCGCCACGGTCAACCGGTCGTCGCCCTCGAAACGACCATCGTTGTCCACGGTCTGCCGGCACCCGTCAATCTGGAGGTAGCGCAGGCGTGCGAGGCGGCCGTTCGATCGTCGGGAGCGATTCCGGCCACCATCGGCGTCCTCGACGGCGTGGTCCAGGTGGGCATGAGTCGGGAGGACGTGGCGCAACTCGCCGACCCTGATCGAGGGGCGGTCAAACTGTCGGCCCGTGATCTTGGAGTGGCCCTGTCGCGCGGAGTGTCGGGGGCGACGACCGTGGCGGGCACGATCGCCGTGGCTCACCGCGTCGGTATCTCGGTGATGGCCACGGGCGGCCTCGGGGGAGTTCACCGGGGAGCAGCGGAAACGTTCGACGAGTCGGCGGACCTCACGACGTTGTCGCGGACTCCGGTGTTAGTGGTTGCGTCCGGGGTCAAGTCCATTCTCGACATCGGCGCCACTCTGGAGCGTCTCGACACCTTAGGGGTTCCCGTTTGGGGATACCAGTGCGACTCCTTCCCCGCGTTTTATCGCTCGGAGTCCGGCTTCGGAGTCGAGTGGAGGTTCGAGCGCCCTGCGGAGGTGGCTCGGGCGTTCGCCCGCCACCGCGAGTGGTCGTCGACGGGAGCCCTGCTGGCTCACCCCGTGGCCCCTGATCGGCAGTTAGACGAGTCGGTGCACAACGACGCGCTCGCCCGGGCACTCGATCGTGCGGCCGCGGCGGGGGTGACGGGCAAGGCGGTGACACCCGCTGTTCTCAGTGCTTTCGCCGAGCTCACCGGGGGCCAGAGCGTCGTCGTGAACCAAGATTTGGTGGTGGCCAACGCGTCTCTCGCCGGGGCGGTCGCGGCGGCGTCGTGAGTCGCATCCTGGTGGTGGGGGACGTGATGATGGACGTCGTGGTTCGCCCTCACGAGGCCGTCGCCCCGACGAGTGATACGCCGTCGAGCGTGCGCGTTGCGCGAGGCGGTTCGGCCGCCAACGTGGCGGTGGCACTGGCTCGACGAGTACCGGACGCCGAGGTGGTGTTTGTGGGCTGCGCCGGAAGTGACGCCACGGCGGAGTGGGCTCGATCCTCCCTCGAGGAGTCGGGGGTGATTGCCCGCTTCCAGCGCGTGGAGGGGGTGACCGGAGTCGTGGTGTCACTCGTGGCACCGGACGGGCAGCGAGCCATGATGACGGATCGGGGGGCGAACCCCCGACTTCGCGTGAGCGACGTGGTGAGCGAGTTCGGTGATCTGCGCCACCTCCACGTCTCTGGCTACCAGGTTCTCGATCCGGCGACTCGCGGGGACGTGCCCTATCTCTTGGACCGGGCGCGTCGCGCGGGGGCCAGCACCTCTCTCGACGTATGTTCTCTCGCCCCCCTACTCGCCGCCGGTGTCGAGATATTTTCTCCATCTCTCGCGCACGCGGACTACCTCTTCGCGAACGAGGAGGAGGCCCTCGCTCTCAGTGGAGCGTCGAGTGTCGACCGCGCACTGGACGTACTCGCTTCACGAGTCCGCGTCGTGGTGATCACCCGAGGATCCCGTGGCGGCCTCGCCCGCGACGGGGAGCAGGTGGCGCTCGCATCGAGTGCCGCGAACACGGTCGTGGACACGACGGGAGCGGGAGACGCCGCGACGGGGGTCTTTCTCGGATCCCACCTCACGGGCCACTCGGTGCAGAGTGCGTTGGACGAGGCGATGCAGTACGCGGCGCAAGTAGTGGCTCGCCTCGGAGCCACCTGAACTACGAGCGCTGGTAAGGGATTCCGTCGGCGGCGGGCGGCCGTACTCGTCCAATGAGACCCGCGACGACCGCGATAGTGATGAGGTAGGGAAACATTCCGAGAATCTCCGTGGAGAGGGGGAACGAGTAGTTCTGGAGGTTGTACGACAGGTAGTCCAGAATCCCGAACAGGACCGACGCCACGACGGCGCCGGAAGGGGTCCAGCGGCCGAAAATTAACGCGGCGAGGGCGATGTACCCGAGTCCCGAGGTGTAGCCCGGCTGAAAAGGTCCCTGCGTCGCCATAAACGCGACGCCACCGATGCCCGCAATAGCGCCCCCGAGGATGACGTTGCGATAGCGAGTGGCGACGACGTTAATACCGACCGATTCCGCCGCCTTGGGGTGTTCCCCGACCGCACGAACTCGAAGTCCCCACCGAGTACGAAACAACCCGAAACTAATGAGTGCGATGAGGGCCACCGCCAAGTAAAAGAAGCCAGTCTGGTTAAACAGGACCGGACCCAGGACAGGAATTTTGTAGAGGAACGGAATGGCCACATTCGGCGCCGGATTGCCCAGGTTGAACTGGGGGTACGGAGTGAGAATTTGGAGATTGAGGTAGCTCGACAGCGCCGACAGCAGGGTGACGATGACGACACCAACAATGATCTGATCGCTCATGTAGCGCAGGGCGAGGAAGGCGAGAACCCATCCCAGCAGAGCGCCCGCGAGGGCTCCCGCCAACGTGGCGAGCCAGAAACTATTCGTGGTGGACTCAATCATCGACCCGAGAAATGCGCCGGCGATGAACTGACCCTCGATGGCGATGTTCACCACACCCGCTCGTTCGCACATCACTCCCGACAAGGACCCGTAGATCAACACCATGACGAGCGACGAAGAGCCGATGAGGACCGTGGTGACGTTAACGAAGTTGGTTTGGGCCGGTCCACCGGTTCGACTCGTCCACAACAAGAGGGCGAGGAGGAACAAGACCGAGGTCAGACCAAATCGGCTGAGGGCCCGCCGGGGTTGACGAACGATGACGTCAACGCCGAGCCCAATGGCCATCAGGCCGAGTACGGTGTCGCTCCAGCGCGTGTCGAGGGTGAGTGCCCCCAGGTGCCACGGGGCGTGGACGGCGGTGTTCAGTGGAGTGAAGGTCAATTGAGAGTGGGCCCCACTCGGGACGATGAGTCCGAAGACAACGGCCATGAGGGCCCCGAGAAAAACCATGAGGGCACCAATAGTGGTCACTCGTCGGTCTCGACGGACGGCCGCGTGCTGCTGGCTCGCGATGGTACTCACGAACCCCATCCTTGAGTGGCGAGTTGGACGCGTTGCGTTTCGACGTTGCGTAAACGGAAAATCTCGGTAATCATGACCGGCGTCGCCACGAGTAGCACCACGAAGCTCTGAATAATGGTGGCCAAGTCGAGAGGAATTCCGGTCGCCGCCTGCATGGCTCGCCCCCCGACGCCGAGAGCGGCGAAGAGGAGGGCTCCCCACATAATCCCGACGGGCTTGTTTCGACCGAGGAGGGCCACGGTAATGGCGGTGAAGCCAATGCCGGCGTTACCAATGAGGAATCCACCGTCCACCATGTGAGTGGTGCTCTGCATCTGCACCGTCCCCGCCAAACCGGCGAGGCCACCCGATACGCAGAAGACGGCGATGATGACGAACTTCGCGTTAATACCCGAAGCCCGTGCGGCCTGGGGATTTTGCCCCGTGACGCGGAATTCGAACCCGAGGCTTGATCGTTCGAGGAACCACCACGCAAAAACGACGACCGCTACGGCGACGAAGATGCCGTAACTCACCCGGAGTCCGGAGGAGACCCCAAAGAGAGGAGGCAACTGAGCGCTCCCGTCAATGGTCCGGGAGATGTCGTTACTCTGCCCCGGCTGCTGGAGTGGCGTGGAGAGGACCGCAAAAATCAAAAACGCCGCGACCACGTAGTTGAACATCAGGGTCACGATGACCTCGTGAGCGCCGGTGTAGGCCTTTAAGAGACCGGGAACCAGCCCGACAATCACGCCTCCGAGGATGCCCGCGATGAGTGTCAGGGGTAGGTGGAAGATCATCGGGACGTGAATCATTGATCCCACCGCGGCGCCACCGATTCCCCCCATGATGGCCTGTCCGTTGGCCCCGATATTGAAAATACCGGTTTGAAAGGCGATGCCGACGCCGATGGAGGCGATGAGGAGTGGGGTGGCGTAGGTCAAGGTCTCGGACAGTGGGGTCAAGGTTGCCGACCAACCGTGACCGGTGGAGAGGGAGTGCCACAACAAACTGGGATTAATCACCGATCCGGTGAACATGGCCCGATACGCGGCCCCCACCGTATCCGCGGTGATTTTGAGCGCACTGAAGATGGCGCCACCACTGGAAAAGATGTGCCGCCAGGAGCGCAGGACGGGCGGGGACGTCACGATGATGACGATGGCTCCCACCACGAAGCCGAGGGCGATGGCTAGTCCCGCTAGGAGGGTTGGAGACTGCGAGTAGAGCCGCCGCCACCACGACGGGCGCGTAGAGACCGGAGAGGTGACGTCAGTGGACATGTGAGGCCCCCGCCATCAGTAGTCCAATGTCTTCACGACTCGTTGACGAGTCGACGATTCCGGTAATCCGTCCGGCGTACATCACCGCAATGCGGTCGCCGAGCGCGATAACTTCATCCAGCTCGGACGAAATGATGAGGACCCCCCGGCCGTTGTTGCGTTCCGCCACGATCTGTTGGTGGACGTACTCAATGGAGCCCACGTCTAAGCCGCGAGTGGGTTGAGACGCCATGAACGCGACGAGGGGGCGGGACAGTTCGCGCGCCACGATGACCTTTTGTTGGTTGCCCCCCGACAGTGACCCCGCACTGGCGTCAATGCCCGTCGTGCGAACGTCGAAGCGAGCGACGAGCTCGCGTGCGTTCTCGGCGACGGCCCGTAGCTGTCGAGTGCCGCGCCGGGCGAAGGGAGCTCGACGGGGAGTGTTGAGGACCAAGTTGTCCGCCACCGACATGGACAACACCAGACCGTCACGGTGGCGATCTTCGGGGACGTGTCCGAGTCCCGCGTCCAGAATCTCTCGAGGCGTCTTATTGGTGATGTCGACGCCCCCGAGAAGGATGTGGCCGCTCTCGACGCGGCGCATACCCGCGATGGCTTCCGCGAGCTCGGTCTGTCCGTTCCCCTGCACTCCCGCGAGAGCCACAATCTCTCCGGTGTGTACGGACAGGCTGACGTGGTCCACCGCCACGAGACCGCGGTCGTCGCGCACGACGACGTCACGAAGCTCGAGGGACGCGCCCCCCACGGTCACGGGTTCCTTCGCGACGGTAAGCGAGACGCTCCGGCCGACCATGAGAGCGGCGAGGTCGGCTTCGGACGTCTCCGGAGATACCGAGTCGATGACTCGACCCTGTCGAATCACGGTGATGACGTCGGCGACCGCTCGAACTTCCTTCAACTTGTGCGAGATGAAGAGAATGGACGTTCCCGCCGCCGCGAGTGCCCGCATGATCTCAATCAGGGCGTCGATTTCCTGGGGGGTGAGAACCGCGGTCGGTTCGTCGAGAATGAGGAGGCGAGCGTCGTGACTGAGCGCCTTCAAAATCTCTACTCGCTGTTGAATACCCACCGGCTGCGACTCGACCACGGCGTCGGGATCAACGTCGAGTCCGTAACGTTCCGACAACTGGCGTATCTCGTCGCGGGCGCGTTCGTGGTCGAGCCGGTTGAGGGACTTCGTGGGTTCGAAACCGAGGACGACGTTTTCGGCCACCGTGAAGACGGGCACCAACATGAAGTGTTGGTGGACCATTCCGATTCCGTGACGCACGGCGTCACCGGAGTTCTCGAAACGGACCGGTTGGCCCTCGAGGAGAATCTCACCTTCTTCGGGGTGAAGGAGTCCGAAGAGCACGTTCATCAGGGTCGACTTACCCGCTCCGTTCTCGCCGAGCAGGCAGTGAATCTGCCCGGGCTCCACGGTGAGCGAGATGGAGTCGTTAGCGGTAAAGGAACCGAATCGCTTCGTTATTCCTCGGAGTTCGACTCGCACAGATGACCATCGTAGCCAGACGACAAACCCGGGTCGCAAGTGCGACCCGGGTTTGTCGTCTGGGGCCGGTGAGGCCCCTCTCGCTCTAACTAAATCAGGCGGGAGTCGCCGGGTAGACGTTCGGGTTGACCGAAATCTTGCCGGACTCGATACCCGCGGTGAGCGTGGCCAACATCTTCTTCAGCGCCGGGGTCAGCTTGGCGGAGTTGATCTCCAGGGCCGTTCCACCGTTCTTCAGCGTGCCGTAGTAGGTACCACCCTTGAAGGTGCCGGCCGCTCCGGCGAGGATGGCGGCCTTCACCGAGGCGGTCACACCCTTCGCGACCGTGGCGTTGTAGTACTTGCAGTCAGTCGGGTCGGAGACGCAACCATTGGAGTCGACCCAGGTCACGTAGTGACCCGAACCGGCCTGCTTAGCCGCCGCGACGGATCCGAGGCCCACCGAGCCGGCGACCGGGAAGACGAGGTCCGCACCCTGGGAGAAGAATCCCGTGGTCAGGGTCTTGCCCGCGGTCTGGTCGGTGAAGTTACCCACGAACGAACCGGTTCCTGGGCAGCTCGAGAGGGTGCACACACCCTTGCCCGGCTTGAATCCGAGGACCTTCACCTTGGCCTTGTTGACCTTGTCGTAGTACCGCACACCAGCGACGAATCCACTCATGTACATGGCCACCGAGGGGAAGTTCATTCCCCCGTAGGTCGCGACGACTCCGGTCTTGGTGGTCGCGGCGTCGAGGTAGCCACCGAGGAAGGCGGCCTGGTTGGTGAGGTACTGCAGGGCGAGAACGTTCTTCGACTTGGTGGTCGGCGCGTCGTCCACA
>JAGXAY010000197.1 GCA_018971385.1 Acidobacteriota bacterium | reverse complement strand
CCGAGATCGCGAACAAACTGGCGAACCACCGCCACTTGCTGGAAGTCCTTCTCCCCCATGTAGAGACGGCAGGGACCGGTGACCGTCAGTATTTTCGTGACCACGGAGGCGACTCCGTCAAAGTGTCCGGGTCGATCCGTCCCCTCAAACATTTCGGACAACCCCGATACGCGCACCGTGGTGGCCGTCGGGCGGGGATAGGACGGCCACATTTCTTCGAGACGGGGACGTACTAACGCCTCCACTCCGTGACGACGGGCCACCTCGTCGTCTTCTTCCGGCGTCGACGGATAGGCCGACAGATCGCCCGGGTCATCAAATTGGCGGGGGTTCACAAAGATGGTCATGACCACCGCGTCACCGGACTGGGTCGCCGCGTCAACCAGTGAGGCGTGCCCGGCGTGAAGCGCACCCATGGTCGGAACCAGGCCCACGGTGCGACCCGATCGTCGAATCTCCTCGCACCAGTGGCGCCATTCCGCGAGTTCGCTCAAGCGCTCCACGAGCATCTCCGGGCACCGTCGGACTTTGCACTTCCCCGCGCTCTCATGTCGGTCTCCGTTCCGGCCCTCGTAGGGTGCCGTTCGGCTACATCACCGAATCGAGTGTACCGAGAGCTCGGACCCGCCCCTCGGCGAGGGCGAGGTCGGCGTCACTCACCAGGTCGGGTCGTAGTTCGCGAAGCGGAGCGAGAACGAAGCGACGCTCCCGAAATCGGGGGTGAGGAACCAGCAAGTCGGGGTCGTGGGAGTCCTCGTCGTCCCACGTCACGAGATCAACATCGAGAGTCCGTGGACCCCAACGAACCTCCCGTCGTCGCATCGCCCGGCCCTCCGCATCACGGAGCCGGCGCAGCAGTTCGTCGGCGTTCGCCGTCGTCGTGATCTCGAGAACAATGTTCCAAAAGTCATCCTGAGGAACTCCCCCTACGGGCTCCGTCTCGTAGACGTTCGACACTCGTGAGGCGTCGGAGAGAGCAACGTCTCGAACTCCGTCTCGTAGATACGCCCCTCGACGACCCATGTTGGAGCCAAGAGAGAAGTACACCCGCCTCAAGTGCGCTCGCGCCGACACCGCACTCCCACAGTCGAAACATCCTCTTCGAGCGGTGGATGAAGTTTGCGAACCCCTACCGTCACCGCGCTCACCTCGGAGTCAAGATCGAGGATTCGCTCGGCCGTTCGGTGAGCCAACGTTTCGAGCAGTATGAAGTGCCCGGCCCGAGCGAGGGCGGCCACCGTATCGACGACGACGGCGTAGTTGGTCGTTGCCCCGAGGTCGTCACCCTCCGCCGCAGCACGAA
>JAGXAY010000075.1 GCA_018971385.1 Acidobacteriota bacterium | reverse complement strand
GCGCGATCGAGGTCGGCGACGACGAGGACCGGGGGACCGAGCTCGGCGTCGCTGACGGGGGAGGGGTGGGAACGGGGGATGCTCACGCCGACTCGAGGGAGTCGAGGTAGCGACGGACCTGAAGAGCGACGGCCGCTCCTTCACCGACGGCGGAGGCCAGCTGCTTGGTCGATCCCGCACGCACGTCACCGGCCGCGAAGACACCGGCGAAAGTGGTCTCTTGTCCCTCGGGGGTGAGGATGAAGCCCCGCTCGTCGCGCTGGAGGAGCCCCTCGACGAGGGAGGTGTTCGGCTCGAGGCCGACGAAGACGAACGCCCCGGCGCCCTCGAGGCGCTCGACGCCCTCGGGTCCCTTGACGCTGACGGCGTCGAGGTGACCGGTATCGTCGGCGTGAAACTCCTCGATGGTCGAGTTGAGGCGCACCGTGATCTGGGGGTGGTTGAGGACGCGTTCCTGCAGGAGGCGAGACGCGCTCAACTCCGGAGCGGCCTGCACCACGGTGATGTGCTTCGCGAACTGGGTCAAGAAGAGCCCCTCCTCGAGAGCGCTGTTGCCACCCCCCACGACGATGAGGTGGTCGGCGCCGTCGTAGAACGGTCCGTCACAGGTGGCGCAGAAGTGGACGCCGGCACCAATGAGGTCCGCTTCTCCCTCGGCTCCGGTGCGCCGGTAGGTCGATCCGGTCGCGAGGACGATGGAACGGGCGTGAACGTGTCGCCCGGTCGAGAGGGCGATCTCCAGGAGTTCATCGTCCCGGGAGATGGACTCGACGGCCACGGCCTCTAAGAGTTCCACCCCGTAGCGACGAGCCTGTTGGGCGATGCGCGAGGCCAGTTCGGCTCCCGCCACGCCGTCGGGAAATCCGGGGTAGTTATCCAATCGCTCGGTCACCCCGGCCTGGCCGCCGAGGGCGGAGCGCTCGACGATGAGAGTCGAGACTTTCTCGCGCGCGAGATAGATAGCCGTCGTGAGGCCGGCCGGGCCGCCCCCGACGATCACGGTGTCGTAGACGTGGTCGGTGGCCTCTCGCGCGAGACCCAATTTGTCGGCCAATTCGTCGTTCGAGGGTTCGGCGACGTGGCTGCCGTCTTCGAAGACGATGGTGGGAATGATGCGTTTGCCGTCGTTTCGACGTTCGACCTCGGCGATGGCGTCCGGGTTGGTCTCGAGGTCAACCCAGGTGTAGGGGATGCGCTGGTCGGTGAGGAACTGCTTCGCGCGCCGACAGTCGGGGCACCACGTCGCACCGTAGACGGTGAGGGCGGGGGCGAGGGCCATGGAAACTCCTTCGTGGGGTGAGTAATGAGAGACCGTAACGCGAACTGTGTTCACCCTATTCCCGCGGGTGCCCCCAGCGCCGGACGGGAAGTTAACTCTCGGGGGACAGCCGGTGAAGAAGTTCGAGCAGCGTACGGCGTTCGGTCGTGGTCAGGGAGGCCATGGTGTCGGGGGGGCGACGAAGAACCGCGGAAATCGTGTCGGCGACCCGTCGGCCCTTGGCGGTGGTGCGGACAATCTTCACTCGGGCGTCACGGGGATCGACGATGCGTCGCACGAGCCCCCGCTCTTCGAGCACGTCGACGAGGACGGTGGCCTGGGGGGCGCTTACCCCAATGACGCGGGCCAGGTCGCTCATACGAAGGTCCCCCTGAGCAATACGGCGCAGGGAGCGGGCTCGCCAGAAACTAAGCCCGGTAGCTCGTTCGACTTCTCGGCGCCGATCATCGTCGAGGACGAGGTCGCGCATCTGGTCCCAGATCGCTTGGGGTAGCTCTTTCGATGTCGTCACGTGGCGAGTCCCTCCAGGTACTCGGGGTTGAGTTCTCGAGCGGTGATTTCGGCGCTCAGTCGAGCGCGCGCGCTGGTCACGAGTTGTCCCACGACGAGAATCACCACGCCCGCTCCGACGAGGACCCACCATCCGCTCACGAGGTCACTCGCTCTCACGGGACCCCGGTGGGCGGCCGAGACGGCGAGGGCACCCACGACGGCCACGCCGAGTGTGGCGCCAACCTGGCGAGATGTCGAGGCGACGGCCGAGGCGACTCCGGCCTGCGCTCGCGGCATTCCCGCCACGGCCGCTGTGGTGATAGGGGCGTTGACGAAGCCGAAGCCCACGCCGAAGACGGCGTAACTGAACTCGACGTACCACATGCTGGAGGTCGCGCTGAGACGACTGAGGAGTAGGAAGCCGGCGAGGGTTCCGAGTCCCGAGATCAGGAGGGGGAGTCGAGATCCACGAGTGCCGACCATGCGACCGGAGAGCGGGGGGAGAACCAGGGCCATCACCGCCATGGGTAAGAGGGCGAGCCCGGCGTGAATCGGAGAGAGCCCGCGGACTTCTTGTAGGTAGAGGGTATTGAGAAAGAGGAATCCCCCTTGGGCCCCGAAGGCGGCGAGGGCGAGAACGGCCGCCCCGGCGAAAGGGATCGAGTGAAAGAAGCGCAACTCGAGGAGCGGTTCGTCACGACGCTTCTCCCAGCGCAGTAGCGCCACGATACTCACGACGCTCGCGATCCAACACGTGGTGATAAGCGGGGAGCTCCAACCCTTGTTGGGTGCCTCAATGATGGCGTAGGTGAGGGTCGTGAGAATCACGATGACCAGTGCCTGTCCGACGGCGTCGAGGCGACGGGGTCGGGGAGCTTTGGATTCGGGCACGAAGATAGTCGTGAGCACAATGGCGGCGATGCCGATGGGGATGTTGATCCAAAAGACCGAGCGCCACCCCACGGAGTCGACGAGCGCGCCGCCCACCAGTGGACCAAACGCCATCGACACTCCCACGACCGCCGCCCAGATTCCGAGAGCCTGGGCTCGCTCGCGCGGGTCAGTAAAGGTGTTGGTGACGATCGACATGGCGACGGGATTGAGCATCGAGCCGCCGACCGCCTGCATCATGCGAAAGACCACGAGGAGTCCGAGGGAGGGGGCGACACTGCACAGGAGGGATCCCACGGTGAAGAGTCCGAGACCCGTGAGAAAAACCTTTCGCCGCCCCAGCCGATCTCCCGTGGAACCCGAGAGCATGAGCAGACTCGCGAGCACGAGGGTGTAGGCGTCCACCGTCCACTGGAGCCCCGAAACGGTGGTGTGGAGGTCGTGTCCGATGGAGGGTAGGGCCACGTTCAAAATTGTGACGTCGAGACTCACGATGAGCAGGCTCATGGAACAGATGAGGAGGATTCCGATTCGACGTCGCCGACTGAGCGTGTGGAGGGCGACGGGGGGATTCGACATAATTACTTACGACTGTATAAGTAATGTGAACGAATCGTGACGCTCTCGTGGCGTCGACGTTTACCCTAGGTACTTTTTGGCTTCACGGAGAAAGGTCGCGTAGGTGACGGAGTCGGAGGCGGAAGGAATCGAGACGGACACCGGTGCACCGAAGTGACTCAGATAGGTCGCTACGGTGGAGGTGACGGCCGAGGCGCCGAGTCCGAGGTGCTGGTAGGCGCTCTCCTCCACGATGAAGTCGTGTGAGTTCACCCAGATGGAGACCTGCTGAGATCCCTGCCGGAGAGTGGCGCGTTCCACCAGGGCGAGGGAGGCGGCGCTCAGATGGAGGCTCTTCAGGCGCTGGAGGGAAAGGCTGAGCATCACTTTCGCGGGGATGGTGACGCGAAATCCCACGACGGGCTGCCCGTCGAGGGAGCTCGCTCCGAGGGCCCGAACGGCCACACCCGGTCTGGCCAGCGCCTGGGTCTGCAAGAGGAGATTGAAGTTAGCTGGAGCGGAGGTGGTCGAGGAGGTCACGCGAACCCAGGACTTCGTCGTCAGGGTTTTCACTATGTCCGCTCCGTTATCCGTGACGGACAGGTAGGTGGAGCCCGGCGAGCCCACGAGCTTTTCCACCACGGTGGTGGGTCCCGCGGCAATGGAGATAGTGAAGGAGTAGAGCTGGTGGGTGAAGTCCAACACGCCCCCGCCGGTGATGGAGGATTTGGCTCCGCCCACCGCCGTGGTGGATCCCCGAAACTGCACCTGAGCGGATCCTTCGCGAAGAGTGGCCAGGGCTGCGGCACGCACGCTGTTGAGGGCCGCCGAGGTGGGAGAGGCTCCGACCACTGGGGAGAGCACGATGGTAGAGCCGGCGAGAATTATTCCGACACCCCACTGGCTTCGACGTCGGTGACGAGTAGACATGGCGAACTCCTTCTCCGGCGAGCGAGGGTGACTACTCGACCTTAGACCCCCTCGCCGTCCACAAGGAGGCGAGGGGGCTGAGAACGTTCTTAGGGTCTACTCGAAGAGCGGCAGGGCTTCGAGTTCTTCCGCCAGCAGCTCGGCGCTGGCCGGGCCGGTCGCCGGGCGGGGTCGGATAACGCTCGCCGAGAGTCCGAGAGCGACGAGAGCGACGAGCGCTCCGACGAAGAGGGCGCTCGAGCGACCGTGGGCCGCCGCGACTGAGGACAGAGCGGCCACGCCGAGGGCACCACCGGACTGCTGCATCGTCTGGAGCATGCCCGAGGCCGCCCCGGAGTCGGCGAGGGGCACGCCCGAGAGAATGGTGGCACTAATCGGCAGGAAGCTCGATCCGGCTCCGAGACCGAAGAGGATGAGCGGTCCGAAGAGGCCCACGAAGTAACCGTCGCCGCGCAGTCCGTTGGCGATCCAGAAGGATGCGCCACTCACAACGACGAGACCGAACAGCAGAGGTCGACGGGCACCGTATCGCGACACAATCTTCGGCGTAATGCGCGACATCGTGAAAATCATCGCCGTCAGCGGCAAGAAGGCGAATCCGGTGCGCAGCGCACTGAAGTGCAGGGTCGACTCCATGTACTGGGAGACGAAGAAGAAGACGCCGTACATCGTGGCCGGTAAGAGGAACATCGCCCCGTAGGCGCCCGCCCGAGTCCGCTGACTGAAGAGGTGCAGAGGAAACAGAGGACGTTCGACGCGCTGCTCGACACGGATGAATCCGCCAATGAGGACGAGGCCGAGAGCGAATAGGAAGGCACTGTCGGTGAAGGCCGCTCCTTCGGCAATCCGGATGAAGCCGTAGATGATGGAGCCAATACCGCCGGTGACGAGGAGGGCTCCGGCGACGTCGACCCGGCCCGAGTTTCGGGGCGGCTCCGGTACGTACGTCGGCGCGAGGGCGACGACGAGCGCACCAATCGGCACGTTGATTATCAGCACCCAACGCCAGGAGACCCAGGAGGTGAGCGCACCGCCGAGCAGCAGGCCGAGTGATCCGCCACCGGCCGAGACCGCCGTAAAGACGCCGAGGGCTCGGTTACGAGCCGGACCCTCTTCGTAGATCGAGGTGATGAGGCTCAACGTCGACGGAGCAGCGAGAGCCGCACCGACTCCCTGGAGGGCGCGGGCAATCAGCAGTTCGGCCGAGTTACCGGCCAGTCCGCCGAGCAACGAGGAGAGCGTGAAGACGGTGAGACCGATCATGAGGAGTCGCCGGCGTCCGAAGACGTCACCGAGGCGTCCACCGAGCAGGAGGAGTCCACCGAAGGCCAAGCTGTACGCGTCGACCACCCAGGCGAGATTCGCGCGAGAGAAGTGGAGCGCACTCGAGATGGGGACGAGCGCAATGTTGACGACAGTGGCGTCGAGGACGAACATCAACTGGGCGGCGACAATCACCGCGAGGGCGATGGTGGCCTTCCGGGACTTCGGTGGTGAAGTTACGAGAGTTGACACGGGGGGCTCCTTTGGTAGAAGGGTGAAGACGGATCCGAACGTTCACCGCAGCGCGGAGCGCCTGTAGTGTGAACGGAGGATATCTCCGCTTACCAGTATACGGAGACTTCCTCCGTTTCGTGCGGTGGTGAGGTTATGCGAGCAGACGCCCTTAAAAATCACGAGAAGATCCTGGAAGTTGCGGCTCAGGTCTTCTCCGAGCGAGGTCTCGATGCCCCCATCGACGACATCGCCACCCGGGCCGGAGTGGGCGCGGGAACTCTCTATCGCCACTTCCCTACTCGCGACGACCTCATCGACGCGGTCGTGAAGTCGTGGATGAATCAGGTCGACGCGACCGCCGACGACGTGGTGGCGAGCGACCTGCCCCCTCGTGAGGCATTACTCAGCTGGTTTGACGCCTACGTCACTCGGATTTCTCGCAACAAGGGCGGTCCCGCGAAAATCACGGGCGCAATGGGTAACGCCGACTCTCCGATCTATACCAAGTGCGAAACGTTGCGGGCCGCGAACGAGCGAGTTCTGGGTAGCTTGCGCGAGCGAGGGGAGTTGCGAAGTGACATTGACTCCCTCGAAGTGTGTCGTCTCGTCGGGGCGGTCGCGGTCGTGGCGGACCAGGGGGGGCTACCTCCGGAATCGGTTCGGTCCATGCTGAACGTCGTCATCGACGGCCTCCTCAATTCTCCGTCGTAGTCATATTCGCCGTAGTCCCACTGACCGTTCGCGCGGTTCCCAAAAAGACAGGGACGGACAAAAAGTTCTTTCGATGTCATTTTCAGTTTGATTCTGAAAATCCTGATAAAAGGTTATATTTTGAGCACCTCTATATTATTCAAAAGCATTTGACATGGATGTCAAAAAGTGTCTAAGGTGCGATGAGTGGTAACCGTGCGGACGTGAAGAGTCGCGCTGCGGACAGTTCATCTCGGGGGGGATGCGGTGACAATGGATGAGCAGGCCAAACCTCAAACGCCGAGTGGCGACAAGGTCCTAGAAGCTCGGGGAATTTCGAAGCGCTGGGGAAGCGCCCAGGCTCTGCACGAGGTTGACTTTTCCGTCTATCGAGGTGAGGTCGTGGCG
>JAGXAY010000074.1 GCA_018971385.1 Acidobacteriota bacterium | reverse complement strand
GGGCCCGATTGTGGTCTCGGGAGACAGTTGCCTGACGGCGTCCCTTCCCTTTACGCTGCCCGGTCACGTCGTTACCTCCCCATCCACGTGGAGCCCGTCCGAACTCGCCTCCGACGCCAACTCCCGAGATGCTCTCGTCGTTCTCATATGTCGCGAAGTCGCCAAACTTGGGGTATTTCGCCTCCACTATTGGGCGGGATACCGCACCCACTCTCGCTCCGGGGAGCGCCTCGCCAGTTCCATCATGATGAACCTAGCCAACAGCAGCGTTGATCTGCGGGTGGAAATACAAGGAATGGCACTACCGGTTCTTCGAGAAACGCGCATGACGACCGTCTACGTCGAGCACGGTCCACTCGCACCGGGAGTCTGCGAACAAGTAGCCGAGGAGATTCGTCGCTCCATCGACGACCTTTTCCACACTGTGCATTAGGTCCCGCTATTAAAATACCTGATCAAATGGTAACTGTAACCTGACGTAGGGTGAACAACAGGTGAAACACACAGGTTCATCCACAACTTGGGGATAACTTCAACTTGAGACTCAACTTGAAGGTTGAAGGTTATCGACGTTGTGTAATCACGAGATACAGACGTTCGAGATCATCGAGGTCAGCAAAATCCACGATAATGCGCCCGTTTCTTCCCTTGAGGTCCACGTGAACCCTGGTATCGAGGTAGTCCTCAAGCAGGTGCTCCAGTTCTGCGACACTCGCGTCGGGTACTGGACGCAGTCGTGGCTTTGTCGCATCGACCGACGGCTCCTCCTCGGGGGTCACTTTCGACTCTAGGGCTCCCTTCACTGCCTCTTCCGTCGAACGCACGGACATCTCACCCTTAATTACCCGCTGGACCATGGCTGCCTGGAGATCTGGATCGGTCAGGGCAAGAAGTGACCGTGCGTGACCAGCCGTGATTTGTCCATTAACCAACGCTGACTGAGCGATGTCTCCCAGTTGGAGAAGACGAAGAGTGTTCGTGATATTGGCTCGACTCTTTCCCACACGCTGCGCAACTTGCTCGTGAGTGAGATCAAACTCATCAATGAGTTGCTGGTACGCCGCGGCCTCCTCGAGGGGATGAAGGTCGACTCGATGGAGGTTCTCCACCACCGCCTGCTCAAGTGAGAGTCGGTCGTTGACGGAGTCTTGGACGAGCACCGGAACGGTCTCGAGACCCGCCATTCCCGCCGCTCGCCACCGACGCTCTCCGGCGATCAATTCATACCGCCCTGGCTCACCCTCGAGGGGTCGCACGATGATTGGTTGCAGAACCCCAAGTTCACGCACCGATGATGCCAAGGACTGGAGGCTCTCATCGTTAAAGCTCTTACGGGGCTGGAACTGATTAGGGGAGATGGCGGTCACTGGGATATAACGCAGTGGTCCCGCGACCACCTCCTCCTGGACCTCAACATCCACCGATTCTTCGGTTTCGGGAATAAGGGCTCCGAGCCCCTTTCCTAATCCTGGTTTTCTAACCATTCATAATCTCCTCCGCGAGCAGTCGATACGCTTTAGCGCCTTTCGACGTGGGGTCAAAAACAGTGATGGGCTGGCCGAACGATGGTGCTTCGGCCAGCCTTACAGTTCGTGGAATCTTGGTATTGCACAACTCTTCGGGAAAGTGCCGACGAACCTCAATAGCAACGTCTTGCGCCAGGGTATTGCGGGCGTCGTACATCGTCAAGACCACTTTCGTAATCCGGAGCGAAGGGTTGAGGTTCTTCTGGACCAAAGTGATGATATTTCGAAGCTGGGTGAGGCCTTCCAGGGCGTAGAACTCTGTTTGTACCGGAACCATAATCTCGGTAGCAGCAGCGAAAGCGTTGATCGTAATCAGTCCGAGAGAGGGCGGACAGTCGATGAACACGTAGTCAAAGTCACCGTCCACGCTCGCGAGGGCGCGCTTGAGTCGAAGCTCTCTCGAGATGACCGCGGTGAGCTCTTGTTCGACCCCAGCCAAGTCCAAGGTGGCGGGAGCAACGAAGAGATTATGGAATCCAGTCGGTTCAACAATGTCCACCATCGGAACATCATTTAAAAGGACGTCATACACCGACTTTTCGAATCGTCGACCATCGACACCAAGACCAGTCGTGGCGTTTCCCTGGGGGTCAAGATCAACAATGAGAACTCTCTTACCAGCCTCCGCCAATGCCGCTCCGAGAGAAGTTGTGGTCGTCGTCTTGCCCACGCCACCCTTCTGATTGGCAATCGCAAAGATTCTCATACCGGGAACGTCCGACATTTCCCACTTCCTGTGACGAGTAGCGCCGTCGAGACCGCCAAAAAGCTGGACTTCGATCGACGATTGATAGATGTTTCACGTGAAACAACACCATTCAGAATAGCCACCCAAACAGTGGGTGATGGGGAAATCTCACAAAGTCACCGGTAATTCTCAGATCCAGGGTGTTTCACGTGAAACATACGAAGGATCCGTCTCTACAACTCAGTTCTCTCGGATTTCCTCATTCTGGACACTAGTGAATTACACACGTTTCGCCCCATCAAACCTCCGAAGCATGTAATCCACGAGATGATTCGGGGTAGAAAACGGAAGGGAATGCGGGTGTTTCACGTGAAACCTAACTGTCATCAGCTCTCGCGACCTACGCCGCGATGAGGAGAAATCACCCACGCCTCAGCCACTCCGTCCATCGGTGTCTGTGGCGACGTATGCGCTCTGTTTCACGTGAAACATCAGCGCTGTGGATCACAGAGTCTGCGGTAACCATGCGTCGAACCATTCACCCGACATCAGAACCCTGCGGGAAGAGTTCTAAGAATCATTACGAGTAATGGGGTCACTACGACTGTTTCACGTGAAACATTGTGTAGTAGGGCAACACGAGACATTGCGCTACGGGCGTAAGTGACTTTATCTGGTGACCAACCTACTGAACTATGGGATCTGGAGGTTATCCACCAGGAGGTAGGCAAGGATTTCGGCGGATACAGCAGTACGGCATCCGTTGGTATTTCCTCTTGTTGATTGGCTACTCTACCGAAGTCAAAAATCTGAGCTAACCATCTAGGTTGTCTCTTTCGAGCAACCACTCGAGATGTTTCACGTGAAACCAGGACAGGAGTTGGACAAGGGTGGCGTGCAACCTCTAAAACAACGGGGTTTTTCCGGGTATGCCCACTTTTCGGGGATACTGAGTATCTAGGGGCTCGATCTTCCGCAACAACTGGAACGCTGCACTTACCCGTAGTCGACCCATGGGTTCTAAACCTAGGGAAAGAAGAGGGGAGTCTGGCCATCGACTTTCCTTCTCGTCATCTGGCGGTTCCGACACGATAATCAGTCCTCCCACCTTCACAAATGCGCTAGCGCACTCGGCCGCAACCGCCGGAGGACCGAATGAACGGCTAACAACCAGGTCAAACTGTTCTCGAAGGTCGTGGAGGCGACCCATCTCTTCCGCCCGACCGGTCACAATTTCCAATTCCCGAGGAGCATCCTCCCACGAAGATACCTCTGTAAGGAAACTTGTCCGTCGAATCATTGAATCCAAGAGGACCGCACGAACGGGCCATACCGTGGCAAGGATCAAGCCTGGAACCCCACCCCCGCTTCCCAGGTCGAGGAAGCTTCTTGGTGACGATTGCTCCACCGAATTCCACGCTTCAACAAAACCTTGAGAATGCTGAATGTGTCGCTCTAGGGGTCCAGGACTTAAAAAGCCCCGTGCTCTCGATTCTTCGAGAACACGGGGCAACCAGTTATTTACCATGGTGAGACTAGGCCAGTGAAATCACCACGAAACGACGTGGTTCTTCACCCTCAGACCTTGTCACCACGTCTTCGCGACCGGAAAGAGCATCATGGACAGCCTTGCGATCTGCGGGTGACATAGGCTCCAAGGCTCTCTCCTCGCCGGACTCCAGCACCTCGTCGGCAACCTGGGAAGCGAAACGCCCCAGGGCCGCCACGCGACGCTCGCGATACTTTGCGACGTCAACCAAGATACGGTCAGTACGACCCTCCACCTTCGATTGAACGTAAGTTCTGGTGACTTCCTGGAGCGCCTGAAGGGTTACTCCTCGAGGACCAACCAAAATGCCCAACTGGGTAGGCGGTGTCGCATCAATAGATACCTCCACCGTCTCATCGTCCAGGAAACTGATAGTCGACGTTGCCTCAACGCCTAGTGCCTCCACGAATCCATCGAGGAACCTCTTCGCAATTTCCCCTTGCTCGCTCAAGGACACACTTTCTGACATTGTTGACTCCTTCGACTCACTCTTACTCTTGTTACCCGTCACAGAGTGAGGGGGTTTGCCCTTGGTGGCGTGTTCTTTCTTCCCCGCTGGCTTCGGGGCCCGAACCTCTGAATTACTTGAGGTTTCGCTAGTTACCAACGACTCCATCGATGCCGACTTCTTTGAGTCCTTGGACTTGCCAGGTCCCTTGGACTTCGATGCTGGACGGTCTCTCTCCGGAGACTTCTCTCGGGACCCCGATCGGCGAGATCTCTTCGGCCGAGGAGCAGCTGGGCGAACTCGTGCCCTAACCCGAGCCTCTCCGCGAATTCTCCCAAACAAACCCGTCTTAGGTTCTTCGAGAACTTCCACTTCGGCATCATCTCGGTGAATACCAAGATGTGCGAGTGCTCGGTCGGTAGCCTCATCCACCGACTTTCCGGTGGTTTCCACCCAATCCATGGTTAGCGATCCTTTCTCTTGCGCTTATTTGCCGACCGGTTAGTGACCGGCTTCGGCTTCTCTAGGGATTTCGCATTCGACGTAGACGAAGGGTTCTTTCCCGTCGATTCGGGGGACGGAAGTGATTTCTCGGTCGAATGGGTTCCGTTTTTCCGGGGGTCGGTGACGCCGGCGCGGAACATGAGGTCCTGAGTGATAATTCGAATGCCAGTGGAGATAATCATGTACAACACCACGGCGGCCGGAATCACAATGTAGAAATAGAGAAAGGCAATGGGCATGACTCGCTGCAGGGTCTGCTGCTGGGAGGGAATGGGCTGCCCAGCTTTACGGCTGCGATTGTTCAGTTGGGCCATCTGAAAGTACTGCAAACCCACTGCCGCCAAGACAAAGAGGATGAAGGGGAGTTCCGCCCAGAACGATCCGTGGTGGGAAAAGACCTTAAGGTTCAAGTCCATCCCAAATGCCTTGATTTGGCCGTGTGACGCTACGAGGTCTCGATACATCCGTGATGACTGAGGGATGTAGCGAGGACGGGCTACCAACACCTTGTTTACGAGGGCGGTATTGGCCAATCCCTTAATGACCCCGTAGAGAATCGCTAAAAACGGCGCCTGTAACAGGACGGGAAGACAGCCACCCACCGGATTGGCTCCAGCTTCGCGGTAAAGCTTCATGAGTTCTTCGTTGAGAATCTGACGATTTTCTGGGCCCTTGTACTTCTGTTGAAGCTTTTTAATCTCGGGTTGGAGCCGTTGCATTGCCACCATCGACTTGGTGGACTTCACCGTAAAGGGTGTCAATGCCCCCATAATGATGATGGTAAGAACCGCAATAGCAAAGGCGTAGTTAGGCACAACCCCATAGATGGCGGCTAAGAGCCAGCCGAACGCCTTGAAGAGTGGTTGGAAGAGGGTTCCAATTGCGTGGATAAGGGAGCTCATGGTGTTGTCACGTTGCCTTTCTTGGCCTCGGGAACTAGATCAATGCCGTGTGGACCTAAGGGTCGGCACTTCGCAATTCGTCTCAGGGAAAGAAGGGATCCCCGCCACATGCCGTGAATATTGAGTGCTTCTAAGGCATACTCCGAGCAGGATGGGTAAAAACGACAAGGCGCAACGTGGCCCCGTCTCATCCACTGATACCCCTTTACCAGATTAATGAGAAGGCCGGTCGGACCTTTCCGCGAGAGAACTGAGTCGCTCGAGCGAACGGCCGAGGTGGGTTCTGAGTTCGTCATACGTAAGGAGCCTCGTGTCCACACCACAATTGATCAGGTACTTTCCAGACTGAATCGACTCTTCGAACTCGTCGAGGAGTCGCCTTAGGCGTCGGCGGATCTTGTTGCGTACAACTGCGTTTCCCACCTTTGTGGAAATCGCGTACGCCCCGCGAACGCCGGGAGGGCCAGGAACGAAGACCACCCTCAGCGGTCCCGACGAAGCTCTGAGCGAGGATGTTCGAAATTAGGCGAACTCTTCTCGAGAACTAACGCGTCCTGGCACTCGCGCCTACACCGTAAGGCTGTGACGTCCCTTTTGACGACGGGCCTTCAAAACAGCTCGTCCCGCGCGGGTACGCATACGAGCACGAAAACCGTGAGTTTTCGCCCGCTTTCGTTGGTTGGGTTGGTAGGTGCGCTTCACAACGTCCTCTTCTCGTCTTTCGTTCCCGTCAATCCCACCGCGGCACCCTCCTGGAAGGTCGCTGAGGGACGGTCGTAGTAGTCTACTCCACTGTTTTGACGAGCCACTTGCGAAGTCGCGGAATAGGTGTATTCTTCTAGTCCCACCGGGCCGAAATCGTACTCGCTAGTCGAGTCATCCTGTGGATAATACGTCGCTGGGTCTGTGGAGGAATCTAATGCAGGGTGTGGAGGAGGTGTGGAGCGCACTTCAAATTTCCCTGAAAAATAAGAGCACCGAGGCTATGTGGCAGGCGGGACTCGGTCAGCTTCGCCTTGTGGATATCTCCCATGACAACCTGGTGATATCTGTACCCAACCAGATTCAGCTTTTGAGAGTTCAACAGCGTTATCTCTCCCTAATCACCGAGCAAGCCCGAGCTGTCACGGGTTCTCCGGTCACCGTA
>JAGXAY010000016.1 GCA_018971385.1 Acidobacteriota bacterium | reverse complement strand
CCGAGAAGGGTCGCCGGGACGACCTCGAGCGTCTCGGTGAGATCGTCGAGGACTTGGTCCTCGGTGAACAGCTCTTCGAACGCCATCGCGGACCCTACGTCACGATCTTCGGTTCCGCGCGCACTCCCCTCGACGCTCCGCTCTCCCGGGTGACGGAGGATCTCGCCCGACTCCTGCGCTCTAGGGGCTGGATGATCGTGGCGGGTGCCGGGCCGGGCATCATGGCGGCCGCCGCGAAGGGGGCCGGGCTCGACGGGAACATCGGAATCAACATTGAACTCCCCTTCGAACACGGCACCAATCCGTGGGTGGACGAGACGGATCACCACGTGGCGACCGCGCACTTCTTCACTCGCAAGGTTCTCCTGACCCGTCAGGCCCACGCCTTCGTCGCTCTCCCGGGTGGGGTGGGCACCATGGATGAACTCTTCGAAGTCCTCACCCTGCTCAACACCTCGAAGACCACTCCCGCTCCGGTCGTGCTGCTGGACGAGCCGGGCGGTACGTTCTGGAAGGAGTGGAGCAGGTTCATGGACCGAGTGATCTCTGACGGCTACTTGAGCCCCGGTGACGCCAGCATGTACCGGCTCTACGACGATCCCGGGGCGGCGGCCGACTACCTGGACTCCTTCTACCGAGTGTTCGAGAGTGCGGCGGTCGGCGGCGGTCGCGCGGTGGTGCGTCTACGCCGTGGCGTCAGTGACGCCACCCGCGCACAACTCGAGAGTCTCGTCGGTCCCGTCGACTGGGCGAGCGACCGAGAGGTGGCCTTCGACCACGACGGGAGGCGTTACGCTCGCCTCGTCGGGGCCATCGACTGCCTGAACGCCGACGGGGAGGCGTCGTGAGCACGCCCTTCTTCGAACCACCCCTCGCGGGTAGTGAGGTCGAGCACCTTCTCGGTGCCCTTGACCGTCAGCGGGCCACCTTTCGGTACAAGTGTGACGGACTGACCGACGAGCAGTTGAGGCACCGACTCGCGTCGTCGTCGCTCACTCTCGGGGGCCTCCTCGCCCACCTCGCCCTGGTGGAGGAGTACGCGGTGGGGGTGAAGATTCGCGGGCGCGAGCTGTCCCCGGCGTGGGTGGAGCGGCTCGGGGACCACGACGGGGGCGAGTTTCTCTGGGCGAACGACCAGACCAGCACCACTCTTTACGCCCTCTACGACGACACGGTGCGCCGAGTGCGCACCGACATCGGAGACGTCGTGAAGAACCAGGGGCTCGATGCCCCCAGTGCGGTGTCCTGGTCGGACGGAACACGCGCGAGCGTGCGTCGTCTCCTCGTGGACCTTCTCGAAGAGTACGGCCGGCACACCGGCCACGCGGACCTTATTCGCGAGTCGCTCGACGGACGGGTCGGTGAAGACCCGGACCCCGACTGGCCGGATCCCTTTGCTTAGTCCTCGACGGCTCCTCGAAGGAGGGACTCGGCCTTGATGAGACTCCGGCGAACTTTGGCGAGACGTTTCTCTAGTTCCTTCGCGTTCTCGGCGTCCTCGTCGCGCACCTGGGCGCGCAGTGCGTCGTAGAGCGCGTCGGAGACGCGACGCTCGAGCGCCGAGACCTGGTCGGCCAGATCGCTGAGCGTTTCAGACACTCACGACCTCAATCTCGCCCTCGCCGTGTCGACGGCGCAGTTCGCGCTTGTCGAACTTGCCGACGCTCGTGAGGGGCATCTCCGGCAGGGTCGCCCAGAACTCCGGAATCCACCAGGACGCCACGTGGGGGGCGAGGTGGCGGCGCAGGTCCTCCACGTCAAGGTCCTCGCCTTCGCGCAGAACCACGAGGCAGAGGGGGCGTTCCTGCCAGCGCTCGTGGGGTACCGCGATTACGGCCGCCTGGTGCACGCTCGGGTGACCCATGACCAGATTTTCGAGTTCGACCGAGCTGATCCACTCGCCCCCCGACTTAATGACGTCCTTACGCCGATCGGAGATCACGATGAAGCCGCGAGCGTCCACGGTGCCGATGTCCCCGGTGCGCAGCCAGCCGTCGTGGAAGGAGTCGGGCTCGCGACCCTTGATGTAACTGGCGGCGATCCAGGGTCCGCGCAGTTCCAACTCCCCGACACTCTTTCCGTCGTGGGGGAGGACCTCGCCCTCCTCGTTCACGACGCGAATCTCGACTCCGGCGACGAGCCGGCCCGTCTTCGCGCGGTAGGTGATCTCGTCCTCCCCCTCCGCCCCGATCGGCGGGACGGCGACGGCCACGAGGGGACTCGTTTCGGTCATGCCCCAGCCCTGGAGAACGGTCAGTCCGAGCTGATCGCGGTAGGCCCGGATGAGCGTGGCCGGAACGGCCGCTCCGCCCGCCACGAGAACTCTCAAGGAGGAGAGGTCGTACTCCCCCGTCGTCGCGGCGCGCAGGAGGTCCATCCAGATGGTGGGAACCCCGAGCGCCAGGGTGGGCCGAAGTTGCTGGATGGTGCTCGCGAGGTGCTCACCCTTCAAGAACATCTGGGGCATCACGAGATCGGCGCCGCACCATAGACCCCCGTAGGGCATGCCCCACGCGTTGACGTGGAACATCGGTACCACGAGCAGGGCCCGGTCCGACTCGCCGAGGGCGATGGAGTTCTGAGTCTGGATCGCGAGTGAGTGCAACCAGAGCGAGCGGTGGGAGTACACCACGCCCTTGGGATCACCCGTCGTGCCCGAGGTGTAGCAGGCGATGGCGGGAGTGTTCTCGTCGAGGTCGGGCCAGGAGTAGTCGTCGTTGTCCACCGTGGCGAGTAACTCTTCGTAGTCGAGGAACTCGAGACCGTAGGAGTCCTCCGGCGTACCCCGGACAATGAGGTGGCGCGGTGAGATTCGGTCACGGATGCGGGCGATGAGGCCGAGCACGCTCGCGTCGGCGATAATGACGGCGTCGTCGGCGTCGTTGATGACGTACGCGAGCTGGTCGGGAAAGAGACGCAGGTTGAGGGTGTGCAGTACCGCGCCCATGGTTGGAACGGCGACGTAGGCCTCGAGGTGTTCCTGGTTGTTCCACATGAGCGTGGCGACGCGCTCGCCTCGCGTGACACCGAGGTTCTCCAACGCTGTCGCGAGTCGCCGGGCCCGACTGATGACCTCGGCGAAGGTCGCCTCGCGGACGCCGTCGGCTTCGACGGTGAAGATTCGACGATCGGAGTAGACCCGTTCGGCGTGATGAACGATGTCACGAACCGTGAGGGGCGCGACCTGCATAGTGGAGGGGAAAGAGGTCATCTCCCCCCCGATGCTAGAGCCTCGCTACCACGAAAGCTGGTAGGGAGTGATCGGTGCGGGCAGGGCGCTCGCCGTCTCTCTCAGGTAGGCGTCGACTCCCGCCGCGGCGGAACGACCCTCGGCGATGGCCCAGACGATGAGAGACTGACCCCGCACCGCGTCGCCGCAGGCGAAGACCCCGGAGCCCTCCCCCACTCCGGCCACGCGCCAGGTGTCGTCGACCTGAAGGGTTCCCCGGGTAGTGGTGGACTCGGGCTGGGCGAGTCCGAGGGCCGAGAGTTCCGGTCCGACGAAGCCGGCGGCGATGAGAACGAGATCGGCCGGTTGCGAGTGAACCTCGCCGCTCTGGTTGTTTCGCAGGACGATCTCGCGTACCGCGTCGTCGCCCCGAAACTCGAGAGTTTCGGTCGAAAAGACCCGCTCTCCACCCTCTTCGTGGGCCGAGGTGACCTTGTAGAGGCGGGGCATCATCGGCCACGGCTGTTCGGCGGGACGAGTCGTCGGAGGTGTGTCCATGATTTCGACCTGCGTCACCGAGAGCGCGCCCTGGCGGTGCGCCGTACCGAGGCAGTCCGCTCCGGTGTCGCCACCACCCAGAATGATGACGTGGTGCCCCGCGGCGCTGTAGGGACTCGCCGGTCCCCCGTGGACCTCTCTCGTCGCCGCCTCGAGGAAGGTCATCGCCGGGTAGACCCCCCGGAGTTCGGCCCCGGGAACGGGAATGAGTCGGGGAATAGTGGAGCCGAGAGCCAGGACGACGGCGTCAAAACGGGCGCGCAACGACTCCAGAGACTCCCCGTTCTCACCGATGGGTGAGGAGGGGTGAAAGACGATGCCCACGCCCTCCATCTCCCGCAGACGGCGGTCGAGGACGGCCTTTTCCATCTTGAACTCGGGAATGCCGTAGCGCAGGAGGCCGCCGATACGGTCGTTTCGCTCGAAGACTTCGACTCGGTGGCCGGCGCTACGCAGTTGCGCGGCGCAGGCGAGGCCCGAGGGACCCGAACCGACGACGGCGACGGAGCGACCACTCTCCTCGCTCGGCGCGCTCTGCACCGGGAGACCGAGGGCGTAGGCGTGTTCGATGGTCTGGAGCTCGATCCGTTCGATGGTGACGGGATCACCGGAGATGCCGACCACGCAGGCCGACTCGCAGGGCGCGGGACAGAGTCGACCAGTGAACTCGGGGAAGTTGTTCGTGGCGAGCAACTGGGCCGCGGCGCGGTCCCAACGCCCCTGGTACACGTGGTCGTTGAAGACGGGAATCCGGTTGCCGAGGGGGCAGCCCTGCATGCAGAACGGAATGCCGCAGTCCATGCACCGCGCTCCTTGAGTGGCGATGGCCTCGTCGCTCTGGGGTTCGTACACCTCGCGCCAGTCGCGCAGGCGCACCGCGACCGGCCGGTGGGCCGGAGTCTCGCGGGGATACTCGAGAAAACCGGTGGGCTTACCCATGGCGCATCTCGTCTCGCACGCGCTGGTACTCGGAGGTCTCGATTCGCACGAAGTTCATCCTTTCGACTCGCCACGCGTCGAGAATCTCTCGGGCGCGGGTGGAGTCGGTCTCCTGGTGGTATCGGGTGAGCAGGTGGAAGAGTCGCTCGTCGTCCTCCGCTTCGAGGGGGTCGATTTCGTAGACCCCCGCCGAGAGGTGGCTGTGGACGGCGGACTCGGGGTCGTAGAGGTAGAGAGTCCCCCCCGACATTCCGGCCGCGAGATTGCGTCCGACTCGTCCGAGAATAACGACGACTCCCCCCGTCATGTACTCGCAGGCGTGGTCGCCGGTGCCCTCCACCACGATGGTGGCCCCGGAGTTGCGCACTGCGCAACGCTCTCCCACGACTCCTCGGACGAAGATCTCGCCGCTGGTCGCGCCGTAACCGATGACGTTGCCGGCGATGATGTTCTCCTCGGCGGCGAAGGTGGCCTGAGCGGCCGGTTGGACGATAACCCGACCCCCCGACAGGCCCTTACCCGCGTAGTCGTTCGCGTCCCCGTGCAGGCGGAGCGTGAGACCCTGGGGAATAAAGGCCCCGAGGGACTGTCCGGCCGATCCCGTCAGTTCGACGGTCACGAGGTCCTCCGGCGCTCGACGTTCCTTGAGGGTTCTCGTCATCGCGGAGCCGGTCAGGGTCCCCACGGCGCGCTGGGTGTTGGCGACGTCGAAGGAGAGGTGCACCGGTTCGTTGGTCTCGAGAGCCGAGAGGGCCTCGGACATGAACTTCCAGTCGAGGGCCTGGGCGAGACCGTGGTCTTGCGCCTGAGTGCGTCGACGCTGATCGACGGGGGTCTCGGCGAGGAGGGGTGACAGGTCGAGAGTGTTGGTCTCGTCCTCGAGTGCGGCGACCTCCAGTTTCGAGACGTCGCCGATGATCTCGTCGAGCGAGCGCGCCCCCATCTCGGCGAGGTATTCACGCACCTCCTCGGCGATGAACTGGAAGAAGTTCTCCACGAACTCGGGCTGGCCGCTGAAGCGGGCCCGCAACTCGGGATTCTGGGTGGCAATGCCGACCGGGCAGGTGTCGAGGTGGCACACCCGCATCATGATGCAGCCCGAGACGACGAGGGGCGCGGTGGCGAATCCGAACTCCTCGGCGCCGAGGAGGGCCGCGATGACGACGTCCCGACCGGTCTTCAGTTGCCCGTCCACCTGCACCGTGATGCGCGAGCGCAGTCCGTTCATGGCGAGAGTTTGGTGAGTTTCGGCGAGGCCGAGCTCCCAGGGTGTTCCGGCGTGCTTCAGTGACGTGAGCGGGGCCGCTCCCGTGCCGCCGTCGTGGCCGGAGATGAGGACCACGTCGGCGTGAGCCTTCGCGACTCCCGCGGCGATGGTGCCCACGCCCTGTTCGGAGACCAACTTGACGTGAATCCGGGCCTGGTCGTTGGCGTTCTTCAGGTCGTAGATCAACTGAGCGAGGTCTTCGATGGAGTAGATGTCGTGGTGGGGCGGGGGTGAAATGAGCCCCACACCGGGGGTGGAGTGACGGGTGGCCGCGATCCACGGGTAGACCTTGGAACCGGGTAGTTGTCCGCCCTCGCCGGGCTTGGCCCCCTGAGCCATCTTGATCTGGAGGTCGTCGGCGTTCACCAGGTAGCGCGAGGTCACGCCGAATCGGCCGGAGGCCACCTGCTTGATGGCGCTCCGTCGATTCCGACTCGGGTCGGAGGTGTCGAAGCGCTCCTCGTCCTCTCCCCCTTCGCCGGTGTTGGACTTCGCGCCCAGGCGGTTCATCGCGATGGCGAGAGTGGTGTGAGCCTCTTCGGAGATTGAGCCGTAGGACATCGCTCCGGTGGAGAAGCGGGCCAGGATGGACGAGGCGCTCTCCACCTCCTCGAGGGGAACCGGGACCGGAGCCTTCTTTAGTCGGAGGAGGGAACGCAGGGTGACCTCCGCGCGAGCCTGATCGTCGACCATGCGGGTGTACTCGCGGAAGATGTCGTAGCGCTTCTCGCGGGTGGCGTGCTGCAACTTCTGCACGGTCCGCGGGTTGAAGAGGTGAATCTCACCGTCTCGACGCCACTGGTACTCGCCCCGTGACACGATCTCGACCCGTTCGCCCGCCGGGGGGTTAAAGGCGCGGCGATGTCCGGCCAACACCGCGTCGGCGAGTCGGTCGAGCGTCGCCCCACCCACCCGGGAGCGAAAGCCCGGAAAGAAACGGTCGAGAACGGAACTGTCGAGACCCACGGCTTCGAAGAGTTGGCTACCGACGTAGGAGGCGACCGTGGAGACGCCCATCTTCGACATCACCTTCACGAGACCCTTCGTGAGGGCCTTGGCGTAGTGGTAGCGAGCGTCCGTAGCGTCGTGGGTGAGGTCTCCGGTCGCGACAAGGTCGTCGATGGACTCGTAGGCCAGGTAGGGGCAGACGGCCGAGGCCCCGAACCCGACGAGGAGGGCGACGTGGTGCACTTCGCGCACGTCGCCCGCTTCGACCACGAGGGCCGCGGCGGTGCGCAGGTGCTCGGTGACGAGCCGGTGGTGAACGGCGGAGGTCATCAGCAGACTCGGCAGCGGGGCCAGTTCCTCGTTGGCGTTGCGGTCGGAGAGGACGACGAGTGTCGCTCCCCCGCGGACCGCGTCGACGACCTGGTCGCAGAGTTCGTCGAGCGCTCGGGCGAGTCGCTCCCCCGAGGTCGCCTCGCCCGCCACCGGAAAGAGGCCGTCGAGCGCGACGGCGCGGAAACCCCAGTCGGGCATCGCCTCATCGATGTAGCGCAACTTGGCGAGCTCTTCGACGGTCAGGACCGGCGACGCGAGGGCGATCTGGTGGCAGTGGGTCGGGGACTCCGTGAGGAGGTTGTCTTCGCCGCCGAGGGTCACCCGGGTGGAGGTCACGAGTTCTTCGCGAATGGCGTCGAGGGGCGGATTGGTGACCTGCGCGAAGAGTTGAGTGAAGTAGTCAAAGACGCTCCGGGGCTGACGGGAGAGCACCGGAAGCGCCGCGTCGGAACCCATGGAACCAATCGGCTCCTCGCCGGACTGGGCCATGGGGCGAAGAATGAGACGCAGGTCCTCGTCGGAGTAGCCGAAGAGGCGCTGGTGGAGTCGAACACTGGCGTGACTCGGGGTCAGCATCTCCTGGGCCGGCACCTCGTCGAGGCTCACCTGCTGGGCGGCGAGCCACTCGCCGTAGGGGGCGGCCCCGGCCAGTTGGGCCTTCAATTCGGCGTCGTCGATGAGGCGGCCCTCTTCGACGTCCACCAGGAAGACTCGGCCCGGTTGGAGGCGTCCCTTGCGGGCGATGTTGTCGGGCTCGACGGGGAGGACTCCCACCTCAGACGCGAAGATCACCCGCTGATCCTTGGTGACCCAGTAGCGCGCCGGGCGCAGACCGTTGCGGTCGAGGACGGCGCCCACCACTCGTCCGTCACAGAAACTCACCGAGGCCGGACCGTCCCAGGGCTCCATGAGGGCCGCGTGGTAGCGGTAGAAGTCCCGTCGCGCCGGCTCCATGGCGCTCGCGCGCTCCCAGGCCTCGGGAATCATCATCAAGATGGCGTGGGGCAGGGACCGCCCACCCTGGACCAGCAACTCCACCGTCTCGTCGAAACTGGCCGAGTCACTCATTCCCGGCGTGATCACGGGGGCGAAACTCGAGACGGGAGCCGGCAGGAGGTCGCTCGCGAGGGTCGACTCGCGAGCCGTCATCCAGTTCCGGTTGCCCCGCACGGTGTTGATTTCGCCGTTGTGGGCGATGTAGCGAAACGGTTGGGCGAGGTCCCAGCGCGGCAGAACGTTGGTCGAGAAGCGCGAGTGCACGAGGGCAATCGCCGACGTGAGGCCCTCGTCTCGGAGGTCGTCGAAGTAGCGACGTAGTTGGGGCGAGGTGAGCATGCCCTTGTAGATCAGTACTCGAGTGGAGAACGAGGCGGCGTAGGCCGCCGTCTCCTTCTCGATTTGTCGACGCGCCACGAACAGGGCTCGCTCGAGATCTGGGGCGCCGTCACTCACGACGAGCTGGTGCACGAAGCGGGGTTCGGTGGCGGCGGAGGTCGGACCGAGGATGGAGGAGTTGACGGGAACGTCGCGCCACCCGAGAGTGGCCACTCCGAGGTTGCGGCAGACGTCGTCGATCCGTTCATGGAGACCGGCGGACTCCTCCCCCCGGGGTAGCATCCAAAAACCCACTCCGTAGTGGCCGGGCTCTAAGGAGTCGTTCGCGAACACTCGGCGCATGAACTCGTGGGGCATCTGGACGAGGAGGCCCGCTCCGTCACCGGAGTGGACGTCGGCGCCACTCGCCCCTCGGTGCTCCATGTTCTCGAGGATGGTGAGGGCGTCGCGCACCGTCTCGTGGGAGGGTCGCGCCGTCAGGTCGGCAATCATCCCGACACCACAGGCGTCGTGCTCGAACGCGGGGTCGTAGAGGGGGGAGGTCTGGGTCATTCTCGTCACCTTTTCTGGGGCGACGCTGACCCGCTAGCGAGTATAGCGAGGCCCCTTGGGCGTTTCGTGTTCGGGTGACTCACGCGCTAACGGCTAGAGTGAGTAACCCACGGGCTGTGGCTTAGTTTGGTCTAGAGCGCTCGGCTGGGGGCCGAGAGATCGGGAGTTCAAATCTCCCCAGCCCGACCATTTTTTGGTGGTGGTGGTCAAAAGGGCGCCACCACGGTGTTGCGAATCGACCCCAACTTCTCGATTCGCGTGTCGACGATGTCACCCTCGTCGAGGAATCGCGGGGGCTTTTGGCCCTGTCCCACGCCCTCGGGTGATCCCGTGAAAATAAGGTCACCCGGTCGAAGCTCGACCACGCGAGAGAGGTACGAGACGACCTCGGCCACCGTGAACACCATGTCGCGGGTGGTCGAGTTCTGGAAGGTGACCTCCGACACGTCGCAGCGGATACCCAGATTCTGGGGATCGCCCACCTCGTCGCGGGTGGTGATCCACGGCCCGGTGACCGTGAAGTTGGGCCAGGACTTTCCGAGGGAGAACTGGGGTGGCGAGGCGGCCATCTGTAGCTCGCGGTCGGAGACGTCTTGACCCACGCAGTATCCCGCGACGGCGTCGAGGGCCGTCTCGGGGGTGAGGTGTCGTCCCCCGCGACCGATGACCACGACGAGCTCGGACTCCCAGTCGACGGAGTCACTGACGCGAGGTATGGGTGAGCCGGTTCCCGCGAGCGAGGAGACGAACTTGGTGAAGATCATGGGCGTGGTGGGCGACGGCAGGCCCATCTCGCGCGCGTGCTCGTGGTAGTTCAGGCCGACGGCGAAGATCTGTGACGGCTGGTCCACGACCGGTCCGAGTCCGGCGTCGAGGGCCGGGTCGGCGACGAGCTCCTCGGTCACCTCGTGGTGGACCTCGTCCCACCACGTCCCCACCTCGTCGAGTTGGGTGAGCAGATCGATGACGCGGTGGGAGAAGCGTCCGTGGCTGGCGGCGGAGACGTCGACAAAGCCCTGGTCGGTGACGAGGTGGGCACGGCCGTGGCGGGTGGCGAGTCGCACAGAATCTCCTTAATGCGAGGTAGTCCTAAAAGCATACGACTAATTAACCGGGCGACACCCCTAACCTCGAAGGGTCTGATTCGTAAGGAGCCCCCCGTGTCCGCCCTCTTCTCCCCGCTCACCCTGCGCACCACGTCCTTCCCCAACCGCTTGTGGGTGGCCCCCATGTGCCAGTACTCCGCGGTCGACGGTGTGGTGGGAGAGTGGCACCGGGTCCACCTCGGTTCCTTCGCGACGGGTGGATTTGGTCTCGTCATGAGCGAGGCGACCGCGGTCTCTCCCGAGGGACGCATCTCCATCGCGTGTCCCGGTATCTACCGGGACGACCAGGAGGAGGCCTGGCGAGGTGTAGTGGAGTTTCTCCACTCGCAGGGCACCCTCGCCGGTATGCAACTCGCCCACGCCGGTCGAAAGGGTTCGACGATGCAACCCTGGGCGGATCACCCGTTCGCGAGTGCGCAGGAGGGAGGTTGGGAAGCCGTCGCACCGTCGGCGATCCCCTTCGAGGGCTACCCCACTCCTCGCGCGCTGACGATCGACGACCTGGCCGACGTGCGTCAGGACTTCGTCGCGGCCGCCACCCGGGCCCTGCGCGCCGGTTTTGACGTCCTCGAGATTCACGCGGCCCACGGCTACCTCCTTCACGAGTTCATGTCGCCCCTCTCCAATCAGCGCGAGGACGAGTACGGGGGCTCGCTGGAGAACCGAGCTCGCTTGCTCTTCGAGATTGCGAGCGACCTGCGCGCACTCAGTCCCACTCCCCTCTTCGTGCGCGTCTCGGCGACGGACTGGACCGAGGGTGGATTGACCGTGGACGATACCGCGTGGGTCGCCGAGCAACTAATGGAGCGCGGTGTGGATCTCGTGGACGTGTCGAGTGGCGGGAACGTCGCTGGAGCCGCGATTCCAATCGGCCCCGGTTACCAGGTGCCCCTCGCGGAGGCTCTACGTTCACGAGGGGTGACGGTGAGTGCGGTGGGCCTCATCACCACTGCCGACCAGGCCGAGGAGATTGTTGCCGCGGGTCGAGCCGACGCCGTCATGGTGGCCCGCGCGGCCCTACGTAACCCCCGCTTCGCCCTCGAGGCGGCGGAGGCGCTCGGTGAGGTCATCGCCTGGCCGGTCCAGTTTGACCGGGCGCGCACCGTTCGCGCGTAACCCGGCTCGACGGGGCCTCCCCCGGTAGACTGCAGCCACGCGACGAGACGGGATGCGGGGTGAGCGGCCGAAGGGCCGGCTCTATGGACGACAAAGACACCTTTGTTCTGCGGCATTTACGGGAACTTCAGCCCGATCTGTGGTGGCTCGACTCCGATCCCCTCGAACCCGAGTCGCGTCCGGCCCTCGTCGGAGAGGTAGGGGCCGACCTCTGTGTCGTGGGGGCCGGGTACACCGGACTCTGGAGCGCCCTGCTCGCTAAGGAGCGAGACCCGGGGCGACACGTCGTCGTCATCGAACAGTACGAAACGGGCGCCGGAGCCTCGGGGCGAAACGGTGGCTTTCTCTCCGCCTCGCTCACTCACGGATTCATGAACGGCGCGCGCCGTTTCGGCGACGAGATGGTCGAGATCGAACGTCTCGCTCGCGAAAACTTGGACGAGATTGAGGCGACGATCGCCCGCTACGGGATCGAGTGCGACTTCGAACGTACCGGCGAGTTGCGGGTCGCCCTCGAAGAGTGGCAGCTTCGCGATATCGAAGAGGAGGCGGCGCGTCGCAACGCGGCGGGCGACCACGTGACGGTGCTCGGCGCCGAGGAGGTTCGACGTCGGGTCAACTCCCCCCGGTATCTCGGAGGTCTCTTCGACCCCGACGGAACGGCCATGGTGGATCCGGCGCGTCTCGTCTGGGGCCTCGAACGGGCGTGTCTGCGCCTCGGCGTCGAGATCTACGAGAACACTCGGGCCGAGAAGTTAGAGGACGTGAGCGGTGGCGTGAGGGTCATCACTCCCTACGGGGCGGTCACGGCGGCCCGCGTGGCCCTCGCGACCAACGTGTGGCCCTCTCTCGTGAGGTCCGTCCGCAAGTACGTCGTCCCCGTCTTTGACTACCAGATCGTGACCGAGCCCCTCAGTGCGGAACAGCGAGCGGCCATTGGGTGGGCCGGGCGCGAGGGGGTCTCCGACGCCGGAAACCAGTTCCACTACTACCGACTGACGGCGGACGGCTCGATCCTCTGGGGAGGATACGACGCGATCTACCACTTCCGCGGACGGGTCCAGCGACACTACGAGTTCAACGCCGAGACGTTCGCCACCTTGGCCGCCCACTTCCTCGACACGTTCCCCCAACTAGCGGGCATCAAGTTCACTCACGGCTGGGGCGGGGCGATCGACACCTGCACCCGTTTCTCTCCCTTCTGGGGCACCGCTCACGGCGGGCGCGTCGTCTACGCCGTCGGTTTCACCGGACTCGGGGTGGGGGCGACGCGATTCGCCGCCAACACCATGCTCGATCTCGCCGACGGACTCGAGACGGAACGCACCCGCCTGCGCATGGTGAGAAAGAAGCCGTGGCCCTTCCCGCCCGAACCGTTCCGGTGGCTGTTCATCCGTCTCACTCAGTGGTCCATCCACCGGGCCGACACCCGTGGGGGGCGGCGCAACCTGTGGCTCCGACTGCTGGACGTTCTGGGGCTCGGTTTCGACTCCTAGTCGTCGTCGGCGGCGTGGTTGCCCATGAGCCCGGCGATCATGTTCACCACCGTCGGGTCGGTCAGGGTCGTGACGTCGCCCAACTGGCGATTCTCGGCGACGTCGCGTAGTAGTCGACGCATGATCTTTCCCGACCGGGTCTTCGGTAACTCCGGGGTGAGGATGATCTGGCGGGGCTTCGCGATCGGGCTAATGACCTGGGCCACGTGCTGGCGCAGCGCGTCAATGGTCTGAGCGTGATCGGCCTCGGCGTCGGTGGCCGAGAGTTTCAGCGTCACGAAGGCGACGATGGCCTGGCCGGTGTGCTCGTCACTGGCTCCCACGACGGCCGCCTCGGCGACGCTGTGGTGGGAGACGAGCGCGTGCTCCACCTCGGTGGTGGACAGCCGGTGACCCGAGATGTTCATGACGTCGTCGACGCGACCGAGGAGCCAGAGGTCACCGTCCTCGTCGTACTTGGCGCCGTCTCCGGCGAAGTAGCGGCCCTCGAAACGGCTCCAGTAGGTGTCGAAGAAGCGCTGCGGGTCGCCCCAGATTCCGCGGGTCATGGAGGGCCAGGGGCGGGTGATGACGAGATAGCCACCCTGTCCGTGGCCGACGACGTGGCCCTGTTCATTCACGACTTCGAGGGAGATGCCCGGGAAGGGACGCATCGCGGCACCCGGTTTCGTGGCGGTCACGCCGGGGAGCGGGGTCGCCATGATGGCGCCGGTCTCGGTCTGCCACCAGGTGTCCACGATGGGGCAGCGCTCGGCCCCGATGAAGGTGTGGTACCAGATCCAGGCCTCGGGATTGATCGGCTCCCCGACCGTTCCGAGCAGGCGGAGAGAGGAGAGATCGTGCTCGGCCGGAATCTGGTGGCCCCACTTCATCAGAGTGCGAATGGTGGTCGGGGCGGTGTAGAGGACGGTGACCTTCTGCTCCTCGATGATGCGCCACCAACGATCCTTGCCCCCCGAGTCGGGCAGACCCTCGTACATCACCTGGGTGGCCGCGTTGATGAGGGGACCGTAGACGATGTAGCTGTGTCCCGTGATCCACCCGATGTCGGCGGCGGTCCAGCAGACGTCGGTCTCGGGCTTGTGGTCAAAGACGTAGTGGTAGGTCGTCGCGGCCTGGGTGAGGTACCCCCCAGTGGTGTGAAAGATCCCCTTGGGCTTAGCGGTGGTACCGGAGGTGTACATAATGAACATCGGGTGCTCGGCGTTAAAGGCCCGCCAGGTGTGTTCCGGTGACTGGCGGTCGACGGTCTCGTGCCACCAGTGGTCGCGACCCTCCACCCAGTCGACCGGCGAGTGGGTGCGCTGGACCACGAGAACTTTGGTCACGCCGGGGCAGGACTGGAGGGCCTGGTCGACGGCGGGCTTGAGGGGTGAGACACTGCCGCGGCGAAAAGCCCCGTCCGCGGTGATGACGACTCGACAGTCAGAGTCCTGAATGCGCGACGCGAGTGCGTCCGCCGCGAAACCTCCAAAGACGACCGAGTGCATCGCTCCAAGGCGCACGACGGCCAGCATGGCGACGACCGCTTCAGGGATCATGGGCATGTAGATCGCGACTCGGTCCCCGGCCGACACCCCGAGTTCCTCGAGGGCGTTCGCGGCCTGTTGGACCATGCGGTGAAGGTCCGAGTAGGTGATGACCCGTTCCTCGCCCGGTTGATCGGCGATCCAGTGCAGCGCCACGCGACTACCGAGTCCGGCTTCCACGTGGCGGTCGACGCAGTTGTAGCTCGCGTTCAACTCACCGTCGGCGAACCAGCGAGCGTTCGGTAGGTCCCACTCGAGCGTGGTCGTTGGTTCCTTCGTCCACGTCAGACGAGTGGCTTGCTGGCGCCACCAGGCCTCGGGGTCGGCGTTCGCGATGTCGTAAATGTCGTCACGGGCGTTGGCTTGAGCGACGAACTCCGGCGAGGGCGGGAACTGCCTGGTTTCGCTGAAGAGTGCTTCTAATCCTTGTTCGCTCATGATGATCTCCCCCCGGACAGGAATATGGCACTCCTGTCAACTTTCATATTATGAAGACACGACACAACTCCCTCCACCCGAGTGACCGTCACCCGGGTGGAGGGAGTTGTCACTACAACGTCGGCAGTACTTTTCGTCCGGCGGTCTCGTTCGTCACCCCGGCGGCCGAGATGTACCAGGCGACGAGCGCCGTCGCGATTCCGAACCAGCCCCCGGCCTTCGTCAAGCCCACGTGACCGGCACCCCAGGCGCCGATGGTCAAGAAGACGAAGGTGACGAGAAGCAGGGTGAAGAGGATGGCCAACATCTTCGAGGCTTGAAAACTGGCGATCCACATGTAGAACGTAAAAATGGTCCAACTCAACAGGTAGACCGCCAGAGAGGTCGGGCTCTTCACTACTTCGAGGAGTAGGTAGACCCCAATCCAGAACGCGCCGTAGGACGTGAAGGCCAAGGCCCCGAATGTGTTCTTGCGCACAAACTCCCACATTCCGGCGAGTAGTTGAGCGAGCCCTCCGTAGACGAGGGCGAGCGACAGGGCTGCTCCCGCCCCGTTGCCACCCCACAGGTGGGCGTTGGCCGAACTCAACATAAACGTCGTCATGGCGAAACCGGCTAGTCCTAAAGGACCAGGATCGGCTACTCGGTGTTCACTCATCTTTACCCCCCCGGGTGTTGTTCACGTGGCTCACCCACGTGTTAATTACCCTCCCTCTCTACCAGGTCCTAGCGCTGCGGTGGTGGATTAGGAGATGTGGTGACAGGGTAGCGAGGGGATGGATTCGTCGAACTAGAGCACAAAGTCCCGGGCGAAGGCTTCGGTCTCGAGAGCACTCATTCCCCGCAGCACCCGATCAACGAGGGCCGACCCCACGATGGCGCCGTCGGCTATGGAGTAGGCGTGACGAGCTTGTTCGGGGGTAGAGATACCGATACCGACGAAGACCGGTAGGTCACTGTGGCGCCGGACCCGGTCGACGACGGCGCCGGCGTCCCCGGTGTCCTCGGCCTGTCCCGTCACGGCCATGCGAGACGCCGCGTAGACGAATCCTTGCGCGGCCCGAGCAATCTTTTCGACCCGAGCCTCCGGCGAGGAGGGAGCGACCAGGAGGACCGTGTCGATGTCCCGACCAGTAACGGCCTCGCGCCACGGGCCCGCCTCTTCGAGGGTGAGGTCGGGAATGATCACTCCCGACACCCCGGCGTCGTGGAGGAGAGAGGCGCTTCGCTCCATGCCCAGGTGGTGGAAGATATTGAAGTAGGTCATGACGATGACGGGAACTCCGAGGGGACGTCGGGCGAGTTCGGCGAAGACTCCCTCCGGAGTCGTTCCGGCCTCGAGTGACGCGAGGGCCGCTCGTTGAATAACCACACCGTCCAAGATGGGGTCGGAGAAGGGCACCCCCACTTCAACGGCCGCCGCGCCCGCGGCGACGAGGGCCTCCAGGTGGTCGCGCCAGTCGGGGACCATGCCCGCCATCAGGTAGGGCACGAAGGACGACTGGCCGGCGTCGCGGCGCTCGCGGAGGTGGCGTTCGAGCGAGTTCACGAACGGCCCTTCAAGATGTCGCGCACCTGGGCGACGTCCTTGTCTCCTCGACCCGAGAGATTCAGGAGCACCGTCGATCCCGAAGGAATCTCTCGTCCGGCTTCTCGGGCAATCCAGGCGACGGCGTGCGCGGATTCGAGGGCCGGGATGATCCCCTCCGAGCTACTGAGCAACTGCAACGCCTCGATCACGGGTTCGTCGGCCATTCCCACGTAGCGCGCCCGACCGATGGCGGCGAGGTGGGCGTGCTCGGGACCGATACCCGGGTAGTCGAGGCCGGCCGAGATGGACTCCGCCTCCTCGATCTGTCCGGATTCGGACTGAAGGAGCATCGACTTCATACCGTGGAGCACTCCGGGTTGTCCTCCGGAGATGGCGGCACCACCGGCGGCCTCCACCCCGACGAGTTCAGCCGTCGAGTCGGCGAACCCGGCGAAGATGCCAGCCGCGTTCGACCCGCCTCCGACGCAGGCGACGACCACGTCGGGGGTGCCGACCCCCAACTCCGCCATCTGGCGCGACGCCTCGTGCCCGATGATGGACTGAAACTCCCGCACCATCCACGGGAAGGGGTGGGGGCCCATGACGGAGCCGAGGCAGTAGTGGGTGTCGTCGACGCAGGTCACCCACTCGCGCATCGCCTCATTGACGGCGTCCTTGAGGGTTCGACTACCGGAGGTCACCGGCACCACCTTCGCCCCCAGGAGTTCCATGCGAAACACGTTGAGGGCCTGTCGCTGGGTGTCGAGTTCACCCATGTAGACCGTGCAGTCCAGACCGAGTCGGGCCGCCGCCGTCGCCGTGGCGACACCGTGCTGGCCCGCGCCGGTTTCGGCGATGACGCGGGTCTTGCCCATGCGTCGGGTGAGGAGGGTCTGGCCGACGACGTTATTGATCTTGTGACTTCCGGTGTGGGCGAGGTCTTCGCGCTTGGCGTAGACCCTCACACCCAGCGACTCCGAGAGCCGCGCGAGGTACGTGATAGGAGTGGGGCGACCGCCAAACTCGCGCAGAACGTGGTGGAACTCCTCACGAAACGCGTCGTCAGTCCAGGCGTCGCGAAACGCGTCGTGGAGCTCCTCGCACGCGGGAATGAGGGCTTCGGGAACGAAGCGTCCCCCAAAGTCGCCGAAGCGACCATCCTCTCCCGGGTCCCTCATCACGGGGGCGGTCTGGGTCATTCGATTCCCTCCTCGGGGTGGTGTCGTACCTGGGTGACGAAACGAGCGACCAGTTCGGGGCTCTTGATTCCCGGCGAACTCTCCACCCCCGACGCCACGTCGACGCCGTGGGGGTGGAGGAGGTCGATCATGGCGGCGACGTTATCGGGGGTGAGTCCCCCGGCAATCAGAAAGGGTCGGTCGACCTCGTCGGGTACGAATCCCGACCAGTCCGCGAGCTGTCCTGACCCGGGCGCGGGACCGTCGAGCAGCAGCCGCCGGGCCCCCTGGAGATCGGCGGTGCGCCAGTCGGCGGCGTGAACCGCCCGCCACACCTCGACGCCCCCTCGTTCGAGATGATCTCGAAGAGCGGGAGACGCCGGATCGTGCAGCTGCACGATCCCAATCTCTTCGTCCTCCACGATGCGCACGATGTCGTCGTCGCTACGACCGCGAAAGACTCCGACGGTCGACGCCCCTAACTGAGCGAACTGTCGACCGAGGCCCTCGGGGGCGCGCCGCGGCGACGAGGCGAAGATGAGTCCGAGGTAGTCGACCCCCGCCTCGAGGCACATGGCGCCGTCGTCGAGACGGGTCAGCCCGCACACCTTGATGAGAGTCGGGGACGCCTTCACGGTCGTGCTACTCCCGCGAAGTCACGAACCCTCTCCCCCGGTGACGCATCGGTGACGAAACTCTCGCCGACGAGCACCGCGTGGAATCCGGCCTCGCCGGCTACGCGCACGTCGTCGGCGCTGCGCAGGCCACTCTCGGCGACCTTGACGATGTCGTGGGGAAGAGACTGAGCGACCCGGGCGGCGCGCAGTGAGTCCACGGCGAAGGTGTGAAGGTCGCGTTGGTTCACGCCGATGAGGGTGGCTCCCGCCCGGAGGGCGCGCGAGGCCTCGGCTTCGTCGTGCACTTCGACGAGCGCATCGAGATTGACGGTTCGAGCGAGGGCGTGGAGACGGGCGAGTTCGTCGTCACTGAGGAGGGCCACGATCAAGAGAACGGCCGACGCTCCCCATTCGAGGGCGTCGAGGACGTCGTTTTCACACACCGTGAAGTCCTTACGCAGCACCGGGAGATCCACCGCTCGTCGCACGGCCGCCAGGTCGTCGAGAGTGCCCCCGAAGTGGGGTAGGTCGGTCAGCACCGAGATCGCCGTCGCTCCCCCGTCGGCGTAGAGCCGAGCGGTGGCGGCCGCGTCCAGATCCTCGGCGAGCCACCCCTTCGAGGGTGATCGACGCTTCACCTCCGAAATCACGGCCACGTTCGGACCCTCGCTCAGGTGCGTCGAGAGTGACGGACCGGTGTACCAGAGACCGTCGACTCGGGAGGTCCAGGAACGAGGATCAGCCTGGGCGCGCGCTCGGTGGAATTCGCCAATCGCGTCGAGGTACGTGGTCACCCCCTCGAGCGTAACGGGCCGGAGAGTCGTTTTGGTTTGACTACATTGGGGCAACCCCGTATCCGAAAGGCGCGCCGGTGATCACTTCGTTCGCCCACGATGTTCTCCAACCCCTCGTCCGAGGCGAGTCGATGGATCGGCCAGCCGCCGCCGAGGCGCTCGGTGAGATTTTGGCCGGTCGGGTGGAGGGTCCGTTAGTGGCCAGCTTCTTGACCGCCTTCACCATCAAGGGCGAGACCATCGATGAAATGACGGGCTTCGTGGACGCCATGATGGCCGCCGCCACTCGACTCTCCGCACCCGCCGACGCGGTCGACATCGTGGGAACCGGTGGTGACCAACTGCACTCGGTCAACGTGTCGACGATGGCCGCTTTCGCCGTCGCCGGGTGTGGCGTTCCCGTCGCTAAGCACGGTAATCGGGCGGCGTCGTCCTCGGTGGGCTCGGCGGACGTGCTCGAAGGTCTCGGAGTTCGTCTCGACGTGGAGCCCGCCGTTATCGAGGAGAGCCTTCGTGAAGCGGGTATGGCGTTCATCTTCGCCCCGAAGTACCACCACGCACTCGGCTACTTGACCCCCATTCGTCGGGCGCTCAGCTTTCGCACGGTCTTTAACGTCCTCGGTCCCCTGGCGAATCCGGCGGGGGTGCGCCGGGGCGTGATTGGGGTATCGAGCGAACAGTTGCTGGCGCCCATGGCCGAAGTACTCGCGCGTCGCGGGGTCGACGCCATCACTCTCGTTCACGGGCACGACGGCCTCGACGAGCTCTCGGTGGGCACTACGTCCACGTTGATCCACGTGAGTTCCGACGGCACTCGACGGGAGGTCATCAACGCCGGCGAGGAGCTCGGATTTCGTCACGACGTGGCCAGTCTGCGCGGGGGTGACGTCGAGGTCAACGTCCGGGTGGTGCGAGAGTTTCTCTCGGGGGCATTGGGAGCGGTCCACGACGTCGTGTGCGCGAACGCCGCCCTCACTCTGCTCGCCGCGGGCCGAGCGGCGACTCTCCTCGAGGGCTACGAGCTCGCCCGGGCCAGCGTCTCCTCGGGGGCGGCAAGCACCGTCCTCGAGCGGATGGTCGAGGTCACCCAGCGACCCGATTAGCGTCAGTGGGTTTGCGCCCAGTCGCAGTCGCGATCCGGCGTGGTGTCCGGACCCCGAGCGTGCCCCGCATCGTTATCCATGGAGGGCGGCAGTCCCGGAAAGAGGGTGCAGATTTTCGAGGCGGACTGGCCCGTGGCCGTCGCCGACACGTTGGGGACACTCGGCTTGCTCAGGAGGTAACCCCCGAGACCCGCGAGGGCGATAAGAAACGCGGCAACCGACACCGTTACTTTGTGGCGCATGAGACACAACCTCCGGGTGTCACCTTAACGGGGAGCCACGTCTAATCGAGCCGACGCAACTCGGCGCGGTAGCGCGCGGTGTTCGTGACGTAGAGGGCGGCGCCGTCGGTGATGTCCGCGGGATTACTCAGGCCCTCTCGCACTACCGCGGGAACTCCGAGGGCGAGGGCGCCCGGCGGCACCGTCGTCCGATTGCGCACGACCGCCCCGGCGGCCACGGTGGCGCCCTCTCCCACGTGAACCTCGTGGAGGACGACGGAGTTGGAACCGACGAGCGCGCCGTTCGCAATGACGCAGCCCTCGAGGTGCGCCAGGTGCCCGACGACGCAGTCGTCCCCGATGAGGGTGGGGCACTCGGCCGTGGCGTGAACAACGGTGCCGTCTTGAATCGAGGTTCTCGCCCCTACGCGAATCTCTCCGTAGTCGCCCCGTAGAACCGCGCCGGGCCACACCGAGGAGTTCGGGCCGATACTCACGCGCCCGATCACGACGGCGTCGGGGTGGACGAAGGCGCTCGGATCAATGGAGGGTTCGACATCTCCTAGTGCGTAGATCGCCACGACTCCCCCTTACGACGTCAACCAGTGAATGAGTTGGTAGATCCGCCAGATCAGGTATATCACCGTCGATACGCCGAAGAACTTCCACTTCCAGTCCAGGCGAATTCTCTCGGGCTCGGTGACGGGCTGACCGCACACTTCACAGGTCTCGCCCTCGACGCGGCGGTCGCAGGTGTCGCACCACCCGGTCATTACTCGGTGCGGACGCGAATCTTGAGCGGGGTCGTGCCGAGGTCGAAACGTTCACGCAGGGATCGTTCCACGTAGCGCAAGTACGTCTGGGGCAGGCGCCCCGCGATGAAGAGGGTGAAGGTGGGGGGCTCGGTGGCGCCCTGAACGGCGTAGCGAATTTTGCCCGTCGGGGCCGGCTGGTGAATCTGGAGGTCCCGAATCGCCCGGTTGAGGGCGCCGGTGGAGACTCGCTTGGTGTAGTCCTCCTTCGCCTGCGATAGGGCGGGCAGGATGCGGTGCACTCCCCGTCCACTCGTGGCCGAGGTCTTCAGCACCGGAGCGTCACCGAGGAAGGCCAACTTGTCCGAGACCGTCGACAGGACCTTTTCGCGATCCTCGGTGTCGATGAGTTCCCACTTGTTGAGAATCACGAGCGCCGGACAGCCCGCCGCCGAGATTCTCTCCGCGAGGCGTTGATCCTGGGCGCTCGCGCCCTGGGTGGCGTCAATCACGAGGAGGGCGATATCGGCCCGGTCGAGGGCCTCGAGGGAACGCACGACGCTGTAGGTTTCGAGACCGGCCTCGGTCTTGGCCCGCCGACGCATCCCGGCGGTGTCGATGAAGCGAATCCGGCCGTCCGGAGTATCGATGACGGTGTCGATGGCGTCACGGGTCGTGCCCGGCATGTCGTGAACGACGGATCGCTCCTCGCCAATGAGACGGTTGAAGAGCGTGGACTTGCCGACGTTCGGTCGACCCACGAGAGCCACGCGGAGGGCGTCGTCGTCGGGAGTCTCGTCAGCGACGGAGGTGGGGTCGTCCAGGTGATCGACGATGGTGTCGAGAAGATCTCCCGCCCCCCGTCCGTGTTGGGCACTGACCGCCAGGGGATCGCCGCAGCCGAGGGAGAGAAACTCCCAGACCGCGGCCTCGTGAAGGGCGTCGTCCACCTTGTTGACAACGAGGAGGTGGGGTCGACGAGACTTGAGGACCCACCGCGCGGCCTGGCGGTCCTCGTCGGTCACGCCCGTCGTGACGTCCACGACGAAGAGAACGAGGTCGGCCTCGTCGAGGGCGGCGTCCGCCTGACGCGACACCTTTCGTTCGAGGTCGTCGCCCGCTTCGAGCCAACCACCAGTGTCGACCACGTCGAAACGAGCGCCGTTCCACTCCACCGGGACCACTTTGCGGTCACGGGTGACCCCGCGGTGTTCCTCGACGACGGTGAGCCGCTTGGCCGCCAGGCGGTTGACGAGGGAGCTCTTGCCGACGTTCGGCCGACCGACGACGACGACCCGACTCACGCGGACACCAAGCGCGTACGCCAATGTTCGAGCGTGCGGCGTAGATCCTGTCCGGTGGTTTTCACCGCTACGACGTTACTGCCCACCTCGGCGAGCTCCACGCCGTCGACGAAACGTCCCTCGTTGAGGCACACGTCGGGCAGTAGGTAGGTGGCCTCCGGGTCCTCGCTCACGGTCCGGGAGACGTCGGCTCCGGTGAGGAGTCCGGCCACCTTGATGTTGCCCCCGAAGTAGTCATTCGTCACCGCGATGACCTCGACGTCGGAGTACTGGGCGTCGTCGAGCAGTTCCCGCAGGAGCGGAGCGGCGTACTCCCCGGTGAGCAGTTTGACGCGCTCGCCGGAGGCGACACCCTCGCTCGCCCGCGGGGCCCGGTAGCCCCACGCCGGAGCCCCGTCGACGGACTGAAAGAAACCGGTGCCGAGCACGTCCATCTCCGTGTCACCCCGGAAGCTCTGTTCGAAACTGGCGACGAGCCCGATCCCGTTCTCGGCCTGGTCGAGCGAGTCGTAGTACTCGGCCGGGGGTGGACGTCTTCCGGCGAGGAGGTAGAACTCGTCGGACGCCTCAATGAGGGGACGGCCCAGGGATTGGCGGGCCACCTCCCGAAAGTGCTCCACGAGTTCGAGCGCGACGCGCGCTTCGTCAGGTTCGAAGGAGCGCATCGAGTCCTCGGGGTTGAAACGGGAGACCCCGACGGGAACGACCGCGAGGGAGGCGAGTTCCGGGTAGAGCGTCAGGGCGTCTTCGAGAGTTCGCTCCAGTTCCGCGCCGTCGTTGATGCCGGGACAGGTCACGACCTGTCCGTGCACCGCGACGCCGGCGTCGAGGAGGGCCCGCAGCCACCGCAGGGAGGTGGCACCCCGCGGATTGCGCAACATCTCGGCCCGCAACTGCGGATTCGTCGTGTGAATGGAGACGTAGAGGGGCGAGAGACGCTCCGTCACGACCCGCTCGAGATCCATCTCGGTGAAGCGGGTGAGGGTGGTGTAGTTCCCGTAGAGAAAGGAGAGGCGAAAATCGTCATCCTTCACGTAGAGGGAACGACGAAGCCCCTTCGGCAGTTGGTAGATGAAGCAGAAACTGCAGTGATTGTCGCACGTCCGGATGCGGTCGAAGACCGCCGAATCGATCGTGAGGCCGAGTGGAGTGCCGGCCACTTTGGACACGGTGACCTTGTGGCGAAGCGGCCGCCCCTCGCGCTGGAGGAGCAGGGTGACCGACTCGTCATCGACCAGCTGTTGGTACTCGATGATGTCGGTGGGCGCTCGGCCATTGACGGCGATGAGCTCGTCGCCGATGCGCACGTCGAGGTCGGCGAGGGGCGAAGTCGGCGAAATCGAGGAAATACGGGCGCCGGACACCCGTACAGCCTACGGGCAACTACTCCCCTCTCGGGCGGTGCGGGAGTCGGGTCCGAGGAAATTAGGCTGGGAAGGTGAACGTCGATCGGGTGTTGCTCGCGTCACCCCGGGGGTTTTGCGCCGGGGTCGAGAAGGCCATCAAGGCCCTCGACTGGATGACCCGCATCTTCGAGCCACCGGTCTACTGCTACCACGAGATTGTTCACAATCGTTTCGTGGTGGATCACTTTCGTTCGCTCGGGGTTATTTTCGTCGACGACGTGAGCGCCGTGCCGGCGGGCGCCCCGTTGATGCTGAGTGCCCACGGTTCGCCGCCCCAACTGGTGGAGGAGGCCCGCCGGGACCATCGCGTGGTGGTGGACGCCGTCTGTCCGCTCGTCACGAAGGTTCACCACGAGTTGAAGGTGCGCTCTCGCAAGGGCTACACCGTGCTCTACGTGGGCCACGAGGGTCACGAGGAGGCCGTCGGCACCATGGCCGTCGCTCCCGACTCGGTGGTCCTCATCCAGTCGCGCGAGGACATCGACCGGGCAGCGACGAGGCCGGGGCCCTACGCGCTCTTGTCCCAGACGACCCTGTCGGAGGACGAGTGGGCCGACCTGCGCCAGTACGCCTTGAGCGGGATTCCCGATATTTGGATGCCGAATCGTTCCGATCTCTGCTTCGCGACCACCAACCGACAGGGCGCGCTCCGCTCGCTCGCCTCGCGGGCCGACGCGGTGGTGGTGATTGGGTCGGCGAACTCCTCCAACACGGTGGCCCTCACGAACGTGGCGCGCGCCGCCGGATGCCCCCGGGTGATGCGGGTGAACGGGGCGGACGAAATACCGGACGACCTCCACGGAACGGTCGCGGTGACCGCTGGCGCCTCGGCGCCGGAGTCCCTCGTCGATCAAGTGCTCGAGCGCCTCAACCCCCGTCACGGTGTCGAACTCTCCTCGTTCGTGACGGAGGACGAGTACTTCCCTCCCCCACCGGAGCTTCGCGACATTCTTCGCTCCCTCACCACCGTCACCTCCCTCGCCCTCTTCGGCGAGGTGCGTCCGGGCTTCGACGTGGCGGCCGATCGGGAGTTCACCGCGGCCCAGGTGCTGGCGGCGTCGGCCCGCTGAACCGGGCGGACGCGGCCCCCGTTGATAATCTCTAGGGGTTCCCTAGGGCCTCATCCGCGGGACGCTCCTGGCTGAAGGGAAGAAGCACATGTCGAAGGTGGATCTGGAGAAGCGACGCGCTGAGGCGTTGCGTCAGTACGCCATTCGCCAAGCCCTGGAGCGTTACGAGGCGGAGAACCCGAATTTCACCCCGGAGGCCGTCGTGGCGTCGCTGTGCGCCTACGAGGAAGAGGGCAACATCGGACAGGTCTTGGAAAAGATGCCCGAAACCATCAACGGACACCCCTACACCACTCTCGTGGTGGTGGACGGTGGTTCGGACCGCACGGCCGAGATCGCCCGCAGTTTTCCCGGCGTTCAGGTCATTGAGTTCCCGGTGAACCTGGGTCACGGAGTGGCCCTCCAGGTGACGTACCGCTACTGCATCGACCGGGGCGTGAAGTACGTCATTACTCTCGACGCCGACGGACAGAACGACCCGAACGAGATGGGCAATCTACTTGAACCCCTGGTGGAGGACCGCGCCGACTTCGTTCTCACGAGTCGAGTGCTCGGCACCGACGAGACGGGCGACATGGTCCGCAAGGTCGGCGTGCGTTTCTTCTCCTTCATCATCAACCGGATGGTGGGGGCGCGCCTCACCGACACCTCCACCGGATACCGGGGACTGCGCGTGTCCATGTTGGCCGAGGCGGTGGACCGACTCGTGCAGAGTCAGTACCAGACGTCGGAGCTCATCATCGTGTGCCTGCGACGGGGATATCGTCCGGCCGAGGTACCGACCATCTGGCACCCCCGCGCCTCGGGCACCACGAAGAAGGGCAAGAACTGGCTCTTCGGCTTCCGTTACGCCAAGGTGGTCTTCGGAACCTACTGGCGGGAGCGAAACGCCCCACGCAGCGCCTCGCGCTCCGCGTAACTACGCCCGCGCGTTTCTCGTACGCGCTTCGTGAAAGACCTCGTTGAGAGAACTCTGAAGTTCTTTCGTGGCCGCACTCACGAGGGCTCGACTCGGTCGGGGCTCTCCGGCCGGCGGCTCGAGGGGGGCGCCAATCACGATGTCGACCCGGTGGGGACGCACCATCTTCGCTCCCGGCGCGAGAGCGATCTCCGATCCCGCAATACCCACCGGCACCACGCGAGCACCGGCCCGGGCGGCGATGAACATCGCCCCGTCGTGCAGGGGCAAGATGTCGGGACCCTCACTACGAGTACCTTCGGGGAACATGAGGAGGGCGTGACCGGCGCGCAGCACCTCTTCGGCGGCCTTCATCGCGTCCCGGTCCGCCGCCCCCCGCGTCACCGGGAACGCCCCGAGAGCGACGAGAGCGCGTCCGAGGACCGGTACATCGAAGAGGGACTGCTTGGCCATGAAGAAGATCTTGCGGCGACAGAGAAAGAGACTGAAGGCGAAGTCGAGGTTCGAGCGATGGGTCGGGGCGATGAGGAGAGCGCCCTCCTCGGGAATCGTGCTCGATCCGCTCACCCGGGGTCGAAAGAGGAGATAACTGACGACCCGGAGGACACCCGCCACGGCCCGGTAGAAGAGCGTCTTGTGGGGGTTCAGTGCGAGGTGGTGTTCGCGAGCCACTCGACCACCTCCTCTACGAGGTCGGCGACGCTGCGGCCCGTGGTGTCGAGCACGCGAGCGTCGGGGGCTTGGGTGAGCGGTGAGGCCGCCCGGGTGGAGTCGAGGTGGTCGCGGCGAGCGACGGAGTCACGGGACTCATCCCCTCGACGGCGCGCCCGCTCGTCGAGAGAGGCCGTGAGAAAGATCTTGAGGGTGGCGTCGGGAAAGACGACGGTGGTGAGATCGCGGCCCTCGGCGACGAGGCCCCGGGTACTAGCGGCGGCCTGGGCGCGCTGCGCGGCGACCATCGCCTCCCGCGCTCCGGGGAGGGCGGCCACGCTCGACACGGCGACGTTGACCTCGGGGGTTCGCAGGAGGTGTCCCACCGAGTGTCCGTCGACGGAGACCTCGGGCAGCGTCGTCACGACGATGGACCGGGCGAGACGGCTCACGTCCTCGTTCGACGTCACGTCGACGCCCCGTCGCAAACATTCCACGGTAAGGGCACGGTACATCGCCCCGGTGTCGAGCACGTCGTAGCCGAGCCGTTCGGCGAGCGCCCGGGCGAGAGTGGACTTGCCCGAGCCGGCCGGTCCGTCGATGGCGATGACCGTACTCACGCTCGTAGTCCGTCCAGGTCCTCGAAGAAGTGGGGGTAGCTCGAGGAGACCGTTGACTCCCCCTCAATGCGTGCTCCCTGGCCCACCACTCCCGCGACGGCACTCGACATCACCATGCGGTGATCGAGACCGGCGTCGAGGGCGAGGGGGGCGAAGCGCTGGGGATCGCCTCGACCCTCAATCCAGAAGTCGTCGCCCTCCGAACCCACCTCACAGCCGAGGGCGGCGGCGAGACGGAGGGACCCGGCGAAACGGTCCGACTCCTTTAAGCGAAGTTCCCCCATCTCTCGAAAGTAGCTACGACCCGTGGCGCCGGCCGCGGCCACGGCGAGAATGGGGACTTCGTCGACCGAGGGAATCTCCCGAGACGATATCTCCGTCGCCCGTAGGTGACTGGACCGCGCCGTGACCCGCACACCTTCTTCACTGGTGGTGACCTCCAACTGAGCCCCCATGCGCTCGAGGACGTGAAGAAATCCGATGCGCTCCGGGGCGTCGTCCATGGGTTCGAGGTGAATCACGGCGTCCGGGTGGAGGACTCCGAGAACCACGAAGAAGGCGGCCTGGGAGGGGTCGGCCGGCACTCTCCAGTGGCGCGGGTGGGGTCGAGAGGCTCGCACCACGACGCGACGCCCCGATTCCGACTCGTCAATGTCGACGTCAGCCCCGGCCGCGAGCAGCATGCGTTCGGTGGTGGGCCGGGTGCGCACGGTCTCTCGCACGACGGTCACTCCCGACGCGTGAAGTCCGGCCAAGAGGACGGCCGACTTCACCTGGGCACTCGGGACGGGCACCTCGTACTCGATTCCCTCGAGACTCGCTCGACCGGTCACGAGGAGGGGGGCGTGGACCCGTTCACCGACCCCCTCAACGAAAGCGCCCATGAGGCTGAGCGGGCGAGCGACCCGGTCCATGGGGCGCGCCGAGAGCGAGGCGTCACCCACGAGACGGTGACGACCCTCCACTCCCGCGAGAACTCCGCTCATGAGGCGCATCGTGGTGCCGGAGTTTCCGCAGTCGAGGTCGAGCGTCGTCGCCCGCAGGCCCTCGGACGGCCCCTCCACGGTGACGAGGTCACTCCCCCACTCCACCCGAGCCCCGAGGGCGGAGAGAATGCCGGCACTCGAGCGCACGTCCTCCCCCTCGGAGAGTCCCTCGAGGACGGACGAACCGTTGGCCAGGGCGGAGAGAATCAGGGCGCGGTGGCTCGCACTCTTGTCACCGGGGACGCGCAGGGTTCCCTCGAGGCGGGCGGCGGGAGTGACGACGCGCACTACTTGTCCCTCACGACGAGGAATCCGAGTGAGCGGAGAGACTCGACGAACCCGTCGGCGACCGTCTCGTCGACGGAGAGCAGCAAGGTACCGCTTCGTCCCTCCACGTGGTGGGCGATTTCGATGTCGAAGATGTTGACCGAGCGGTCCGAGGCCGTGGTGGTGATGGTGGCGAGGGCCCCCGGTCGGTCGGCGATCTCCACCCGGAGGTAGGCGAGTTCCTCCGCACTCACCGCCCGACCCGGAAGCCGCCGGCGAGCCTCGGAGGCACTCCGGAGCGTCCCCTCGAGGCCGACGCGATCCTGCTCGGCGACGACGCGGCGCAGGGACTCGAGGCGCGCAATCACGTCGTCGAGGGTGCTCGTGACGGCGCGGCGGTTCTCCAAGAGGACGTCCGGCCACATCAGGGGATCACCCGCCGCGATGCGCGTCATGTCGCGAAAACCGCCGGCGGCCAGCTGGAGGAGTACCGCGTCCTCGCGAGCGGCGACGGCGGCTTCGTTCATGAGGGCCCCGGCGAGCAGGTGGGGTACGTGACTGGCGAGAGCCACCAGTCGATCGTGGTCTCCAGCGTCGAGTGCGACGACGTGAGCCCCCATCTCTCGGATCACGTGGTGGACCGTCGCGTAGGCCCGCGGGTCCGTGGACGGCGTCGGAGTGAGAACCCACGTCGCCCCCTCGAACATGTCGGCGCGACACCCGGCGAGGCCCCGTAACTCCGAGCCGGCCATGGGGTGTCCGGGAACGAAGCGGGGGTCGGCGATGTCGTGAGCGATGGTCTCCTTGACCCCCGCGACGTCGGTCACGACCGCGTGAGGCGACAGGGAGTCGAGGAGACGACGGGCGACCTCCACCACCGCGCCGGCGGGGGTGGCGACTACGCCGAGGTCGGCGTCGGGCGGGAACGGGACGTCGGTGATGACGCCGACACGGAGGGCCTCCGTGACGACGCTCTCGTCGAGGTCGTCTCCGGTCACGGTCCACCCGGCGCGCTGGAGGGCCCGGGCGACGGAGGAGCCGATGAGACCGAGTCCCACGACGTGGGCGCGCTTAGACGAGGTCACGGCGGAGGGTGACGGCGTCACGCAGGTAGACGTGTCGAATGTCGGAGCGGTCCCGGTCGCTGTAGGTGTGCATCATGACCCGGATACAGCGGGGCAGGGAGCCCGGGACCGCGATCTCGCTCGCGCACATGAGGGGAATGTCGGCAAAGTTCAGTGCGCGGGCCGCGGTGGCGGGAAAGGCCGCCACGAGATCGGGCGAGGTGGTGAAGAGGACCGAGACCACCTGATCGAGATCGATCTCGTTGCGTTCGAGCATCGCGGTGAGAAGTTCCCGGGTCGCGGCGTAGATCTCCTCGACGTCGTCACGTTCGACGGTGGTTGCTCCCCGCACGGCTCGTACTTTCACGGCACTCATGATGGCATGGACGAGGCGGCCTCGTCGCTCAGACCCACGACCTCCATGAGCCGACGGACCTCGGCGAGGGAGAGTTGCCGAGAGGCCCCGGGGGGCAAGGTGGCGTCGTGAATGGGTCCGATGCGCGTACGCACGAGGCGAGTCACTTCGTGCCCGACCGCTTGGCACATTCGGCGCACTTGTCGATTCCGGCCCTCGTGAATCACGATGCGCAACAAGCCCTCGGAGACGCGGGAGACTTGGGCGGGACTGGTACGGCCGTCCTCGAGTTCGACGCCCTCGCGTAGTCGTCGTAGGGCTCCCGGGGAGGGGTCGCCCTCGACGCGCACCAGGTACTCCTTCGCCACCCCCGACGAGGGGTGGGTGAGCAGGTGGGCCAGTCGACCGTCGTTGGTCAAGATGAGGAGACCCTCGGTGTTCATATCGAGGCGCCCCACCGGAAAGATTCTCTCGCTCGTCTCGACGAGCGAGAGGACCGTCGGACGGCCCTGGGGGTCGTGAGCGGTCGTCACGATACCGGCCGGCTTATTGAGGAGAAAGTAGACCTTCGACGGGGCGACGGGGGCCATGGCGCCGTCCACGCAGATGATCTGACGCTCCGGGTCCACTCGATTCCCGAGAGTCGCCACGCGGCCGTCGACGGTCACCCGTCCGTCCTCGATCAGGATTTCGCAGGCGCGTCGCGAACCGTATCCGGCTCGCGCGAGCACCTTCTGGAGTCGTTCGCCCTCGAGGGGGTCCATCTAGGCCTCGTCACCCTCACCGGACCAGCGCCCGGCGATTTCGTGAGCGGTCTCCACCGGAACGAGGAACTGCTCGATGGGGGGCAGGTCGTCGAGGGCGGCCAGTCCCAGGCGATCGAGAAAGAGGTCGGTCGTCCCGTAGAGGATCGACTGCCCGGGACCACTCGCCCGGCCCTTCTCCTCGACGTAACCGCGTTGCTCGAGCAGGCGCATGACGCCGTCGACGTTCACTCCGCGCAGGGCCGAAATCTGGGCCCGGGAGATGGGCTGACGGTAGGCCACGATGGCCAGGGTTTCGAGCGCGGCCGAGGAGAGGCGGTGGGACACGTCGCGGTGGGCGAAGCGGGTGACCCACTCGGCGACGTCGGGGTGGGACTGAAGGGCCCAGCCGCTCGCGAGTTCAACGACGGTGAAGCCCCGGCGTTCGACTTCGTACTCGGCGCGCAGGGTCTCTAACTCGTTCTGCACCACGTCGGTCGTAGTCGCGAGCACGTCGGCCAACTCGGCCGCGCTCACCGGCTCGAGGGCCACCGTCAGCATGGCCTCGAGGCGCTGGGCCATTGACAGTTCATCCCTCATAGACATCCACCCTTCCGAGATCGACCGTCTCGTCCTTCGCGACCCACGTCACTTCCACGTCGCCGAAGGTCTCCCCCTGGCCCAGTTCCACGTGTCCCAGCTTGCACAACTCCAGGAGGGCCAGAAAGTGAACGATGATCTCAATGCGCGTACGCAGGTCTCGGGTGAGGTCGCGAAAGCTGAGGGGACCTCGCCCGGCGAGGTGCTCGGCGAGGACGATGACCGTTTCGGCCACGGTGACGGCGTCGACCGTAACGTGATTCAGTCGCACGACGGGAACCGGCTTCTCCTCGATCCCGCGCAGGTAGGCCAGGGCCAGTTGGGCCGTGGTGACCCCCGCCAGGAGGTCTGGTGGGGTGACGACGAATCCTTCGTTCAGTCCGGCGAGGCGAGGGTAGGAACGAGCGGCTCGTTCGAAGAGGGCGACGAAGGCGTCGGCGGCCCCGGCGTAGGTGCGCAGTTCGAGCAGTCGCGCCAGGAGGACGTCGCGCTCCTCCCATCCGATGAACTCCTCGTCGGGCTCGGTGTCGTCTCGTCCGGGCAGGAGACGCTGGGACTTCATCTCGAGCAGAATCGCCCCGATGAGCAAGAACTCGGAGATGTCGTCGGTACTGAGGTCCTCTCGTCGGTTCTTCAGACTCTCGACGAACTGGTCGACCAGCGGAGCCAGAGGAATGTCGACGACGTCGAGCTCGTGGGAGCTAATCAACTGCAGCAGTACTTCGACGGGTCCGGAAAACGACGGCGTCGTCACGACGTAGGTCACGGCGAGAACTCTAGCGAAGAACGAGGGGGCCGTCTTCTAGCATGGCTCCATGCGAATTCTCTCGGGCATCCAGCCCTCCGGTATCGGCCACCTCGGAAACTACCTGGGAGCGATTCGTCAGTGGGCCTTGGTTCAGAGTGACGACGCCTTCTACTCCGTCGTCGATCTCCACTCCCTCACCCTCGATATCGCGCCGGAGAAACTCCGTGATCAGACCCTCGACACGCTCGCGGTGCTTCTCGCGTCGGGGATCGATCCCGACGTCTGCACCGTGTTCGTGCAGAGTCACGTGCCCTACCACGCCCAACTCAGTTGGTTACTAGAGTGCGTGGCCTCCTACGGGGAGCTCACGCGCATGACCCAGTTCAAGGAGAAGTCCGGACGCCAGGAGGGCTATCGCGTGGGTCTCTTGACCTACCCCGTCTTGATGGCGGCCGACATCTTGCTCTACCGCGCCCGGGAGGTTCCGGTGGGCGACGATCAGCGCCAGCACCTCGAACTCGCCCGCAACGTGGCCGAACGGTTCAACAACCGTTACGGCGAGGTCTTCACCGTCCCCGAGGCGGTCGCGCCCCCGGTGGCGGCCCGCGTGATGGACCTCCAGGAACCCACCCGCAAGATGTCGAAGTCGGTGGACTCCCCGCTCGGGACCATCTACGTCCTTGATTCGCCCGAGGACATCGTGCGCAAGGTGAAGAAGGCCGTGACCGACACCGACGGTGAGGTCCGAGTCGACCGGGACGTT
>JAGXAY010000073.1 GCA_018971385.1 Acidobacteriota bacterium | reverse complement strand
CCGCCGTCGAACGGTGGCGAGTCTGGCTCGTCGCGAAGAGCACGCGTTGGCCGGCCAGCCGCTGGCGCCGCTACTCCCGGGGCGATCTGTTGGAACGCGTGCTCCGCGACACCGAAACCCTCCAAGATCTCTGGTTGCGGGCTGGCGTTCCCCTCCTCGCGACCCTCCTCGGTGCGTTCGTCGCCGATCTCGTCATCGCCCTCCTCTCTCCCCGGGGTTCCTGGGTCCTCGTCGCCCTCGGGTTTCTCCTCGCTCACGCGGGCGCCCTCGCCCTCGGGGTCACCTCTCTGCGCCGCGGGGGCGAGCTCGAGAAACGGGCTCGCCGGGCCGCCGGAGAGAGCGGGGCCCTCGGGCTCTCCCTGTCGCGCGCCGCCCCCGAACTCATCGCCCTGCGCGCCGGCGACGAACTCGCCGCCGCCCTCTCGCCCCCCCTCGCTCTCCTGGACGACGCCCGGCGCCGACGAGACGCCCACCACCACCGCGTCAGCCTCCTCGTCGGGTCCCTCGCCGCGCTCGCCCCCCTCGCCCTCTTAGCGACCCGCCCCCGCGGATCCGGTCTGGAGTACGCCCTCGCCCTCGGCGTCGCTCTCGCCCTCGCGGGTGAGATGGCCGGAGTACCGGGGGCGCTCTCCTCTCTTCTCGCCGTCGACGGCGTCGCGGAACGGCTCGAGGAGATCGCCGACGAGGAACCGACCGGAACCCGGCCGCTCTCGGAGGTCGGACCTCTCGAGGTGGACGTGCGCTGGGGGGTCGGGGAGGAAGAGAAGTCGGCCGCCTTCCGACTGGAGCCGGGTCAGCGACTGGCCGTCGTCGGCCCGTCGGGATCGGGCAAGTCCCGTCTCCTCCTCGCCCTGTCCGGTCTCGACACCTACGGGGGATCTATTCGTCTGAGCGACGTCGAACTCCGCGACGTCCTCGAGGAGGACCGGGGTCGACTCCTCGCCTATCTGCCTCCCGAACCCTCCCTCCTCGAGGGCTACGTGCGCGACGTACTCGGGCTCTCTCGAGAGATTGGTCCGCGCGACCTCGCTCGACTGGCCGACCTCGGGATCTCGGTGGGGGCGAACGATCGTCTGAGTGGACTCTCGCGAGGTGAACGGGCCCGCGTCGCGCTGGTGCGCGCGCTCGTGGGATCTCCCGCCCTGCTCGTTCTCGACGAACCGACGAGCGCCCTCGGGGAGGTCGAGACCGATCGGGTGCTCCAGCTCCTCGCGACGACGAACGCGACCCTCATCGTGGCGACCCACGACGAACGGGTGCGGGCCTGGTGTGACCACGTCCTCGATCTCGCCCTCCTCGACCCGTCGATCTAGAGGTTGACCCGGGCCATCGAGGAGGGCTGGTAGCGCTCACCGGCCACGGTGAACTCGCGCAGAATCGACTCGAGACGCGCCTCGTCCTCTCTCGTGATCACGACCTCGAGGGCCGCGACGTTCTCCTCCAGCCAGCGACGACGCTTAGTCCAGGGTATGGGCACGACGTCCTCTCCCCGGGAGAGAACCCAGGCGAGGGAGAGTTGGGCGAGACTGCAGCCCTTCTGCGCGGCGACGGCCCCGAGGGTCTCGACGAGCCGGAGGTTGTGTTCCCGGTTATCCCCACTAAAGCGCGGGTACTCCCGACGCCGGTCCCCCTCCCCCTCACCCACCCGGGGCGCCTCGTCACTGAGGAATCCTCGGCCGAGCGGGGAGTAGGCGACAAAACCTACGCCGAGACGTCGACAGGTCTCGAGAACCCCGTCCTCGGGGTCTCTCGTCCAGAGGGAGTACTCACTCTGGAGGGCGGTCACCGGATGAACGGCGTGGGCCCGCTCCAGAGTCTGCGACCTCGCTTCGGAGAGTCCGAGGAAGCGCACGAGCCCCGCCTCGACCAACTCGGCCATCGCTCCCCAGGTCTCCTCGATCGGCACGTCGGGATCGACCCGGTGCTGGTAGTAGAGATCGATGTAGTCGACGCCCAGTCGACGGAGGGAGGCCTCGCAGGCCCTCTTCACGTACTCCGGTCGTCCACTCACCCCGAGGTACTCGCCCTCGGGCGTTCTCACGTAGCCGAACTTGGTGGCGATCACGACCTCCTCGCGGTGCCCCGCGAGGGCTCGTCCGACCAGGGTCTCGTTAGTGAAGGGTCCGTACATGTCGGCGGTGTCAAAGAGGGTGACCCCGAGCTCGAGCGCCCGCGCGATAGTGGCGAGCGACTCGGCGTCGTCACGACCTTCGTAGAAGTCGCTCATCCCCATGCACCCGAGCCCGAGGGCCGAGACGACGAGGTGGGATCCGAGAGTTCTGGTGCGCACGCCGCTCCTTCAATTTGTGAACTTACGCACAAAGCGGAAGTTTCACGGCGAAACACTACCGAGGTCCGCGCGGCGCGTTGCTAAGTTTTTGTCATTGGCTGGGGGGGCCAAAACGTCGAGCGCCCGCCCGCTTCGAGAGAAGCGGGCGGGCGTCGTCGTTACCGGGGCGCGACGACCTCGGCCACGACGTTCATCGCCACGAGGTGGGGCGAACCCCGACGAACCCCGATGGTGGTGAGAGACGCGTTGTCGATACGGGTGCGCCAGGCGACCGCTCCGGGCACCCCGAGGGCCCAGGTCGCGGCGGACTTAATCGGGGAGACGTGGGAGACGATGAGGAGGTGCTCGTCGTCCGAGTGCAGCAGCGAGGTCGGGTCCTCGAGGAGGGCCTGGAGAGTCCGGTGGACCCGCTCGTCGACGGAGGCTAACGACTCGCCCCCGCCGAAGCTCACCGAGTGGTCCGTCTCGAAGGCCCGCCACTGGTCGTCGGTGACGTGGGCCAGGGGGGATCCGTCGAGGGCGCCGTAGTCGACCTCGATGAAGGACTCCTCCACCCGAGCCTCGAGGTGGGGGGCGGCGAGGCGGGCGGTGTCGCGCGCGCGCTCGAGGGGACTACTCCACACTTCCCTCACCCCCACCAGGACCTCGCTCACCCGACGCGCCTGCGCCCGGCCCTTGTCGGTGAGGGGCGGATTCGAGCGGCCCACGAGGAGTCCCTGGGCGTTCGACTCACTCTGGCCGTGGCGAAGAAGATGGATCACGGGACGAGGAGTCTTCCACAACTCGGGCACTCGCCGATCTCGTCACCGGAGCGCGTCAGGGCCTCGAGGTCGCCGGGGGCCAGTCGGACGTGGCATCCGCCGCAGCGCCCCTCCTCCAGGCGGGCCGCGCCCGCGCCCCCGACCCGGGCGAGCGCTCGTTCGTAACGACGAAGGAGGGCGGGATCCAGCGAACGGCTGAGCTCGGTGCGCTCGGCCACCCGCGCCCGGTGCTCGTCGTCCAGGCTCTCTTCGAGTCCCCGCAGAGTGTCGAGCAGTTCCGCTCGTTCCTCGATAAGGGGTCGGGCCCGTTCTTTCAGTGTCGTCAAGGCCTCGTCGAGCGGCTCGAGGTCGACGAGCGTCGAGAGTTCGGCGTCCTCGGCCCCGTCGAGGGAGCGCGTGACGTGATCCCGCTCGGCGTGGAGCGACTCGGCCTCCCGGGCGTTCGTCGAAGCGCCGAGGCGAGCGTCGATCTGCTGGAGTCGGGTGCGTAGGCGCTCGGAGTCGGCGTGGGTCTCGCGCAGGCGCGCCGCGTGGGGGGCGCGCTCGGCCTCGACGTCGCTCACCTCGGCGCTTAGGGCGCGCAGGTGCCGTTCGATCTCCTCGACCCGGACGCGTTCGGGCAGTCCGGCGCGCGCGGCGACCAGGCGATCGAGGAGTCGATCGAGATCGGCGAGGGCGAGGAGATCCTCGTTCATCCGACCCACTCGGGGTGACGGCGCAGGAAGTCGAACACCTTGCGCAACGCCCCCGCGAGATCGGGGGTCGCCCGCTCGAGGGCGGCGGCTTCGTCGAACCACCCAATCTCCTGGCTCTCCTCGGGCGGAGGGGAGGGATCGACGGGGTCGCTCACGAGCAGGTAGCGCAGGTCGTAGTGGGTGTGGCCCCGGGGGCCGGGGTGACGATCCACGTGGAGGAGGAGGGGGGGATCGAGGTGGCGAGCCTCCAGTCCCGTCTCCTCCGTCGTTTCGCGTAGCGCCGCGGTCGGGGGGTCCTCACCCGGGTCGATGTGACCGCCCGGCTGCACCCAAATGCCGAGACGCCGGTGACGGTGCAGAACGATCCCCCGGGAGGAGACCACGAACGCCGAGGCCGTGAGGTGGTGGGGGGAGGCCTCCTCGCTCGTCGGCTCCGGCAGTTCCAGTCGACCGAGGACGGCCTCCTTCGAGGTCGCTTCCCGTTCGTCCACCGCCTCCAGGGCGGCGATCTCGCGTCGAAGCGCCTCGCGGTCGAGAATCCACCGGCGAAGGGACGGGGGCAGGGGGAGCTCGGCCTCGGCGAGAGCCCCGTCGCGTTGGGCGACGGGCTCACCGTAGGACTCAACGAGGGGGACAAAACCGGCCCACACCGGTTGTGCGGCGTCCTGCGGGTCGTCCTCGGTCGGTCCCTCGGCGATCTTTCCCGACGCCTCGAGGATGTCCAGAGCGAGAACCGTGGTGAGGGCGAGTTCCCGGGCGTTCGCGGGACGGACTTCACTCGAGCGGCCCGGGAGCACGTGGTCGACGAGTCGGTCGAGAACGCGAGCCTTCTCCGCGTCGTCCTCGATCTCGCGCACCGTCCCGAGGGCCACGACGCTGCGGTAGGCGAGGGAGGACTCGAAGCCGGTCCGGGCCAGTCGCAGCCCCTCGAGGACGGTGGCCGTAACCGTGGCGCGCCCCTCCTCCAGTACCGCTCGAAAGAGGCCGTTCGAGCGCGAACCGTGCAGGTAGAGGGTGCGACCCTCCCGGGCGTGGAGGGTGGGAAGGACCATCGCCCGGGAGTCGACGACGCCCGCGAGGTGGCAGTAGCGGGCCTCGTCGAAGATGGCCAACACTTGATCCTCGTCGTAGACGGCGTACTTCGGGAGGCGACGAACTCGCGTGAACTCGCCCGGACCGAGGCTCATACCCGCAACTCCCCACTGAAGAAGGTGCGGGCCTCCCCCGCCACTTCGACCGCCCGCTCGAAGAGTCGAGCGTGCATCAGCCCACCCCGTGAGGAGGCTTGGCGGACCGAGACAGTGGGCTGGCCGGTGCGCGAGGCCCACCACGGAGCGAGCGAACACATCGCCGAGCCGGTCACGGGGTCTTCGGCGAGCCCGAGGCGGGGAGCGAAGACCCGCAGGGCGAGATCGACTCCCGGACCACCCTCGGAGACCGCAATCACGAGGGAGGCCGGAACGGTGAAGAGGTCGAGCGCGTCCACGCGGAGACCGCAGAGGGTGTCGTAGTCCTCCACGACCGCCAACACGCTCGAGGCACCCGCTCGCCACACCTCCTTCACCTCTCCGAGGGCGCCGCGCAACGTGGACACGTCGACCTCCTCGAGGTAGCTCCGGGGTAGGTCGACGGCCACCAGGCCGGCGTCCAGTCGGCGCCCCCGGAGGGGGCCGGACCGGGTCTGAAAGGTGATCTCACCGGCCGGGACCCCGAGTTCGCTCGCGAGGACGTGCACGCTGGCGATGGTCGCGTGGCCGCACAGGTCGACCTCGACGGTCGGCGTGAACCAGCGCAAACTCCAGGCGTCACCCACCCGATGGAGAAAGGCCGTTTCGGACACCCCGAGTTCGAAGGCGATCTGCTGCATCTCGGGGGTCTCGAGGGGGGCTTCGAGGAGTACGACGACGGCGGGGTTGCCCCGCTCCCCCGGTCCGATAAAGGCGTCCACCCACCACAGTCGGGGCGAGAAACCCACCCGAAGAGAATCCATTCACCTACCTTGCCACATCGACCCCCACCGAGGCCCTACCATCGCCAGGGTGCGTGTCGTCGTCTGCAACCTTCACGCCGGAGTGGACGGGTGGGGTCGCCCGAGCGGTTCACTCGACGCCGTTCTCGCCCTCGGCCCCGATATCGCGATTCTTCCCGAGACCTGGCGGGGGGACCGAGAGGACATGGTGGAGCGCCTCGGGGCCGCCGGACTGGTCGGCCACTTCGCCCCGCTCGCGCGGGGGGAACGGATTCTGACCGAGTCGGGCGGGCGGGGTTGGCAGCCGCCCCTCGCCCACTTCACCGGTGAGCGGGGGATTCATCTCACCGAGCACCGCTCCCCCTCGAGAGCCCAGGAACGATTCCTGCGCGCCCACCCCGAACGAGAGCGCGGGGAGTGGGGCGTCAGTCTCGTCACTCGTTACCCCGGTGAGATCGAGGTCGTCGATCTCGGTCGACTACCCCGAGAACGAGTCCACCGGGTCCTCCTCGTCGCGCACCTCCGAGTTGAGGGGAGGACCCTACGCGTCGCCGCTCTCCACGGCGCCCACCTCTCCCACGGGTCTCCGTGGATGTACGCCCGAGTCCGCCGCCACCTCGACGCCCTGCCCGCCGGTCCGCTCCTGCTCGGCGGAGACTTCAACTGTTGGCGTCCCCTGCTTCGTCCCATGCTCCCCGGGTACCGGAGCCGGGTGCGGGCCAAGACCTGGCCCGCCTACCGCGCCCACAGTCAGATCGACCACCTGCTCAGTCGGGGCGACCTCACGACGCTGCACGCGCGAGCCCTCAACGTGGGCTCAGACCACCGCGCCCTCGTCGCCGACCTCGTGCTCGGCGGGGTCGAGTCGCCCGAGGTGGCGTAGGGCCACCACCGCGAGCAGGGTGGGCACGAAGGTGTAGCGGGCCGCCGCCGCGAGAACGCTCGCGCCCGAACCGTGGGTGGCGTCGGCGATGGCGCCGAAGACGACCAGTCCGCTGAGGGCCCCCGCGACGGAGAAGACGACCAACCACCCCGAGGTGGTGGCGCGCTGGGAACGGGGAAAGATCTCCGTCGAC
>JAGXAY010000196.1 GCA_018971385.1 Acidobacteriota bacterium | reverse complement strand
CCACGAACCGGACCGCATGGTGCGCCACACCCGACGGGGCCTCGTCACCACCCTCGTCATCCTCTTCGGTACGTGGCTCGTGGCGGTGCCGCTCGCCCCGTGGGTCATGCTCATCTTCGGCCACTCCTACGTCGATTCGGGGACGACGCTCCTCCGGCTACAGCTCCTCGCCCTGCCGGGTACGGCGGTCACGGCATTCAATACCGCGTACGCCTGGATTGATAAGAAACTGTGGAGTCTGACGGCCCGGGCCCTCATCAGCCTGGTGGTCAACATCACTCTCCTCGAACTACTCATTAACCACTTCCGCCTGGCCGCCGTAGGCCTGGCCGCCCTGGCGACGGCCGTCGTCGAAGTAGTCCTCTTTCTTCCCCTCACCTGGCGTCGAGTACGACGGGAACTTCGCCCCGCGTGATCTAGACCGCGGCCCACCCGCCGTCGACGGCGAGAACCGCTCCCGACACGTTCGAGGCGTCGTCGCTCAACAACCACGTAATCGCTGACGCCACCTGGTGCGCTTCGGCCGGGGGCGGCACGCTGATCTGGAGGAAGGGACCGATGCGTTCGGCCGCGCTGGCGGACAGAAAGGGGGCCTCAATGTTGGTGAGCGTCGCTCCCGGAGCCACCGCGTTCACTCTCACGCCCCGCGGGGTGTAAAAGAACGCGGCCGAGCGAGTGAGACCGACGACGGCGTGCTTCGAGACGGTGTAGGCCGTACCCGCCGCCGACGCGCGCAGTCCCGCCTCGGACGTCACGTTCACGATGGACCCGTGACCCCGTTCGAGCATTCCGGGTAGTACCGCTCGCGAGAGGCGCATCACGGCGTCGAGATTGATACTCATCACCCTCTGCCACGTGTCGTCGTCCACCTCGTCGAGGGGAAGAAATCCGTCCATGATGCCCGCGACGTTGGCGAGTCCGTCCACGTCACCCGCGAGGGCCACCACCTCCGCGATGACGGACTCGTCGCGGAGGTCTCCCGCGACCATCCGAAAGCACTCACTGGGCCCCTCGCTCGCGACCTCGTCCAGCCTCTCGCGCGAGACATCCACTCCGACCACCGTCGCACCTTCGAGCAGGAGTCGTCGGGCGCTGGCTCGGCCAATACCCGAACCCGCCCCGGTCACGATGACCGTTCGCCCTACGAAACGCCCGGGAATGATTCGTTCGTCCATCACCGCACCTCCGACACCGTCGAACCTACCCAGCGGGCACGAGTGGGGCCAGGGGCGAAGGTCCTAGCGCGTCTGATTAATGCGGACGACCGTTCCGGCGGGGTCGCGGACGGCGCAGTCGCGCAACCCGTAGGGCTGCTCCGTCGGCTCTTGAATAACGGGCACTCC
>JAGXAY010000195.1 GCA_018971385.1 Acidobacteriota bacterium | reverse complement strand
GCCCTCCTCGACGATGGCGCGCGAAGAGTTAATGGAGGGCCTCGACCCCGTGGACCTGCTCGTGCGGTGTCAGCTCGCGAAGTCGCGCGGAGAAGCTCGGCGATTCGTCGATCAGGGTGGGCTCTACGTCAACAATGAGCGGGTGGGCGCCGAGGATCGAGTAGGAGTCGAACACGCTCTCCACGGTCGTTACCTGGTGGTGCGTCGGGGGCGCCGCGATCTCCACCTCGTGGTTATCGGGTGAAGCCCTTCCGACTGAGTCTCGTTCTACTCCTGGCGGGGCTCGCTCTCGCGGCCTGCGGAACTCAGAGTGCGGCGCAGGCGTTGAAGAACTGGATGTCCCAAAGTAACGTCACGACCAATTTGACCACCTTGGTCGGTGATGCCCACAAGGTCAACGTGCAACTGAGTGACCCTCACGCGACGGCCGGCAATCTTCACCTGGTGTGCGCTGTTCTCTACCTCGACGCCAACGCCGCGGGAGCGGCCCTCCCGGCGCCGGACAGCCAAACCTCCACGCTGCTCGCTGACGCCTACGAGACCTTGCTGCACGCCGTTAACGACTGTTACGCGGCCACCACGTCGCCCGTTCGCAGGTCACGCGCTCGCGCAGAACTCATCACGGCGGGCGGCTACATCATTGAAGCCCGCGCGAGAATGGCTGCGGCCGCGTAGCACGACGGTGATGTCGCCGATAAACGACGTGAAACTGGTACTGGTTCAGTGACAATGTCCCAAGATGTTGAATCAATTCCTCGCGCGATGCTGTTTAGCCACAGAGTGAGGCCGTTGCCACGTACAGTTAATAAATGAACTCCCGTGCACATCTCAAAGACGCACGACTATTAGCTCTGTATCCGTTTTTTGCTTTAGTGCTGGCTGGACTGTCGGTTGTCACTTCGGAGGGAGGTGCCGTCCGAGATTCACTGTTCTCAGTTTTCGACATTGTGGCCATCATGTTGGCGATAACCGCTCTCATCTTGAACTTGGTCGTTCATTTTTCCTCCAACACCATCACCCGACTAGCGCGAGCCTTGTTGGGTGGGGTCATTTACTGGACGAGTTTCATCTGGTACGTCATTGACATGACCCGCAATTTTGGGGTCCTCAATAATGCAAACCTTTCAAGTTTCAGTTTTGTTACTCTGTCCTTGATGTGCGGCAGCTTTTGGGCATCACGTTCGCTGGTTATCAGTATTCGTGAAGGCGACCTCTCGATACAAAAGGGTCCCAATTGGCCCTCGCGTTCCAGTCGCTGACTCCGTAATGACCTCCTATCTGGTGGCGGCAGGCCCCAGTGGTCGAGCGACGCGAAGGGCATTCCGAAGAAGAACCTCGACGCTTCAAGGTT
>JAGXAY010000015.1 GCA_018971385.1 Acidobacteriota bacterium | reverse complement strand
GGCTGGTCGGGCCTCTCCGAGAGGCTCCACGATCTCTCGACGAGGGGCGCCTGGGAGGAGATGGGGGACCTGATCGACGACGAGATGCTCGAGGCGTTCGCGGTGGTCGCCGAACCCGACGAGGTGGGTCGTCGGCTCCTCCAGCGTTACGGGGGCCTCGTCACCCGACTCGGTCTCTACACGCCCTACCTCCTCGACGACGAGACGCGCCGGCGTATCGTGAGTGATCTGCGGGGCTAGGCTCGGCGCCCGTCCTCCTCGGCGCTCAGTTCGTGGCGTAGGCGCAGCATCATGAGACCACCGACGAGGACGGTCAGACCCGTTCCGATCGGCCACCAGTTACCCGCGTGGAGGGAGTAGTAGAGGCCGGTGATGGCGGGAGCCAGAGTATTGGAGACTCCCCACGCGGCTCCCGCGGCGGAGTTGTAACGTCCCCGCAGGTGTTCGGGGGCGATGTGGTTGATGATGGCCGACCCCGAGGGTTGCAACATGGTCTCCCCGATCGCGAAGACCACCTGGGCCGCGCAGAGGAGTACGACGATGGCGACGAGCGGGAGGGCGAGGGAGAACTCGAGCGCCGCCCAGAAGACGAACCACAGGACCGAGACGAGCGCCATCATGCGGGTCCGCGAGTGGCCCTCCATCCGGTTAAGGACCCAGAGCTGGGCGAGCACCACCGTCACGGTGTTGAAGAAGAAGGTGATGCCGATGACGTGGATGGAGACGTGGAGATTGTTCACGATGAAGAGGCTGAGCCCCGCGTCGACCGAACCGTAGCCGCCGAGAATGAGCACGAGGCTCGCGAAGACGTAGTGGCGAAGGCGCCGGTCCCGTAGGACGACGCCCCAGCCCTGTCGTGAGTCCCCGTGCTCGTGCTCCTCGTGAACGGGACGCCCGTAGGGGGCGAGAGTGGCGAACAGGGAGGCGGCGACCATCGTCATCGCGGCGTCGAAGAGGTAGAGCCACGTGAACGTCACGGGGTGACGAAGGCTCACGATGGCCGCCGAGACGAGTAGCCCCGAACCGATGCCCAGGTTCACGAACATGAAGTTCACGCCGTAGGCGCGTTGGCGGTGTTCTTCGGAGACCAGGCGGGTGAGCATGACGAGGCCCGGCCCCCACCCGGCTCCCTCGAACACGGTAATGATGAGGGCGATCACGATGGCTTCCTCGTGAGTTCGAACCCGAGTCCAGAGGGCGAGTCCGAAGGCGGAGAGCACCATGGAGGCGAGTCCGACCTTGGCCGGTCCGATGCGGTCGATGAGCGTTCCCCACAGCGGACCGGTGACGAGACCGACGAGGGCCGTCGCGGTGAGGAGGAGAGTCGCGAAGGTCGTGGAGAAGCCCCGGACGTTGTGCAGGTAGACGACGAACATGGCGAAGGCCATGCCGTTTCCGAAGGTGTTGATCAGGGTGACCTGGTAGAGCCGACGCACCGGGCCGCGCACTTCGGCGCGAAAGTCGGCGGGGGCGAGGCGGTCGAGGAACGGCACGAACACTCCTGGTGAGAACGGGGGGTGCGGGGCCGCACCGGGCGAGGGGAGAACAACGTCGGGGTTCGGAGTTCGAGCGTCGGGCGAACTGAGACTGACCAGTCTACCGTCCGGGGGTATCGAGGGAGGGGGCGAATCTCACCACCTAGACTGGATTTTTGATGAGCGCGCGGGCGACATATCAGTCCCCCGCTAGAGCCCGGCACCTGGCACCATCGTCGAGATCTCGCCCTTCGTACCTCACGCCGATTCTCATTTGGGCCCTCAGCACCCTCGTTGTCACCCTGGTCTGGTTGATCACGGCCCACCTGAAACACACCACTCTTTTGCACCTGATGAACAACTGGGACGCCGGGTGGTACCGGTCGATCGCCCGGTTCGGCTACTCACCCCTGCCCCAGTTTCGAAAGTCGGTCAACGACGGGTTCTTTCCCTTGGTTCCCCTGCTCGAGGCGGGCCCCATTCATCTGGGGCTCCCTCTCTTCTGGGTGCCGACCGTCGAAATGCACCTCGCTTCTCTCGGGGCGGCCGTGGCTCTCTGGTACCTCGTGCGGGAGCGCTACGGGGACGTCGGGGCGACGCGAGCCACCTGGCTGGTGTACTTCTCCCCGGCCGGGTACGTCCTCTCGATGTCGTACTCCGAACCACTCATTCTTCTCTTCGGGTCGCTCAGTCTGCTCGCGTTGCAGCGACGACAGTGGGTCCGCGGCGGACTATTCGCTGCTCTCGTCACGGCCTGCGATCCGGTCGGTATCGTGGCCGCCGTCGCGTGCGCCTGGGCCGCGTGGGAGGCCATCAGGGATCGTCGTGAGTGGCGGGCCCTTCTCGCCCCTCTTCTCGCCCCACTGGGAGTCCTCGCGTTTTTCACCTACCTCTACGTGACGGTCGGCTCCTTCTTCGCCTACTACCACGCGCAACGTCTCACCTTCCAGCACGAGCCCTACTTCTCGGGCATCTCACGCGTGATCGAGATTGTCGCTCATCACGGAGCGTCGAATCTGGTGGCCGTCACCAAAGTGGGGGGCATGGTGGTGGCCGTGGCCCTGCTCGTCTTTCTGGTTCCCCGCCGCCTCGGAGCGCCGGGCACCTGGTGGACGTGGTCCCTCATGGCGCTCTTCCTGGGGTTACTTTCTCCCATCGTCGTGATTACACCACGCCTGCTCCTACGCGCGTTCCCCCTCCTCGCCCTCACCGGAGTCGCCCTCAAGGGTCGCCTCTTCACGGTGATCCTCGTGGCGAGTGGGACGTGCATGGTGTTCCTCGCCTACGCCACGAGTTGGCCACGCTACTTCCCCTAGTGAAAAAGGGGTCTTTCGGCCCTCTCCCCATCGATACTGCGGGGCGTACTCTCAAGGTGTCGGGAGGTTGAGATGGCACGCAAGGTCCTCGTTCTCGGAAGTAACTTCGGTGGTCTCACGGCCGCCCTGGCGGTACGCAGTGAGCTCCACGGCGACGTCGACGTGACGGTCATCTCGCCGAGCGATCGCTTCGTCTTCAACCCGTCACTCATCTGGCTGCCCTTCGGAGTTCGCTCCGAAGAGGACCTCTCCTTTCCGGTCGCCCCCGTGCTCGGGGATCACCACATCGAGTTCGTCCACGCCTCGGCGACCTCGATTGATCCGGGAGCCAAAGTGGTACGGGTCGGGACGACGGAGTATCCCTACGACTACCTGATTATCGCCACGGGGTACGAGAACGACTTCTCCGTCGCCCCGGGTCTCGGACGCGGGGGAAACGCCGTGACCATCACCTCCCTCGACGACGCCACCGAGGCCGGGGAGCGGTGGAGGAAGTTCCTGGAAAAGCCCGGTGACGTGGTCATCGGCGCCACCCAGGGGGCGAGTTGCTTCGGGGCGGCCTACGAGTTCCTCTTCAACACGGCGTACCAGTTGAAGAAGCACGGTCTGGCCGATCGCGTGAAGTTGACCTACCTCACCTCGGAACCCGAACTGGGACACTTCGGTATTGGAGGGCTCCCGCACGGGGAAACCCTGCTCGGAATGTTCCTGAAGCAGAAGGGCATCGAGGCGATCACCAACGCCTCCGTCGAGTACGTGGATTCCGTCGCCATTCGTCTCACCGACGGACGTGATCTGCCCTTCGCGTTCTCGATGCTCATTCCGCCCTTCGTGGGTCGTCGACTGATTGCCGAGAGTGGACTCGGAGACGCCAAGGGCTACGTCGCGGTGCGGCCGACCTACCAGAGCACGGCGTTCGACGACGTCTACGCCGTGGGTATCGCGGCGGCGGTTCAGGCCCCCTGGCACACGCCCACCCCGGTGGGGGTTCCGAAGACCGGTTTCCCCACTGAAGTCATGGCCCACGTAGCGGCGAAGAACGTGGCGGCCCAAATTCGGGGCGAGACACCGAGTGAGGAGCACGAGTTCAAGGACATCAAGGCCGTGTGCGTCATGGACGCCGGCAACAACGGCGTGATCATCCTCGCCGACAAGATGTTGCCACCCCGGCGTCACGGCCTCCTTATCCCGGGACCCCAAGCCCACCTGATGAAGTTGGCCTTCGAGAAGTACTTCCTCTGGAAGTCCCGCAACGGCTACGTCAACCTCCCCTAGGTTCCTCGAGGGGAAGGTCGGGTGAGTTCCTAGACCCCGCTCGTGCCGGGCACGATGAGGCGGGTGACGAGATCGGGGAGGGCCGAACACACGATGAGGTGAGGGATGGGAACGAAGGCCCGGGCGAAACTCCCGAGGGTGACGTACACTCCGGCCGCGCCCTTGGGTCGACACTGGGAGGCGGTGTAGTTATAGGGGTCGGAGACCGCGAAGGCCACCGACACGCTCTGGTGGTGGCCGATGCGGTGGAGGGCCGGGAAGTACCCCATGGACAGGTTGCGGGCCCACAGTCCCACGTAGGTCGGGGGCTTTTTGGCGACGGGACGAAGGCCCGCCCGAATACTCGGCACGCCGAAGATGGTGCAGGTCGCACCCTCGTTGGTGAAAACAATGGGGTAGTAGAAGGTCCCGGCCGCACCCTGGGAGACACCGAGGGAGACCTTCATCTGCGCCGGCTTACAGGAAGGCGCCAGGTGGAGGGTCGCGGCTCCGGCGAGGGTGCTCGGGAGAATGACGGGGGAGAGAGCGAGGGTCATCGCCAAAGCGGTGGTTAAGCGTCGCACGGGGCCTCCTGACAGTGGCGTTCTATCTGATTCTGTCGGACTATCGACCATCCTTACAGGGACTTAGGCACGGTCGGGGACGGAATCCGTATGACAATGAAGTGACGTCCACCCAGGTCACGGCCCCTTACCGTTAGTCTTGGTCGGTGGAGGAGTCCTTAACTCAGGTACAGACGCGAGTTCGGACGCGCACCTGGTGGGCTCCGGTGGGGTGGTACCTGAGTAGCCGACTGGTGATTTTCGCCACCTTGGCGGCGCTCGCGCGCATGACTCACCGGTCTCTCCAGTCCCTCTTTTCGACGTGGGACTCCCGGTGGTACCTCGATATCGCCCAACACGGCTACGCCACCCATATTCCTCACGTGGGCCCCCACCTCCTCACGGTGACGCGCCAAACCGACCTCGGTTTCTTCCCACTTCTCCCAGTCGTGATCCGCATCGTTCACGCGCTCACGGGCCTCAGTTTCGTGGCCTCGGGAATCGCCGCCACCTTTCTCACCGGTCTGAGCGCGAGTCTCGCCCTCTGGTTCATGGTGAAGGAGCGGCTCGATGGTGAGGCCGCCACTCGGGCCGTCGCGCTCATGGTCTTCTCTCCGGCGGCGGTCGTTCTCTCCCTGGTGTACTCGGAGGGGCTGACGATTACCTTCGGGGCCCTCACCCTGTGGGCGCTCTCGCGGCACCGGTGGCACCTGGCGGGAGGACTGGCGGCCCTCGCGAGCTTGAGTGACCCGGTGAGCTCGGCCATCATCATCGTCTGCGTCGTGGCGGCGTACCGGGCGTCACGGTACGAGCGGGACTACCAGGCCTGGTGGGCCGCCCTCATCGCCCCGAGCGGTCTCGTCCTCTTCTTCTCGTACCTATGGGTTCACGCCCACACCCCCTTCGCCTGGTTCGACGCTCAGAGGGCCGGTTGGCAGTCCGGTCCTCTCGGGACGGGTGTCTTCTACTCCATGTTCCGCTTCGTGACCTCGGGATTCTCCGACGTGAACTCCGCGGTGAAGTCGCTCAGCACACTGGTCGTCGTGATGCTGGCGGTCGAGTGGTGGCGTCGTCGGCGCGCGATACCGGCCGACTGGACGACCCAGGCGGCGGCGACGGTGCTCTTCGGGGCCCTGTCGCCCATCGTGTCGCTGTCGCCCCGTCTCGTTCTGCGGGGCTTCGCGCTCTTCGCCGGGTCGGCCGAGCTCATCCCGCGCCGGTACTTCGAACGAGTTCTCATGGTGTCGGCTCTGGTGATGGTGCTTCTCACCATGCTGTCGACCACCCTCGCGTGGACTCCGTGACGTCGGGGTATCACCTCGATCCACCCCTCGCCCCGTCCGCTGCGCCCCCCGCTCGCCTCCCCCCGAGAGACCGTCTCCTCGGGGCCCTCGCACTGGTGGCCCTGGTCGTCGGAAGCCTCGGCTGGACCGTTTATCGCCGCCAGGTGGACCTCGAGGTCTATCGACTAGGGGCCGTCCACGCGTTCTCGCCCTCCCTCTATCACCTCGGGTTGGTCGTCACCGGTGGTCCACCCTTACCCTTCACGTACCCACCCACCGCCGCCCTGCTCCTCTGGCCGCTCCGGTGGGGACCCACGGGAGTGGTCGGCGTTCTCTGGGCTCTCCTCGGAGCCCTCTGTCTCGTCGTGAGCGTCCGGGTGAGTCTGCAGTGGGTCGCCGTCCCCGGGCGCTCTCGCCGGTGGTGGGCGCTCCTGCTCGCGGGACTCGGGGTGGTGGCGAACCCGGTTCTGCAAACCTTCGCCTTCGGGCAGATCAATCTGCTCGTCATGGCGCTCGTCCTGCTCGATCTCGGCGGGACGTGGAGCTGGCGGGGACGTCACCTGCCGCGGGGGGTCCTCGTCGGTCTCGCCGGGGCCCTCAAACTCGTGCCCCTGATCTGGATTGGCTACTACCTCGTGACCGGTCAGTGGCGGCGAGCGAGGAACGCCACGCTCTCCTTCGTCGTGGTCGTGGTCGTCGCCTTCGTGGCGAACCCGACGGCGTCACGCCAGTACTGGTTTCACGACGTCGTCGCCCAGTCCCGTATCGGGGTCGTGAGTTTCGTCTCCAACCAGAGCCTCCAGGGAGTTCTCGATCGATTGGTCCACCGCACTCTCGCGAGCTCCTTCGTGGACGCGGTGGCTCTCGTGGTGCTGGGGTTCGGACTTGTCGTCGCTCGTCGCCTTCACGCCCGGGGCGAGGTGGCGATGGCGGTGTGGACGGTGGCGGTGACCGGCCTGCTCGTCTCACCGGTGAGTTGGGTCCACCACTTCGTGTGGCTCTGGGTAGCGGCCGTGGGACTGATCTTTCGACCGGAGAGGCGAGTGCGTATCGCCGGGGTCCTCCTCGGGGTCATTACCGTTGCCGCACCCGTGTGGTGGGTACCCCACGGCGCCCCCTTCGATCTACGGGAAAACGCCCTGACCTTCGTTCCGGCGAACGCCTTCGCCCTCTCCTGTCTCCTCGCCCTCGCGGGGGCGGCCGTCCTTGCTCGAGAAAGCCGTGTCGACAAATCCTGACTAATTCACTAATATTTAGTGGAAAGGATGAGAATTAGGAGAGTGACGTGTCCCTCGAGACAGCCCTGACCCACGAAGAAGGCGTCAAAGCCGCGAGTCACTTGTTGCGCGGACACCTGGGGGAGGACCTCGCCGACGGGGCCCGGGCGCTCAGTCACCCCGACTCCGAGCACCTCATCAAGTTCCACGGCATCTACGCCCAGGACGACCGGGACGTTCGCCGGGAACGGACTCTCGCGAAGGAAGAACTCGAGTACATCTTCATGGTCCGGGTGGTGGTGCCCGGGGGACGACTCACGAGCGCCCAGTGGCTGGCCCTCGACGACGTGGCGGAGCGCTTCGGCAACGGCACCCTACGCCTCACCACCCGTCAGACGGTGCAGATTCACGGAGTGTGGAAGGGGTCGCTGCGCGACCTCGCCCGACGACTGCACGAGGCGACCTTAAGTTCCTTCGGGGGCTGCGGCGACGTCGTGAGAAACACCGTCCTCTGCCCCCGCCTCGGTGAGGACCCCTACTACGCCCGTCTCGTCACGACGATCGCCTCCCACTTTCGGGCTCGGACCAACGCCTACCTGGAGGTGTTCGTCAACGGAGAAATCGCCGTGAGCGTGGAGGACGAGAGTGAGCACGACTTTTACGGAGTGACCTACCTGCCCCGCAAGTTCAAGATCGCCGTCGCCCACCCCGAGGAGAACTGCGTCGACGTCTTCGCGCACGACGTCGGCATCATTCCGACGGAGCACCCCACCGAGGGTCGGGGCGCTCACGTCCTCATTGGCGGGGGTCTCGGGCGCAGCTACCAGCACCCCGGCACCTACGCCCGTCTGGCCGAGTCCCTCGGCTTCGTGCGAGAGGAGGACCTCGTTCCCGTGATTCAGTCCCTCGTCGAGATCTACCGCGACGAGGGCGGTCGAGTAGATCGTCGCCAGGCCCGCTTCAAGTACGTCGTGGCCGAACGGGGCGTCGACCAGATCCGGGAGGAGGTCGTTCGGCGGAGTGGACGGGTCGTCGTGGACGCCCCGGCGCCCCTCCTCGCTCCCGGTGACGACCACCTCGGGTGGCGTCCGGGCTCGGACGGTCGTTCCTGGCTCGGTCTGCCCGTCCCCCGTGGTCGAGTCCGCGACGCCGAGAGCTCCTCCCTGCGGGGGGCTCTTCGTCAGATCGCCGAGACCCTGGACGTCCAGTTCGTCGTCACACCCCGCCAGGACCTGCGGGTCGGCGTCGCCCCGGAGCTCTGCGCCGAGATCGATCGACGAGTGAGCGGAGCCGGCGTGACGAGCGCCGAGGACCTCTCTCCCGTGGCGAGGCGAGCCATCGCGTGCGTGGCCCTGCCCACCTGCTCGAAGGCCCTCGCGGAGTCCGAGAGAGTTCTTCCCGAGGTCCTCGCCATCGTCGACGGTGCGCTCACTCGGGTGGGCCGCTCGAACCACCCCCTCGAGGTGCGAGTCTCGGGGTGCCCGAACGGGTGCTCACGCGCCGCGCTCGCCGAGGTCGCTCTCGTCGGCCGGACGAAGACGACCTACGACCTCTACCTCGGGGCGAGTCCTCGGGGTGACCGGTTAGCGCGACTCGTCGCCGAAAAGGTGTCGCTCGACCATCTCGACGCCACCCTCGCCCCCTGGTTGACCCGATGGGCGCAGGAGGGGGCGCCCGGGGAGTCCTTCGGAGACTTCGTGGCGCGAACGGACCAGGCGTGAGGGTCTCTCTCGTGGGGGCCGGGCCGGGGGCCCTCGACCTCCTGACGCTTCGGGCGAGGGACCGTCTGCTCGAAGCCGACGCCGTCGTCTACGACCGCCTCGTCGCCCCCGAGGTCATCGCCCTCGCCCCGGCGTCGGCGGAACGATTCGACGTCGGCAAGGGTCCCGGTGACTCCCACCGCCAGGCGTTCATCAACGAGCTCCTGGTGGAGCTGAGCGCGCGCCACGAGCGAGTCGTGCGCCTTAAGGGGGGCGACCCCTTCATCTTCGGCCGGGGGGCCGAAGAGGTCGAGGTCCTGCGGGCTCGGGGCGTGGAGGTGGAGATCGTGCCCGGTCTCAGTTCCCTGCTCAGTGCGCCCGCCCTCGCCGGCATCGCTCTGACGACCCGGGGAGTGTCCCGTCGGGTCGCCCTCGTGAGTGCGGTCGGCGAGGGGGGAGAGCCCACGCCGGTCGGCGACCTCGCGACCCACGTGGACACCCTGGTCGTCGCGATGGGCAGTGGCCGACGACGAGAGATCGCCGAGGAGTTGCGGGCGGCCGGCCTCGAGTTAGAGACTCCGGTCGCGTCGGTGGAGTGGGCCTCCTGGCCCGATCAGCGGGTCCGCTGGGGCACCCTCGAGGAACTGGGCGACTGGACCGGGCGCGCGCCGGCCGTTCTCGTCGTGGGTGACGTCGCGCGAGGAGTCGAGGGGGCTCGTGAGTAGCTCCGTCTTCCCGGTGGCCCTACGGCTCGAGGACCGGGACGTTCTGGTCATCGGTTTTGGCGCAGTCGGAGCGGGCAAGGCTCGCCAGCTTCACGAGGCCGGTGCGCGAGTCCACGTCGTGACCCTCGAGTGTCGAGAGACCCCTCCGGAGTGGCTCGCCTCACTGCAGATTCGCCCCTACCGCGACGGGGACCTCGAGGGCGTGGACTGGGTCGTCTCGGCGACGGGGGACGGCGAGGTCAACGACCGCGTGTTCGCCGAAGCCCGCCGTCGTCACTGCTTCGTCACCGCCGTAGACGACCCCCGACGAAGTGACGTGTTCTTCACCGCTCTGCACCGAGAAGGCGACGTGGTCGTCGCGGTCTCGACGTCCGGAGCCTCACCGGGACTCGCTGGATGGATCCGCGACCGGATCGCCAACGCCCTCCCGCGGGGACTCGGACGGGTCGCCGATCAGCTGCGAGAGGAGCGACGAGTTCTTCACGAGCGGGGGGTCAGTACGGAGTTCGACTGGCGGGACCGGATCGAGGAACTAGTCGGTGACGAGGACCTCGCCCGGGAGGGAGAGCTCCTCGAGCGGCACGCGCTCACCGCGAACCCAACTCGCGAGGGCCGCGAGGAGACTGGCCCCGATGGCGAAGTCGAGGGCCCAGCGCAGGCCGGTGTGAAAACTGTTCTGGATGAGGTGGGGGAAGAAGGAGTGTCCCGTCAACGTGGCGCGCTGAGCAGCCGTGAGGGACGCGAGCCCGTGGGCCCCGAGGAGGTGGGCGACGGGGTTCACCCCGAGAAAGGCCGCGAAGAGGGTGGCGATGGGCGGGAGGTGACTCGCGCGCGCCGCGTCGAGGGGGGAGACCCCGTGAGCGAGCAGCCCGGCGTCGAGCTGGGTGGAGAGACTCGCCGAGAGACCCACGATGAGCAGGGTGAAGAAGAGGCCGATGGAGAAGACCTGGGCCGAGTTCTGGAACGTGGTGTACATCCCCGACCCGACGCCGCGCTCGCGCGGGGGCAGGGCGTTCATCACGCCGGCGCGATTGGGTGACCCGAAGGCCGCCATGCAGAGTCCGGTGAGAAAGAGGACGAGGCCGAAGACGGGGTAGGAGAAGTCGACCGGGATGAGCTGGAGGGCGAGGAAGCACCCGGCCGTGCCGATCATGCCCCCCGTCGCGAAGGGCCGGGGCCCGAAGCGGTCGGAGAGGTACCCCGAGAGCGGTCCGGAGATGAGCATCCCGACGGTGAGGGGAATCATGGCGACCCCGGCCCACAGGGGCGTGCGCGCGAAGTCGTAGCCGTGCTCGGGCAGCCAGATGCCCTGCAGCCAGATCACGAGAAGGAACATGAGTCCCCCTCGCGAGAGGGCGGCGAGAAAGGACGCGGCGACCCCCGAGGTGAAGGCCCGGATCTTGAGGAGGGGGAGGCGGAACATGGGTTCGGCGATGCGCCGTTCCATGACGACGAATACCGCGAGGAGCGTCACGCCGAGGACGATTCCGCCCCGCACGAGGGGTGAGGTCCAGCCCATGGGGTGTCCCCCGTAGGACTGAATGCCGTAGGTGAGACCCACCATGAGAGAGACGAGCCCGAGCGCGAAGGTGAGATTGCCCCACCAGTCGATGCGGGCGCGGTGGCGTTCCCCCAGTTCTCGGAGGGACCGGTAGCCGAAGTAGGTGCCGGCGATACCCACCGGCACCGAGACGAGGAAGATGAGGTGCCAATCGAAGGGGGCGAGCAGTCCACCCACGATGAGGCCGATGAAGGAGCCCGAGAACGCGGCCGCCTGATTGGCGCCCATGGCGAGACCCCGTTGGTGGGCAGGGAAGGCGTCGGTCAGAATCGCCGAGGAGTTGGACATCAACATGGCGGCGCCGAGGGCTTGAAAGAGGCGCATAATCACGAGCCACCACCCGGCGGCGCGCCCGTGCATCCAGGTCACCGAGAGGGCGGCCGAGAAGAGGGTGAAGAGGGCGAAGCCGGCGTTGTAGATCCGCACCCGTCCGTACATGTCCCCGAGACGCCCGAGGCTCACGACCAAGACGGAGGTCACGATCAGGAATCCGAGCATCATCCACAGCAGGTAGAAGGAGTTGCCCGGCTGCAGGGGGTCCATCCCGATGCCCCGGAAAATCGCCGGCATCGCGATGAGAACGATGGAGGAGTCGATGGTGGCCATCAACATCCCCGTCGTGACGATGGCGAGGGCCACCCACTTGTAACGCGAGGAGGTCTCGAGGGTGGACGGGGGGGTCGGTCGAAGGAAGGAGAGTGACGCCACTACGGGGAAGGATAGCGGTTAATTGCTTGCCGATAAGCAACTAGATAGAGGGATTCTTAACGGGCGGCGCCGTGGTGCGCGAGTACGATGGGAACCTCAGTATTTCTAAGGATGACGGTGGAGTCACACGACGTACCCGATCGCGAGATCCTCTTCGACATTCGAGCCGACGTAGAGCGCCTCTTCAATCGCCACATGGACGCGCCGCGCCTGTGGTACCCCCACGAGCAGATCCCCTGGGGTGAGGGGGAGGACTTTCAGACGAGCCCCTGGTCACCCGACCAGTACGTGACGAGCGAGGGGGTTCGGTCCTCGATTTACGTGAATCTGCTCACCGAGGACAACCTGCCGTACTACACAACAACCATTCTTGGCCACGCCCCGAAGGACCACCCCATTCGGGAGTGGTCCTACCAGTGGACGGCGGAGGAGAATCGCCACGCCATGGTGATGCGCGACTGGGTGAACATCTCGCGCTGCATCGACCCGGTGGTTCTCGAGGACGGCCGGAGAATCCAGATGACGAGCGGGGAGTACCCCGAACCCGAGACCTTCTCCGACCTCATCTCCTACGTCGCCTTCCAGGAGCGCGCCACCCAGATTGCGCACCGCAACACCGCCTCGAAACTCCCGAAGGAGGACCGGGTCGGTCGTAACGTCCTCGGCCTCGTCGCCGGAGACGAGACCAAGCACTACATGTTCTACCGGGACCTCGTGGGGGCGGCCCTGCTCATCGACCCCTCGACGATCGTGCAGTCCCTCGAACGACAGATCGAACGATTCGCGATGCCGGGAACGGGGATTCCGCGCTTCACCCGCCACGCCGTGCGCATCGCTCGCGAGGGCATCTACGGGCTCCAGCAGTTTTTGGAGGACGTCGTGGAGCCGATGGTGGACTCGTGGAAGATCTCGGCGCTCGAGGGGCTGAACGGTGAGGCCGAGAAGGCCCGCGAGCGCCTGTTCGCCTCCCTCGACACCTTGCGGGCGAGCGTCGCGCGCGCGGCCGAGCGGGCCGCGGGGGTGGCCGGAGCCCCGGCCTAGTCCCTCGCCCGTAGCTCCTCTAAACGTTCCCGCAGGAGGTGGGCGGGGCCACTGACGCGAACGACTTTGTGGCGGGAACGCCGACCGCGCTCCAGGGCGACGTCTCTCGGGGGTCGCTCGAAGGCGTCGGCCACCGCCTCGAGCAGGGCGTCGTTCGCCGCGCCGTCGACGGCCCGGGCCCGGACCTTGACGACGAGGGCCCCCTCCCGACGTCCCCCCACTCGCGTGACCCGGGACCCGGGGTGCACCCAGATATCGACGAGGAGGTCGTCCACCGGCTCACCCTAACGCTCTACAGTCGGGAGGGGGTAGCCGTGCTGAGTTTGCGTGAGGCCATCTCCCGGGTGAGCGCACCCGGGGAGTTGTTCGAGACCCGCGAGGCGGGAGCGGGCCGGGAGTTCTCCCACGCCCCGAACAGTCTGCGCGAACTCTACGACGCCGCTCGGGGCGACGACAGCCCCTTTCTTCTCGTCGGCGACGAGGTCTGGAGTTTCGACCGCGTGATGAGACAGGCGGACGGTCTCTCGAGGTTTCTCGTCGACGAGAGACACCTGGTCCCGGGGGACCGGGTGGGGATCGCGATGAGGAACTGTCCGGAGTGGGTGGTGAGTTTCGTCGCCGTCACCGGAGCGGGGCTGGTCCTCGTCGCTCTCAATCCGTGGTGGAGCGAGGAGGAGTGGGCGTCCGCCCTGAGCGACGCGCGTCCCGACGTCCTCATCGTCTCGAAGGACCTCCTCGACCTCGCTCAACGAGCCACCGCCACGTACCCCCATCACCTGATCGTGGTGGGGGAGGACGCCCCCCGTTCCGTCGGTGTCACCCCCTACCGCGACGTCGTGGCGCACTCGGCGCCTCCGCCCGAGTACCGCCCCGCTCGAAGCGACCTCGCCACCATGCTCTTCACCTCGGGCACGACGGGACGGCCGAAGGGGGCGATCTCGACCCACGGCGCCATTGGCCAGTCCCTCATGGCGTTCTCCGCCGGCCTCGTCATCGAGTCCCTGCGCACGTCGGAGAACGACCGACCGACGGGTCTACCCACGACGCCCATCCTTCTGCTGCCCCTCTTTCACGTCACCGGCCTCGTCCCCGTTCTCCTCTCGAGTCTTGCCTGGAAGTTTCGACTGGTCATGACCCGGGGCTGGCACCCCGAGGAGGTCCTCGAACTCATCGAGCGCCACCGAGTGACTCACGTCGTGGGTGTACCGACCCAGACCTTCGATCTGCTGCACTCCTCGACTCTGGACACGACGGACCTCTCCTCGGTCGCTCGTCTCGGCGGTGGTGGGGCCCCGGCTCCGGCGTCTCTCGTCCAGTCCGTCGAGCGACGACTCGAGCACGGCCGGCCCTTCCTCGGTTACGGACTGACCGAGACCAACGCCTACGGTCCCCAGAACTACGGCGACGACTACGTGGCTCGACCGTCCTCGACGGGACAAACCCCCACCATCGTGATGGACGTGGAGATTCGGGACGAGCGAGGAGAGGTCGTCCCCCCGACGCGGGTGGGGGAGATCTGGGTGAACGGACCCACGTTGTCCCTCGGCTACTGGGAGAACGAGGAGGCCACGCGGGAGTCCTTCGTGGGGGGCTGGTTTCGCACCGGCGACCTCGGCTACCGGGACGAGGAGGGTTTCCTCTACGTCGTGGACCGGGTGAAGGACATGATCATCCGAGCCGGTGAGAACATCTACTGCGTCGAGGTCGAGAACGCCCTCGAAACCCACCCTCTCGTCGACCGGGCCGTCGTGGTGGGGCTGGCCGACGAACGGCTCGGTCAGCGGGTGGGGGCGCTCATCGTGACCAGAGCGGCTGACTCGCTTCGTGAAGAGGACCTGCGGGAGTTCGCCGTCAGCCATCTCGCTCACTACCAGGTGCCGAGTCAGTTCGTGCTAACGAGTGACGACCCCCCCACGACGGCGACCGGCAAGGTCCACAAGGACCTCGTGCGCGAACGCTACTTCTGAAACCAGGCGTCGAGGATGTCTCGGGCGTAGTCGGCGACGTTGATCTCGTCGAGTTCATCCTGGCTGAACCACGCCGCGTGGTCGGTGGTCCCGTGGACCTCACTCTCGAGGTCTCCGCTGTGGTAGCTCACCGAGTAGACGAGGCGCACGGTGTGGACCTGGTCGCCGTTCTCCCGGGAGCGTAGATCGGAGGCGACTCGAAAAAGTCGGGGTTGCTCGACGCGCAGTCCCGTCTCCTCCATGAACTCCCTCATCAGCGCCTCCTCGGGGGTCTCGCCGAAGTCCAACCCACCGCCGGGCAACCACCAGAGAGGCGGGTCGTGCTTGGGGTTGGAGGAACGTACCAGGGCGATGCGGTTGTCGTGAACCAGAATGCCGTAGGCCCTCACACTCGAGTGTCGCTTTGTCACGGGCCCTCCTCAGTACGCCACCCGTCGTGTGCCCGGGTGGCTCATCTCCAGAGTACTGAGCCCGCCGAGGCGAAGGGAGGGCTCTAGCCTGGAGACGTGAGTCACGGAGCCGAACGACTGGAGCTCGCCAGTCGAGTAGAGGAGAAGAACGGGACACTACTCGTCACTCTGCACCCCGACTACACGGTCTACGGCGTGCCGAACGGGGGCTACCTGCAGTGCGTCATCGTCCAGGTGGTGCGCCACCACCTCGGTCGTGACGGCGACGTGCTCGCTCTCTCGACGAACTTCATCAGTGCGCCCTCGCTCGGCGTGGGGGAGGCGGAGGTCGAGGTCGTGAAGCAGGGTCGACGGGTGAGTTTCCTCCGGGTTCGTCTGCGAGTGGACGGGCGAGTCGTCACCGACTCTCTCGTCACCTGGGGAACCCTCGACGAGGTCCCGGCCCGGTACCAGTACAGCGCTCCACCCGCCCTCAGCCCGCCCGAGTCGTGCCCCCCGGCCCCTCGCGCCGAGGGTATGACCCTGCACGACGCGCTGGATCTGCGGGTCGATCCGAGTCAGGGCCGGTGGTGGGAGGAGGCCGACCCGACGAAGGGGTTCCACGACACCTGGCTCGCGCGCCGAGACGGGGCGCAGGAGTGGGATACCCTCTCCCTCTTCTTCGCCGCCGACTGTCTCTGGCCGGCGACGGTGCCGCTCGGCTCGAGTGGGTGGGTCCCCACGCTTCAACTCACCACGTACCTCCGTCAGCGCCCCCGGGGTCAGTGGCTCCGGGCCCGTCAGCGCTGCGAGGTGGTGGTGGGAGAGAGCGTGGACGAGCGCTGCGAACTCTTCGACGAACGGGGCGTTCTCGTCGCGGTCTCCCAGCAGCTCGCGCTCGTGAGATTCCCCGACGGCGAGTCCTCGTGATGGAGGGCCTCGACATCGACGGCGTGATCGTCCCCCTCGACGAGATACTGGTGCGGGTGCGTCCCGCGGGCGGACCGGGGGGTCAACACGCCAACCGGAACGCGACGGCGGTGGACGTGATCTGGGTGGTCGGTGAGTCCCGGGCGGGCACCCCGACCTGGCGGGCTCGCGTCGAGGCTCGCGGGGGCACCACCCTGCGGGCCAGCTCCACGCGGCATCGGAGTCAGTGGCAGAACCGGCGCGCCGCTCTCGAGGTGCTCTCCGAGAGAATACGGGACGCGGCGCGTCCCGAACGCCCCCGGCGTCCCACCCGACCGACCCGGGCCTCGGTCGAGCGACGCGTCGCGGAGAAGGCCCGGCGCTCCTCCACGAAGGCCACTCGACGTCCTCCGGTGGGCGAGGACTAGGAGCGTTCGGCCGCTAGGTGCTGGCCGATGACCTCGAGGGCCCGGTGGATCACCGTGTCGAGGGCGGGGTCGGAGTTCTCGTGCGGTCCGAGGAGGGGCGTGAGGGCGGCGTAGCCGGCCTCGACGAGGTAGGCGTCTTCGTCGGAGTCCTCCCCCGAGACGTCCCCGATCATCGGCGTCGCGGTGCCCATGGCGAGCGGGAGGACTCCCTCGTCGGTGAGCGCGGGACCTCCCGCGTCCGGCCCGGCGGCCGCGACGACTTCGGCCATCGAGATCCGGGCCCGTCGCACTCCCTTGACGTCACGGGGACGTACGTTCGGAACGTTGAGGTTGAGAACGGTGCGCGCCGGGGCGGTGACCAGTTCGTCGAGGACCTGGACCGCGACGGCGGCGGCGGTGTCGTAGTGGATGTCCTCGCCCCACTGCACCGAGACGGCGAGACCGGAGAGACCGAGTTGGGCGGCGCTCAGCACCGCGCCGACGGTGCCGGAGTGCAGGATCGATCGGCCCACGTTCGCCCCCTCGTTGATGCCCGAGACGACGAGGTCGGGACGGGTTCCGAAGGTGCCGAGCGCCCCGAGGATTGCGCAGAGGGCGGGGGGCGCGTCCAGGGCGTAGGCGAGGACGTCGAGGGCGCTCGTGACGCGAGCGCGCCGGTAGGCGACCTCGGGGTGGCCGAAGACGTCGGAGACGGCCGCCGACATGCCGGAGTAGTTCTGGGCGGGGGCGACCACGACGATCTCGTGACCGCCGCGCTGCGCCCACGGCGCGAGGGCTCCGACCAGGGCCGCCATGCCCGGCGCGTCGATGCCGTCGTCGTTGGTGACGATGATATTCATGAGCTCGACGCTAGTTGTCGTAAGTTACCTAGCAGTGAAAACGGAAGGATGGACCGTGCTGCCCACCGGTGAACAGATTGCGATTGCCCACGGAGACCAACGGGCCGTCATCTCGGAAGTCGGCGCGACTCTTCGTACGTACGTGCGCGGAGGAGCCCCCGTGATCGAGGGGTTCGCCGCCGAGGACCTCCCCGACGGGGCCCGGGGGCAGATCATGTTCCCCTGGCCCAACCGGTTGAGCGAAGAGCCCTGGGAGTTCTCCGGTCGACGGGCTTTCCCGACCATTGACGACCTGGCGACGGGGACGGCGATTCACGGGAACGTGCGCTGGCGCCCGTTTCGGGTGGAGCAGGTGAACCAGAATCGGGCGTTGCTGTCGCTGACGGTACTGCCCACGCCCGACTACCCCTTCGCCGCCGCTCTCAACGTGGCCTACCATCTCGGATCCCAGGGTCTCACCGTGACCACCCACGTCACTAATCTCGACGAAGTCCCGATTCCGGTCGGGGTGGGCTTTCACCCCTACCTGGCGGTGACGACCGACACGATCGAGGGCGCCACCCTCGAGGTACCGGCGCGGGCCTTCGTGGCGACCGACTCCCGGCTACTCCCCACGGGCGCCATCTTGCCCGTCGCCGGCAACGAGCGGGACTTCACGGAGTCCAAATCCATCTCCGGTCACGAACTGAACGTGACCTACACCGAACTCGTGCGCGACGACTCCGGGTGGGCGACGGTGCGCGTGCGCGACGCCCGCGGCGGGCTGATCGAGCTCCAGATGGACCGGACCTGGGCCTACGTCCAGCTTTACACCGGAGACGAGTTGGCGAGGGGGAGGCGACGCACCTCGATCGCCGTGGAGCCGATGACCTGCCCGCCGGAGGGTCTGCGCAGCGGCAAGGACCTCATCGTCCTCGAACCGGGTCAGCTCTGGGCCGGGTCGTGGCGACTGCGACGACTGAGTAGCGGCGACGAGGAGACCCTTTCGTCCCCCGAGTAGAACTGCCAGACTGGAGCCGTGCCCGCCGTACGACGCGCTTCATCGACCGAGAGTGAGCTCGCCGGATCGACGACCACTCTCAAGGAGAGAACGTGGGACGTCGTGGTCTGGGACGACCCCGTGACGCCCATGAAGGTGGTCGTCGTCATCTTCAAGCGCGTGTTCGGCTACTCCGATAACAAGTCCACTCAGCTCATGATGGAGGTACACCACCGGGGCCGGGCCGTCGTCTGGTCCGGCACGCGCTCGCGGGCCGAGCGCTACTGCGCCCAGTTGCAGGCGGCGGGGCTCCTCGCGAGCGTCGAGGAGGGCACCTAGTGGCTCCCCGGATCTTCGTGCGTCGCCGGGATGGTCGGATCGAAGTGCGACTGAACCAACCCGGACGGGACCTGGTGAAATACGTCGCGGCGGAGACGTTGGCGGCCGAGACGGACCCCGACCACCAGTGGTGGGCGTCGCTCACCTCTCCCATCACGCCGGTCGACGACGCCGACGACCCCCTCGTCGTCCTGGCTCGCCAGTCCGAGGTCACCAGTCACGCCGAGTTGGTTCTCAGCACTCTCGAGGAGGAGTTCCTGAACGACGACGAGGCCTGGGCGTGGTTGTGCACTCTCCAGGTGGGACTGCGCGCCCTTCACCTCGGCGCCGGTGTGCGCAAGGAGACGGAGATTGAGTCCCTGGAACCGGTCATTCGCGAGACGCTGCAGGGAATCCAGGCTCTCCTGTGGAGCCTCGCCGACGTCCTGTAGGTAAATTGCTTGCCGAATGGCAACTAAACGCTACCCTGGTGGTGTGAGTGAACTAACGACCTCGGAAGTCCCCGCCAGCGTGGACGAGTCGGCCGAACGGCTCCGCATCGCGGTCGCACGAATTCAGCGGGCCCTGCGCTTGTCGCGTCCGGATCACGATCTCACCCCGTCCCAGCTCGAAGTGGTGATCGTGCTCGCTCGACGGGGTCCCCGTCGCATGGCTGACCTCGCCGAGGACGTCGGTATTAATCCGACCATGCTGTCGCGGGTGGCGGCGAAGTTGGAGGAGTCCGGGCTCGCCGAGCGCCGCGTCGACGACAACGACGCCCGCGTCGCTCTTCTCGGCCCGACGAGGGCCGCCGAGGAGTTGGTGGAGTCCATTCGTAGCGAACGTCGTGACCTTCTGCGCGCCGCCCTCGAGCAGTTAGACCCCGAGGAGCGCCGACGAATCGACGACGCCCTCGATGCGTTGGACGGCCTGGTTCAGCGGCTGCGGGGTGGTCTCGAGTGAGTGTTCGGGAGACGGCCCGGGACGCGGCGCGAACCACCTTCGCGTCACTCGCTAATCCCAACTATCGCAAGTACGTCCTCGGCCAGGGCGTCTCGCTCGTGGGCACGTGGATGCAGGCCATCGCTCAGTCCTGGCTCGTTCTCGTCCTGACCCACTCGGCGACCGACATCGGCATCGTCATCGCGCTCCAGACCCTGCCGACTCTTCTCCTCGGTCCCTACGCCGGCGTCGTGGCCGATCGGGTCAACAAGCGCCGTCTGATGATGGTCCTCCAGTCGCTCATGGGGGTGCAGGCCGCCCTGCTCGCCCTCGTCACCTTCGCCCACGTGGCGACCTTCGCCGACGTGGGCCTCCTCGCGGTGGTCCTCGGCGTGAACAACGCCTTCGAGAACCCGATCCGCCAGACCTTCGTCTTGGAGATGGTCGGACCGAGCGACTTACGAAACGCGGTCAGTCTGAACTCGACCATGGTGAACGTGGCTCGGGCTGTCGGCCCCGCTCTCGCCGGTGTCCTCATCGCCACCGTGGGGGAGGGGTGGTGTTTTGCTCTGAACGCCGTCTCCTTCGTCGCCGTTGTCGGATCACTGTGGGCGATGGACGAGACGTTGTTGCATCGAGCCGAGCCCACACCGCGCGCTAAAGGGCAACTTCGAGAAGGGCTCGCCTACGTCCGACGGACCCCCACGCTCGCCATCCCCCTCGTCATGATGGCCCTGGTCGGAACCTTCGCTTACGAGTTTCAGGTCACGATGCCGGTCCTCGCCGAGCGGGTCTTCCACCACAACTCGGTGGGGTTCGGGGAGTTGACCTCCGCGATGGGTATTGGCGCGGTAATCGGTGGACTGATGACGGCCGCTCGCGGGTCGACCGGAACGAGAGCACTGCAACGCGGAGCCGTGCTCTTCGCACTCTCGATGGCGGCGGCCGCTCTCATGCCCTCAATGCTGTTCGAGGACGTGGCCTTCGTCGCCGTCGGATACGCCAGCGTCGCCTTTCTCGCGACCGCAAATTCCACACTCCAACTCGCGGCCGATCCCCAGATGCGGGGACGGGTGATGTCGCTGTGGGCCGTGGCATTCCTGGGATCTACTCCTATCGGGGGCCCACTCGTCGGGTGGATCACCAACGCGACGAACGCCCGCTGGGGTCTCGGGGTGGGGGCACTCTCCTGCGCCGCGGCTGCCGGACTGGCTGTTTTCGCCTCCCGACACCATCACCCCCACGCTCGACGACCGTCGAACAGTTGATGACGTGGTCGTTCTCGGGCCCCCGACTGACATCTGCGGACCCGCTCCTGAGTGTCGGCTCTCCCTAGTTACTCCCACCTCCAACATGGCCCACGATGTTCTCGTGTGCTTTAACTCGATTTCCAGGCTGAATGCTCAGTGAGTGTGGGTACTCCGCGAGGGACTGATTACGGTCAATGTCTAGCGAGACCTGTAGCGTGGTCCATCGTGACAGTAGGTCTTTGAGTCGACTTGTGGAACGTCGTGAGTGGTCTGGCAAGAATTGGCGGATTGCGTTAGACGCCGACGCCATCGAAATCGTCGTTGACGGACATGCCGTCCGGCACGAACGTAGTGACGCTCCAAAGATGAGTGTCGTGCGGCGGCGGTTTCGTTATTTCCTTCTTCGTGCAGGTATGACCCCCACGGTTCTCCCTGGTTGCCCGAAGGTTGATGCACTCGGACTGTCCGCGTGGTTCGGTTACTGGGAGTTGCTTCCTCAGATCGATGAATCAGTGCGCTGGAGGGAGGAGGTTAAGAACCTCGTCGATAGGGAGCTGGAACATCGACGGTGGATTTCGTCGGAAGTGGTCGCTCAATTGGTCTCTCGTCGTCCCGCACAAGACCTTCGTGACCAGAGTCAGTCACAAGGCTGCGAGCACCTCCTGACGGCCGAGCAGCTCGAAGCGGTCGCCTTCGTGGCGGCCGATCTCGAGGCGAGAGTCAGGGTCGCGAACGACCAAGTGGCGGAGAGCGAAATACTTGAGCGACGGGCTTTCTTTGACAGTATCGAGCGGACACCTCTTTCGGAGGAACAGGCCCGCGCGGTTGTTAGTTTCGATAATCGGGTACAGGTTCTTGCGGCCGCGGGTTCCGGAAAGACGTCGGTCATGGTGGCTAGGGCGGCGTACGCGGTAGCTCGAGGCATCGTGCCGCCCGACCGAGTCCTGTTACTCGCTTTCAATCGGGCGGCGGCGAATGAACTTCAGGAACGCATCGACTCTCGTTTTGCCGCGGCGGGCATCTCCTCGAAAGGCATCAAGGCATCAACATTTCACGCCTACGGCCTTGAGGTTATTGGTGGTGCTACCGGCAAGAAACCTCGTCTGGCGCGTTGGCTCGAACAGGGGGATGACGTGGCGATGATCGTTGAGATCGCCGACCACCTTCGAGACAGTTCAGCGACCTTTCGATATAACTGGGATCTCTATCGTCTTCTCTTCGCTAACGCTCCGACTCGTGTAGACGATGGTTCACCGGACGGCTATGACAATGTCTCGCGCACGACCGGTTTTCGTACATTTTCTGGAACCCTCGTCAAGAGCTACGGGGAGCGCGTGATTGCGGACTTCCTCTTTCTCAATGGTATTGACTTCGAGTACGAGCGACGATTCCCTCACGATGTCGCCGATGCAACGCACTCGCAGTACCATCCCGATTTCTACTACCCGGGTATCGACGTGTGGCACGAGCACTGGGCTCTCGATCGAGACGGGCAACCTCCGAAGGACTTCACCGGCTACGCGCAGGACATGGAGTGGAAGCGGAACCTCCATTCTCAGTTCGGCACCACGCTGATTGAGACGACGTGGGCCCAAGTGATATTCGAGGATGGGCTGAAGCGCCTGAAGGGCGAGCTGACTGATCGTGGTCTCGTGTTCGACTGGAACCCTGACAGGCCCATCGCCGATGCGTGGGCCGTGCCGCTACCGCACGAGGATTTGGCACGCCTCATTCGGACCTTCATGTGCCACGTGAAATCCAACTCGTGGTCGGATCAGGACCTCGAACGTCGACTCGGCGGGGAGATGAAGGGACTCGACGGCTTCCGCACTCGACTCTTTCTGTCGTGCTACTGGCCGATACACGAAGAGTGGCAACGGCGTCTGAGGGCAGAGGAAAGTGTCGACTTCGAGGCCATGCTCGTGAATGCGGCGGATCTCTTGGACGTTGGGGCTGTTCGTTCGCCCTATGATCTCGTCCTGGTTGACGAGTTCCAGGACTCCAGCCAGGCTCGCGCCCGGTTTGTCAAGGGACTTCTCAAAGAACCGGGTCGCTACCTGTTGGCAGTCGGCGATGATTGGCAGTCAATCAATCGATTCGCTGGCGCGGACGTGTCCGTCATGAATCAATTCTTTGAGTGGTACGGTCGTGGTCCGCAACTCAACTTGACCACTACGTATCGATGTACTCAAGAGATCTGTGACGTGGCCCGGAGGTTCATCTCGAAGAATCCGATCCAATTCGACAAGCCTATGAAGTCGGCGGCGACCTCGCCGGGTCGTCCGGTGACGGTAGTCTCGACCGACGACGAGCGAAGTGGAGTCGAACAGATTCTCCGCCGACTGTCCGGGGAGGTCCTCGCCGGTCCTCGCCGGGACGCGCACTCTGAGGCAACGACCGTGAACGTCCTCGGTCGCTATCGGTTCCAGCACGAAGTAGTGCCGAAACGGACGTGGGAGGGCTTGGACGTCACGTTCAGGACCGTGCACGGATCCAAAGGACTGGAAGCTGACTACGTCATCATTTTGGGCATGTCGGCTGGCGCCTTCGGTTTTCCTTCCAACATCACCGATGATCCCGTTCTCGACTTGGCCATGCCCACACCCGACACCTACCCTCACGCCGAAGAGCGTCGGCTGTTCTACGTGGCGCTCACCCGCGCTCGACGAGGAGTCTTCGTTCTTGCCTCGCTGGCGCAGCCGTCTCCATTCGTGGTCGAGATCCTTTCAGATTCGAATGTGGTTGTGGAATCGCCCAGCGGCAGTTCCATCTTCGTGTGCCCTTCGTGCGGGCACGGAACGCTCGTAGAACGCCACGGACCCTACGACCCGTTTCTGGGATGCACCGCCTTTCCTTCCTGCCGCTATTCGAGCAAGGTGGCGTGTCCGGACTGCGGTACCGGAACTCTCGTTCGTCGAACAGGACCTTACGGATCCTTCATCGGGTGCAGCAGCTACCCCGCGTGCACCCACACAGCCAAGTTTGAGTTGTAGGCGGTCCCGGGTCCTACCGGCCCGTCCCAGGACGGCGGAAGCGCGGTGGGCGAAGCGAGAACCACGGTCTCCGCACTCTCGTGAAGTGCGCCCGCACTACCTATTCCTCGAACGACACCGTGAGTGCATGGACCCGTTCGTGATCGTTGCAGCGTTCATCCTGAATTGGATCATTGACCCTCGACGGCATTCGTTAATTGAGCCGCAACGTCGTGGAGTTGCTGACCTACCATCGCCACGGCCAGTGCGGAATAATCGCTAATCCGTTCGCCTAATTCCGAACCTCTAATGGTGCAACATTCGAGGTTCTCGGGAAGCGCTTCTCGGTGAAGTGTTCTTTCCATGGAAGGACGGAGTCGAAACTCTTGCCGAGGAAAGATTCCGCCAATCACAATCGCGTCAGGATTTAAAAAGTCAATGACGAGTGCCAGGGTCGCCCCGAGCGCGTCCCCCACGTCCGACCACAGCTGAGTGGCGAAGGGGTCCCCCTTGTCCGCCATGACGGCGAGATCGAGGGCGGAATAGCGCAACGTGCCCGACGACGGAGAGTGTGAGTCACCAAGAAGTTCTACGCGCCTCAAGTGTGCCCACTGGGCGATGCCACCCCCACTACAGAATCCCTCCACTGAACCAGCCTTGGCGTAGCCCACGGGACCGTGGTCTCGTAGACGCCAATGGCCCAGCTCGCCCGCCATCCCGCTCGCCCCACGATGGAGGCGACCGCTGAGAATTAGCCCCGCTCCGATTCCAGTGCCCATGGTGAGGAAGACCAGAGTGGACGCACCTCGACCGGCGCCCCACACCCACTCGGCGAGCGCGCCAGCGTTAGCGTCATTCATGAGGCGTGTGGGGACTCCGACTTCGTTACTGACCAGACTCACGAGAGGGACACAATCCCAACCGGGCAGGTTCGGGGGAGACAAGACGAGTCCGGCGACTTCGTCGAGAGGACCGCCGCAGGTTACTCCGACCGAAGTGAGTCGCGAACCTATCTCGGAACTCACGGTGCGTAACCGTGCGGCCAGCGTGGGAAGAAGTACGGATGCAGCTCCTTCCGTCGGTATTGTCTCGCGGAAAATAATCGCGGGCGTGGGATCGCTGTTGGCCAACGTCAGGATGGAGTTCGTGCCACCGATGGCGATTCCGCCAAGGAGAGTCATGCGTAAAAGTGGGCTTCTAAGGCGAGACACACAGCGTGGTACACCCTCTGGTGGTAGTGCTGAATGTGAGGTGTATCGGAACCGGGTGTCGCAACGACTTCGTCTGAGAGTTCACCCAGTGGACCACTAACTGGCCCGGTGAACGAGACAACACCCGCCCCTTTGGCTCGGGCCGTTCGCGCTGCGAGAACAACGTTTCGTGAAGAGCCCGATGTACTCAGGGCCCAGAGAATATCGGGGGGGCCTACATACGCCATGACCTGTTGGGCGAAGATGAGGTCACCCCCCTGATCGTTGGCGATAGCGGTCAGCAACGCGGCCTGACTCACGAGTGGTGTGATGGAGAGTCCTCTGGCGAGGTGGGTGGCGAGATACCCGTCGTCACCGCGGAGACGAAGCTCTGCCGCGAAGTCGTCGGTCACCGGTCGTGATAACGCGCAGGGCTTAACAAGTTCACCCGCAATGTGCTCGGCGTCAGAAGCGCTCCCACCGTTTCCGCAAATAAACACGGAACCACCCGACTCGAAGCAGTTGCGCAACAGGGCGAAGACTTTAGAGATCGATGCCTCGCACGTTCGTAAGTCACTCGACTGGGTGTACAGGTCATTCCATATCGTGCGGATGAGGTCATCTCGTTCGCGGCTCACGGTGCTGATGATAACGGCAGTATGACAATCTCATCGACTAGGAATTCTTCCGCCACCGACATAAAACCTGATAAAGCGCCATAATCAAATAAAGGAAATTTCAACAAATAGTTGAGTTCTTCAACCAACAGTGTTATGTTCACCACATCGGGAGAAGTTCTCGATCATGCGCCGAACTCGAGAAGAGGGGCGGTACGTGGTGAGTATTGAGGGGGAACGTGATGTTCGACAAGGGAATCCGTCGAGTTGGGGGAACGGCACTCGTCGCGGGACTGGTGGGTCTCGTTGTGGCGCCTTTGGCCGGTGCGTCCGCGGGTGCGGTAAACAATCCGGGGCAGGCCAACAAGATATCGAAGACCTACGTGGCGACGGTCAAGGAAGACATGGCTCTCCATAAGGCTCTGCCCGCTGCGATTCTCAAGAAGGGATCCATTCTGATTGGCGCTCAGATGGAGAATGCGCCGGATGACTTCTTTGCCGGCAATTCGCAATACGCAGTCGGATTTGAGGTGAATCTTGCTCAGGCCATTGGTCGAGTTCTCGGGGTATCGGTGAAGTACCAACAGTTGCCAGTATGGAGTTCCATTGTGCCGGCGGTCCAAACCGGGCGGGTGGACATGTCGATGACGGCAATGAACGACACGACGACCCGGGAGGGCCTCATCAATTTTGTGGATTATCTCGTGGACGGTATTGGGATACTCGTCAAGGCGGGCAATCCGGAGCACATCACGGGACCGTCGGGCCTCTGTGGGAAAAACGTGACGGACACCACCGGAACAACCCAGGAGGCGTATTTGAAGTCGCTGAACGCTGCGGGTGGACTCTGTGCGAAAAAGCCGATTACCGAAGTGGTGGCGTCAAGTACTGCCCAGGAGTTGGCGAACCTGGCCACGGGACGTGCGGACGCCGTTTTGAACGACAACATCACTGACGCCTACGACCAGCAGACGATGTCCACCGTCCAGTCGGTCAACTACCCACCTATTGAGTCGAGTCCCTACGGAATTGGCTTCCCTAAGAGCGACACAAAACTGATGAACGCCGTTCACGGAGCCCTCCAGTTGCTCATGAAGGGTGGCAACAAGAGCGTCTATCACGAGATATTGACGGCGTGGAATGTCGCCTCTGTGGGCATTACCAACCCGGCTATCAATGGGTGTAAGACCATTTACAAGAAGGTCTGCTAGGTCAGAATTAGGGTCGAGTATCAGCCCGCGAAAGGACTTGCGCTACCGATGACTGACGTTCTCGGCCCACGGATTCCTGACGGAGAAATTCCCATCGTCCCCATGAGAAAGTGGGGACGATGGGTCTCCGCGGGAATCATTCTCCTTCTGGTCATCGTGTTTGTCATGAGCATGAGGCACGCTCAAATCGCGTGGGGCGATATTCCGAAGTTCTTCACGTACCACACGATGATTGTGGGCATGTACATGACGGTGCTGCTCGCCGTGGTGTGTCAAGCCCTCGGAATTGTTCTCGGTGTCATTGTCGCCATCATGAGACGCTCGTCCAATCCCGTGATCAAGTGGAGTGCGTGGTTCTACATCTACATATTTCGCGGCCTACCGGCCCTGCTCCAGCTCTACATTTGGTACAACCTCGCTCTCGCTTTCAAGACGCTCGGCATCCCGCATCTCTTTAGCGTGTCCACTAACTCCGTGATGACGGCTTTCGTTGTGGGAGTGCTGGGTCTCGGACTTAACGAAAGCGCCTATTACGCCGAAATCGTGAGGGCGGGCTTTAATAGCGTTGATCACGGTCAGATTGAGGCGGCGAGTTCTATCGGAATGAAACCCTCGCAAGCGATGCGGCGCGTGATTCTCCCTCAGGCAATGCGCGTCATTATTCCTCCGACTGGTAACGACTTCATCAACATGCTGAAGGGGACGTCACTCGCGTCAGTCGTCGGTTTTCACGAATTGATCTTGTCGTCGACCGATATCTACTCGGCGAACTTCCGCATTATGGAGACTCTGATGGCTGCCGCCCTCTGGTACATGGTTCTCGTTTCGCTGGCGAGCATTGGTCAGTACTTCATTGAAAAGAAGTTCGCCACTGACCGTTCTGATCCGTCGTCGATGTCGATGGGTAAAACGGTACGACGATCTCTCAGCATGCGCGGGGTGTTTCACCTGTCCGAGAGGAACCCGGGGGTGGCGCTGTGAGCTCGCCACTCGTTCGCGCCCTCAATGTTCATAAGCGATTTGGGCGTCTCGAAGTTCTTAAAGGTATCAACCTCGACGTGGAGGCCGGACAGGTTGTGTGTCTCCTCGGGCCATCGGGAGGCGGAAAGAGCACGTTTCTGCGATGCCTTAACCATCTCGAGAAAATTGATGCCGGGTCCATCTGGGTTGACGGAGTTCCCGTGGGATACCGCCTGGACGGTGGAAAGTTCCACGAGATACGTGAACGCGACGTTGCCCTGCAGCGGACGCACATTGGCATGGTTTTTCAACGATTTAATCTTTTCGCCAATCGAACGGCCATTGAGAACGTGATGGAAGGGCCGGTTTACGTTCTGCGTCAAAGTGCGTCGGCGGCGCGCGAGACGGCGGAACGACTGCTTACTCAAGTGGGGATGATGAACTGGGCTGATCGGTATCCCGCCCAATTGTCCGGTGGCCAGCAGCAACGGGTGGCTATCGCGAGATCTCTCGCTATGAATCCCAAGTTGATTCTCTTTGACGAACCGACAAGTGCTTTGGACCCTGAACTCGTGGGTGAGGTGTTGTCAGTGATGAGGGATCTCGCCCAAGGGGGAATGACAATGATTGTGGTGACCCACGAAGTCGGTTTCGCGCGAGAGGTCGCGGATAAAGCCGTCTTCATGTTTGATGGCACCCTCGTGGAGGAAGGCGCACCTGCTGAGGTTTTCTCCAATCCCCGTCATGAACGTACTCAGCAGTTTTTGTCAAAGGTGTTGTGATGTCTCACCTCTCTCTGGACGCGTACTCCGCGCACTTTTCTGCCGAGCCGGGGTACTTAGACTTTGCCCGATTCGGTCCGCCGTCTCACGACGTCAACACGGTTAGTTCGAAGTGTCTTTCGAGCGTGTCTCGAGGTTTTGCTCCCATCGATGACCTTCAAGAGGTGCACAAGCGGGTTCGCGCCCAGATTGCATCCCTTACGGGGAGGCCGAGTGAGGACGCGGTGACGTTCGCGTCCTCGACCAGTGTCGCGAACACCATGGTGGCTATGGCCCTTCCGGCTGATCCAAGGAGCGAGATCGTGTTGTCACCACGGGAGTTTCCGGCGAACGTCTATCCCTGGATTAGGGCCAATGCCTTTGGTGGGCCCGCGGTGAGATGGCTAGAGACTGACAATGGGCTTGTGACTCCCGAGTCCGTCGCTCGCCAACTCACGCCTGCCACCGTTGGCGTCGTGGTGAGTGCCGTGGACTTTCGAACGGGATACCGCGCCGATCTGGCGGCGTTACGAGAGGTCGTGGGAGACCGACTGCTTCTCGTCGACGCGATACAGGGCTTTGGAGCAGTGGACGCACCTTGGCATCTCGCCGATGCCCTGATGGTCGGCGGTCAAAAGTGGTTGCGGGCTGGTTGGGGTACCGGATTCATCTCCCTGTCTGATCGGGCGGTCGAACGATTGGGGGACGGCTTGGCGGGATGGCTCGCGGTGGAATCTCCCTTTGACTACGACGGAACAGTTCACCCGACGAGGCGAGACGGCCAACGGATGATGATCACCACGCCGGATTTGGTGGCCGTTGCTCGCCTGAGTAGCGCTCTTGATCTGCTCTCTGATCTTGGTATCGCGGAGATGAACTCGGCTATTACGGAGCGAACTACGTACGTTCGAAGCGTCGTCTCACGTGCTGGGGGGGTGTTGTTGAGCAATGTTGCTGTTGAGAGTTACTCCGGAATTACGTCGTTTCATCTTCCGGGAGCTTCACCCCAGCAACTCCACGAACGTTTGAAGACTGACGGGATTCTTGTGACCTGTCATGATTCTTACGTGCGCCTCTCCGTTCACGCGACCACTCCGATATCCATCCTCGACGAGGTCGGTCGAAGCATGAAGGGGCTGGCGTTGTGACCCCCAAAACACAATCAATCCACCACGTGTCTGGACCGGGAGCTGACGCGGACGTGGCGTCGTTGGAAGTTGCGACAAGGAAGAAATCTGCGACGAAGCCAAAGGATGAGTCGCGCGACTCTCTTTCCGTCCGTCCAACGGGACAGTCGGTCACTCTTATGAACGGACTGTGCGAGATTGTCCCTCTCTTAGCTCGCGTCATTGGATCGCATTGCGAGATTGTGCTTCATGATTTTTCTCGATTGCCGAATTCGATCGTGGCCATTGGTGGAGGACTCACCCAACGCGAGGTAGGGGACCCCATCAACACCTTCGCGTTGGAGAAGATTCGTGCGGGGGCCAACGAAGACCTCATCAACTATCGCGTGGAATTGAGCGACGGACGTGCGCTGCAATCGTCAACTATCTTCGTCCGCGACGACCGAGGGGTGGCCGTTGGCTGTATTTGTATCAACTTGGATATGAGCCACGTCGTGAAACTACGTGACGCGGTGTCCTCGGTCGCGAGGCTCCTCGGGGTTGATGATCAGCTCCACTCCGAGTCCGAATTGCGGGTGAATGAGACATTCCCGAAGACGGTGGACGAAGTCATGGCGGAGGCAGTGTCGGAAGCCATCCGCGAGGTTGGTGTCGAACCGGAGCTCATGCATAAGCGGCACAAAGTTCACGCCGTTCGGTTACTGGAAGAGCGCGGTCTGTTTCTAGTTCGTGACGCTGTGGACTATGTTGCGCGCGAGTTAGGGGTGTCTCGGTTCACCATTTACAACTACCTCAATGAACTACGAGGTCAGGAAGTTGAGAAGGCGTGAGCTGAAGGCGGCCGCGGTAGATCTCGGCGAAAGGGTAGGAGTAATGAATGATGCGGTAGGGAAAAACAATTCAAAGGGTGCGCCCTACTCACCCGCTATCAGGGTGGATTCGAAGGACGCACTGCTCTTTGTGTCGGGTCAGCTTCCTCTCAACCACGGTAGTGGCGAGATTGAATCAACCTCGGTGGGCGGGCAGACCAAGGTGGCCATGAACAATGCGCTGGCTATCGCCGAGGCACACGGCGCCGGAGTGCACGACGTGGTCAAGGTGGGTATTTTCACCACCAAGCTTGACGAGTCGTCATCTATCAACGAGAGCTACCTTTCCGTGATGGGCGAACACCGACCGGCCCGATTGCTGGTGGAAGTGAGTGCCCTTCCTCGACAAGCTCTCGTCGAAATTGAGATGGTGGTCCGAGTACGAGATTGATGAGAATCGCTCCAGTGGCGTCGGACCGCGCTCAGTGAGCTGGCTGGGTTTACGAGTTGTGCCCCGAGTACACCCCATGGTCAACTCCTCGAGTGGGCGTTGGGGGCGACGCGACGTTCGTGCCCCTCATCCCTGAGTGAGCGCACCTCCAAGTTCGAAATCCGGCTCTCGTACTTTTCAAGATGGTCGAGTTCGACTCAACGGTGCGGGTCCGGTGCGGGGCCCCCAGTGAATGGTCCAGTCGATCATTTCAGGGGGGTCTCCGTATCGAGATGAAGATGAACTTGTTCATGGTCTGTGCACCGCTAACAAAACTGCCTTGTCGCGGCGAGGACTGCTCTACCGAAGGAACCTCGAACGCGAACTGTCGGTTGTCGGTAGTGACGTCCAACTGGGTACCATCGCGGCCCCCTGCCTTTATTGAAATTTATTTCGTGTGTCGGTCATTTCGTCGCTACTGTCGAGTAGGGACACGCGCAAGGGGGGGTGATGAAGGACGTTCACTACCCGAATCCATCGGTCTTTGATGACTTCAGTGAGGGCATCTTTACCCTTGACTCGACGTGGACGATTCTCTTCGCGAATCAAGCGGCGTTGGCGATGATGCGACGCCCCCTCAACGAGATGGAGGGGCGAGTCCTGTGGGAGGCCTTCCCTCGACTGCTCGGAACACCCTTTGAGCAACGCTACCGCGAGGCGATGGGTTCTCGAGAAGTATCCACGTTCGAGGAGCAGTTCGAGCCCTTCGGCCGGTGGTTCAAAGTTCGCTTGTTTCCGATACCCGAAGGCCTGACCGTCTTTCTCGCTGATACCACCGACGAGCATCGTCGCGACGAGATGATTCATAACCTTCTCCAGCAAGTTCAACGACACCAACGACTCGCCAACGTTCTCGCCGACACCAACGAGGCGGTCTTTCGTACGACTGACCTCACCTCCCTCTTTCGCGACGTGACCCGACTCGCCGTCGAGGTGGGTGGATTCGTGATGAGTTGGGTAGGTGTCGTCGACGAGGAGACCGGAGAGGTCCCCATCGTGGCGTCGGCGGGCGAGGGAGCGGGAGACTATTTGTCCGACGTCCGCTTATCGATTCGTGACGACACTGGCGGGCGTGGTGTGGGGGGTGTGGCGTTGCGTACGGGGAAGACTCAGTACTCCGACGACATCTTGGTGGAACCGAATATGGCCCCGTGGCGCGCCGCCGCCGCGCGAGTCAGCTTCCGCTCCTCGGGTGGTTTTCCCCTCGTGGTGGACCATCGGGTGCGCGGACTTCTCTCCGTCTACGCCCGTGAGCCGCACTACTTCAACGAGGAAGAGCGTGATCTCGTCGAGCGTGTCGCGGCCAGTCTCTCTTACGGGTGGGAAGCACTCGAGACGGAGGCGGCACTTCGCGACAGCGAGGTGGAGAGGCGTACGTCCGAACGCGTGGCCGAACTGTTGTCCACCGCACCCGACGGTATCGTGGCCCTCGACCAGGAACATCGACTGGCTCTCGTCAATGAGGAGTTCTGCCGACTTTTCGGGGTCAGCGCTGTCGAGGCGGCGCGGTTATCGCTGACCGACCTCCTTCTCTCGGGGGACTTAGGACCCCACGTTCCGTTTGATCCGGAGTCTCCCGAGGCCTCCCTGGTGGCCACTCACCAAGTGGAGGGTCGACGCCGAGATGGCACGATTTTTCCCGTCGAGGTTCGTCTTCGCGCTCTCGACCCCCGGTGGGGGTACACGGTGGTGTGTTCCATTCGTGACGTCAGCGAACGAATCTCACTCGAACGGGAGCGTCGCGAGCTCGCCGTCCAACAGGAGCGAGAACGGGAAGATCGGCTCGACAGTCTCGGACGCCTGGCGAGTGGCGTGGCTCACGATTTCAACAACCTGCTCGGGGTGGTCCTGATGTGCGTGGGAACAGCGGAGTCCTACCCAATTCCCGCTCGCGTCGCCGAGGAACTCACGCAGATTCGTCGAGCGGCGGAACGGGGCGCGGAGATGGTGCGCCAGCTGATGACGTTCGCGCGACAGCAGGATACGGAGAGTGGACTACTGGATGTGTGTAGCGCACTGGAGGCCGTGATGCCCCTGCTCGAACGAAGTGTCGGAAATGATGTGACGGTCATGGTGGAGTGCT
>JAGXAY010000072.1 GCA_018971385.1 Acidobacteriota bacterium | reverse complement strand
AGGAGTAGGCATGATTCCCCGATACGCCCCGCGTGACATGGCCGCATTGTTCTCGGACGTCCAACGTTTCGACGCCATGCTGGACGTGGAGATTCTGGCGGCCGAAGCGCTCGCCGAGCTCGGAGTCATTCCGTCCGACGACGCGCGAGCGTTACGCGAGCGACGACCCGTCATTGATGACGACTTCGTGCGCGCCGTAGAGGAGCGTGAAGCGGTGACCCAACACGACACCGCCGCCTTCGTGGACGTGGTGCAGGAGCGCATTGGGATGCCCGAAGGGGCGTGGATCCACTACGGGTTGACCTCGTCGGACGTTGTTGATACCGCCTTGTGCTCCATCTTGACTCGGGCGATGGGCGTCGTCCTCGAGGACGCTCGCGCGTTTCGTGACGCCCTCGCCGATCGCGCTCGCGAGTCGATTGACCTGCCCATTGTGGGGCGCACTCACGGTATGCACGCTGAGCCCACCACCTACGGGACCAAGTTTGCCCTGTTCGCGCTCCAGACCGACCGTGATCTCCGGCGGGCTCAGCGGGCCCGTGACGGCATTGCGGTAGGAAAGCTCTCGGGAGCCGTGGGCACCTACTCCAATATCGATCCGTCCGTCGAAGACTTTGTGTGTGACGCTCTCGGGCTCACCCCGACGCCGGCGACGCAAGTCATCGCTCGTGATCGGCACGCGGAGGTCCTCTACGCCTGCGCCGCTCTCGGCACCGCGGTGGAGCAGTTCGCGCTGGAGGTGCGCCATCTCGCGCGCAGCGAGGTGGGGGAAGCTCGCGAGCCCTTCAGGGCGGGTCAGAAGGGTTCGTCGGCGATGCCCCACAAGAGAAATCCGGTGCTGTCGGAGCGACTCTGCGGACTGGCCCGTGTCCTGCGGGGGTATCTGCAGGCGGGACTTGAGGATGTTGCCCTCTGGCACGAGCGAGACATCTCCCACTCCTCGGTGGAACGCGTCATCCTTCCCGACGCCCTGACTCTCACGGTGTACATGGTCCGTCAGGCGACATCGCTCGCTCGCGGATTGGTGCTGGTACCGGAGCGAGCGAGAGAGAATCTGGAAGCGACCTCTCTGGGACTGGTCTTCTCTCAGTCGGTACTGCTCGCTTTGGTAGATGGGGGACATTCACGTGACGAGGCGTACCGACTCGTGCAGGATGCGGCGGCCCGGGCCGTGGAGTCAAAGACGTCGCTTCGCGACGTGGTCGCGGGCGATGCACGGATGGCCCTCAGTGCTGATCAGCTGGAGAGCGCCTTCAGCATCGAACGGGTTCTGCGTCATCGACGGCGCATATTGAACTCGTTGGAGTTTGCCGAATGAATCTGACGCCGATCTATTCCGGGAAAGTTCGCGACCTCTATCGAGCGGACTCGGACCATCTCGTGCTCGTTGCGTCGGATCGATTGAGCGCCTTCGACGTGGTGATGGCGGAGCCGGTCCCGGACAAGGGGCGCGTATTGACTGCGCTCACTCATTTCTGGGTGAACGAGTTGGCGCCCTTCGTGTCGTCGTCTCTCGTGTCCTGTGATCCCCGCGTCATTGCCGAGCACGTGGGGGACATCCCCGGCGACTGGGCGGGACGGGCCACCCTGTCGCGTGAGGCGACGATGGTTCCCCTGGAGTGCATCGTGCGAGGGCGACTCGCGGGTCAGGCGTACGAGGAGTATCGGGAACGCGGAACAGTCCACGGAGAGGTGGTTCCCCCCGGTCTTCGGCTGACGGATCCGTTCGAGGAGCCGCGATTCACGCCGTCCACCAAATCGGACGCGGGACATGATCTCAACATCTCGTCGAGCGAGGCCGCAGCTCTGGTGGGCGACGAGACGTTCGAGAGATGTCGAGACACGTGTCTCGAAGTGTTTCGACGAGCCTCTGACCGGCTCGCCGAACACGGACTCGTCCTGGCCGACACCAAATTTGAACTGGGGTGGGTGGACGGGGAGCTAGTGCTGTGCGACGAGGTCATTACCCCCGACTCCTCTCGACTATGGCCCGCCGATCAGGTTCGACCCGGAGAGGTCCCCCCGTCGTTTGACAAGCAGCCGTTCCGCGACTGGCTGGACGCCTCGGGGTGGAACCGAACGCCTCCGCCGCCACCCGTTCCGGCCGGGGTGATTGACATCACCGCTCAGCGGTACCGCGAGGCCTATCGGCTGGTGACGGGAGCCTCACTTGAAGACTGGTACGGTGGAGGCGAATGAACTACGCCGTGCGAGTCGACGTCACCCTACGAACGGGAATTGCGGATCCGGCCGGATCGACCATCGAGCGGTCCTTGCCGACTCTCGGATTCGACGGCGTGCACCGAGTACGAGCGGGCAAACTCTTCCTTTTCGAGGTCGACGCCTCGTCACCGGACGAGGCCCTGCTCACCGCACAGAAATTGGCGGATCGCCTGCTGTCGAATCCGGTGATTGAAGACGCGCGCTGCTCACTCGCGGAGGACTGACCGTGACCTCCGTCGCGGTGGTGGTGTTTCCCGGCTCCAACTGCGAATACGACGCTGCCCGCGCCCTGGAGTCGTTGGGCGCTTCGGCCACCTTGGTCTTTCACTCCGCCCAGGACCTCTCTGCTTTTGACGGGGTCGTCTTGCCCGGCGGATTCGCGCACGGAGACTACCTCCGACCCGGGGCTCTCGCTCGATTTTCACCGGTGATGTCCGCTCTTGAACGTTTTGCGGCCGGCGGAGGTCCGGTGCTCGGAATTTGCAACGGATTCCAAGTTCTCACCGAGGCCGGCCTCCTGCCCGGCGCGTTGCAGAAGAATCGGGGACTGACGTTCCTGTGCCAACCAGAGACGTTGGTGGTGGCCTCAACGAGGTCGGTCTTAACTCGAGCGGCGAACGTGGGCGACGAGCTGGTTATTCCCATAAACCACTTTTCGGGGAACTACACCTGTGACGACGCCACCCACCGCGAGCTCGTGGAGAACGACCAGGTGGTGTTGCGTTACCGCGATAATCCCAATGGATCACGCGACGACATCGCCGGAATATCGAATCGGGCCGGCAACGTTGTTGGACTCATGCCCCACCCCGAGCGAGCCATGTCCAGCCTGCTCGGTAGCGCTGACGGCCTCGTACTCCTGCGGGGATTTCTCGGGCTCGAACCCGCATTCTCAGGAAGGTAACGATGAGTGACGAGACCCTACATCGGGCGCTCGGCCTGACGGATTCAGAGTTCGAGGAGATTTGTTCCGTTCTCGGACGACGTCCTAATCACTTGGAGTTGGCGTGCTACGGGGTGATGTGGAGTGAGCACTGTTCCTATAAGTCGTCTCGAATCCACCTGCGTCGCCTCCCCACCGAGGGTCCCCACGTTCTGGTGGGACCCGGCGAGAACGCGGGAGTCATCGACGCGGGCGACGGAATCGCCATCGCTTTGCGTATTGAGAGCCACAATCACCCCTCCGCGATTGAGCCCTATCAGGGGGCGGCGACCGGTGTCGGAGGTATTCTGCGCGACATCTTCACCATGGGCGCGCGGCCCCTGGCGGTCATGGATCCCCTCTTTTTTGGTTCGCTCGATGAACCGAGGACTCAGTGGCTGGTCGAAGGTGTGGTGTCGGGGATTTCGGGCTACGGAAATTCCGTGGGCGTGCCGACCATCGGTGGCGAGTTGACTTTCGACCCCTGCTACCAAGCGAACCCACTCGTCAACGTCTTGTGTTGCGGAGCGTTACCGAGTGACCGTTTGGTCCTCGGGATTGCGTCGGGGGTGGGGAACCTCGCCGTTTTGTTGGGATCGTTGACTGGCCGAGACGGCATCGGCGGGGTATCCGTCCTGGCGTCTGCGGGTTTCGAAGGAGCCGACGGGGCCGAGTCACTGGATGACGCCAAGCGACCCAGCGTGCAGGTTGGTGACCCCTACGAAGAGAAGCGATTGATTGAAGCGTGCCTCGAACTCTTGGACAGCCACTTAGTGGTTGGGATTCAAGATCTCGGTGGCGCGGGATTGATTTGCGCCACGAGCGAAACCGCGGCACGCGGTCGGGTGGGCATGGACGTTGACGTCTCCGCGGTTCCTCTTCGAGAGGTGGGGATGCAACCGTGGGAAATCATGACGTCGGAGTCCCAAGAGCGAATGCTCGCCATCGTGACGCCCGAGAATCTGGACGCGCTCAACGAAGTGTGCGCTCGATGGGAAGTTCGTGCGACCGTCGTGGGTCGGGTGACCGAATCCACTCCGTCGTCCGAGGGTGAACCCGTGGGCCTTCTTCGGCTCCGCGACGGTTTTGATGGACCGGTTCTTGGGGAAGTGCCGGCGGCCTCCCTCGCCGACGAAGCGCCTCTCTACGATCGCCCGATGGCCCGTCCGAAAGACTTAGAGCAGAGATGGGCTGACGAGCCTCACGTGCTTGAGGGTGAGGATGACGGGGAGGTCCTTCTTGATCTACTGGTGAGTCCGGAATGGGTGTATCGACAGTACGACTCTCAGCTCTTTCTCAACACTGTGGTCGGGCCCGGTCGCGACGCGTCTCTCCTGCGGCTGGCGGGGCCCGGACTCCCCGCGTCAGAGCGGGGATTCGCTCTTACGACAGACTCCAACCCGCGGTGGTGTGCGCTCGATCCCCGGAGGGGGACGGCCCTCACGTTGATGGAGGGAGTCGCCAACGTGGCGTGCGTGGGGGCGACGCCCCAGGCGGTCGTGAACTGCCTTAATTTTGGCAATCCCGAGCACCCGGAAGTGATGTGGCAACTCTCCGAGGCGATTGACGGATTGGCTGAGGCGTGCCGCGCTCTGGAGATTCCGGTCATCGGTGGCAACGTGTCGCTCTACAACGAGAGTGGTGGCGCGGACATCCATCCGACCCCCGTCCTGGGTGTTCTCGGGGGTGTTCCGTCGCTCGTCTCGCCACCCCCTGGATGGGGCTGGTCGGAGGGGGATACCGTCCTTCTCGTAGGTGTCGACCGGGCGAGTGATGAGAACCCGTGGCCGCTCGCGGGATCGTCGTACGCCGCGCGCAGTGCACAGCACGGGGGTCGACCGGGCGATGTTCACTTTGGCGAGTTCCGTCGTACTGCCGACTTTGTTGCTGGAGAGGTGGCCCGAATGTGCGCGGGGGAGAGTTCCGATCTGACGGGGGTGCACGATGTCGCCTCCGGTGGATTAGCTATCGCCCTGGCCGAGATGGTGACCGCGGCTTCGTGCGGACTGCGAGTAGAGAACGTGGTCCGGGACGAGTTGTTCAGTGAGTTCCCCGGGCGATTCGTCGTGGCGACGACCAATCCCGCCGAGTTCGTTCGTCGCGCCGACGACGCGCGAGTGCCCGTCCGGGTTCTCGGTGTCGCGGGCGGGGACTCCTTAGACCTCGGTTCGTCGGTCCGCCTCGACGTCGACGCCCTTCGTCAACGTTCCCGTCGAGCGCTGGACGACGCCCTCGGTCATCAGTCCTAAAGACTGGGTGTCGACAGACCCGTCGTGATAGCTCGCACGAGCGCCGCCAGTTCCGCTTGAATCCACGTTTGGTAGTGGTACCCGGACGGAAGCGACGGATAGAACGCCACGACGGGTACCTGGGCGGACGCCGCCCGTTGGAGCAATGGCCCGTTGATCGATGGTGGCTGGGTGGGATCGAAGATGAGAGCCCGTGGTTGAGAGCTCGCGATGATGGCGTCCTCCGCCGACCAGGCGGACGCGCTGGGCGACGCGTCGATGCCGACCGGCGCATCGTTGGAGACGTCGCTGAGGCTGACGAGGGTGGTGGCGGCCGGGGTGACCGACGAGATGATTGCGTGGGGGTAGCGACGTCGGAAGATGACCAGCGCCTCGTTGATGCTACCGAGGGAGGCGCTCACCTTGAGTGTGGATCTTTGAATGGTGGAGGCGCGCCCCGGAATATCACTTTCGAGTAAAGCGCCTACTCGGCTCGTCAGGCTAATCATTGCTTCGGGGGAGTACCAGAGTGGCGTGTACGGCGGGGTCGGCCCAACGAGTGTCGAGACGACAACTTCGGTTCGCTGGGTCGACGGATTGGCGACCTCCAGGTTCGCGAGATCACCGTCGAGACCGAGACCATTACGAATCACCACGTTCGCCCACGCGAGGTCGCTGAGAAGGGTGGCGCGAGGAACCGGCGTTCCGGTCAAGGCACCCGACACGTCCACGGTTCGGACCATCACGTTCGCACCACCGACCTGGCGGACGATGTCGGAGTAGCTGGGCTCCGTCGTGAGGACGTGAAGTATCGCCGGGGTGGTCGACGCGAGGGACCACGACACTATTGCGGTCACGACGCCCGCACCGATGACGACGCTGAGGGCGACGCGCCAACTCCACTCTCGGACGTTGCGACGAATGCTCACGAGTGTACGAGTGGTGTGAAATCCTCCGAGTCGGTGTTGCTCAATCTTCACCTGATGAAGTTCACGAGGACGAACGAAATTTATTCGCACCAGCTGGCCTCGCCTCACCCAGTCGGAAAGATGTTGGTATTCATTTATGCGCTTGCATGAAAGAGGTGGTTATCTTCAGTACAGATTTCCATCCGAAACTTCCTTTAATTAATGGATACTCGACCACAACTGCTACTTCACGTCGTCACAACGCAAGTATCTAATGAAGAGGGAACGAATTTTTCTGCAAGCGTTTGCATCGCGGCCCCACTGCTGCTAGTTTCACCTTCGGCGATGCCCGTCGGGGGCGATCGCCACCAAACCCAGGGGGGGAGACACCATGAAGAAAAGAGTGACGAGTCGGCGGCCCTATGCGGCGCTGGCGCTGGGGGTGAGCCTGCTCGGCGCATCAATCCCACTCGTCGCCACGGGAGCGATGGCTGCGTCGAAGGTCACCACCATCACCGTGTGGGGATCGGGCGGTGACCAGACGACGGAGATGGCGGGAATTAAGTACGCCGTTGCCCAGTACAACAAGATGTATCAGGGGAAGTACCACGCGAACCTCGAGTTCGTTCCCAATATCACCACGGTCCAGGAGACCGCGTCGCCCGCTGACGAGGGAACGGTGATGGAGGGTGACGGTCCTACGCTGTCGTACCTCGCCTACTCGGGCAAGATTGC
>JAGXAY010000194.1 GCA_018971385.1 Acidobacteriota bacterium | reverse complement strand
CCTATGAGTCGTTGTTGCAGCTGACACGGTTGCTGGGGAGAACAGTCGCCGTTATCGCTCCCGGCGTCGCGCCACCAGAGGGCAAATCAGAGAACAACTAAGGCTGACCATTCTGTTGGCGGTCGTCCGAGGGCGTCATCACAGCCCCTCACTACTGGACCGACAAGATCATGGATGCGAGTTCGTCCTTACGGAATCCCTGCTCGCGCGCCAGTGAGACGAGTTCATTCACCTTCGTGAGGAGGGAGCTACGCGCAGGTGTTTCGACCACTCGAATACCCCGTCCCCTCGTAAAATAAAGGACACCCTCGCCGCGAGGTACGTGAAGTGAACGAATCACGGTGTTCTTGTTCACCCCAAGGATTGCGGCGAGGCAGGCGGCAGGCGCACCCTCCGCTGCCTCACCATCAGCAATGGCACGACGAATCTCGGTGGCAACCTGAAAGTGAAGAGTGGTGGGTTCGTCGGTTGAGTTCCGCAGTCTTCGTAGGAGAATCGGACGGAAAGGGATCAATCAGAAAGCGCCGGATTATTCCCCACCTCGAGGGCCCTGTGATCTCCGCCGACGTACCGAGCCACCGAGTCGAGAAGCCAATTCTCACTCCCCTCAATAAGGAATGATGTCACGGCTGATCTCAGCGGCAATCTCAGGAGGCAATCACGACTCCGTGTTGCAGCGTTCGAGGAGGCGAACCTACGCCGCTTCGGCTCTTAGGGAAATGAGGACATCTTGACACGTTGGAAGATTCCTCTGGCCCAGTGGCCGTCCAAATTTTATGATGCGAGCGCCCGGCACAATCTTCTGCACCTCCGCCAGTACCTGCATAGCGTCGTCACGGCCTCGATTGAGCGAAATCTCCACGATAAGATATTTGGCCGTTCGAAGTAGTTTGGCGGCGCCCCGGAGGACCTCAATCTCGTACCCTTCGACATCAATTTTGATCACCTCTACAGGTTCACTCACCAGGTGATCCACTGTCGTCAACGGCACGTCGACGGGATCGGCGATGGAGTCGGCCCCGGACGGGACAAGAGTGGACATTCCCGTCAGCGGCTGGCGATACAAGCGAACCGATCCCGATTCCTCTTCTCCGACGGCGGTACAGACACACGTCACTCCGTCCAGTCGTTCGGTGTTTCGAACCAATTGTTCGTAGACGGTGGGATTTGGCTCGACGGCGATGATGTGAACATCCGGGTACAGCAGCTTCAGGGCTGTCGTCCACTGTCCGATATTTGCCCCCAGGTCGAGCACCGCACTGCCGTGTAGTTCCACCCCGGCCTCTCGCAACTCGTCGTAGACATCGACGACGCACGATTCAAGCGTCCCGACATCCGATATCGAGTGAACTGATACCTGGGCG
>JAGXAY010000193.1 GCA_018971385.1 Acidobacteriota bacterium | reverse complement strand
GCCAAGGCTGTCGAGATGGCGAAGAAGTACGCCAGCTTCGAACCCATGTTCGGCATCGAACAGGAGTACACCTTCTACCAGGACGGTCGCCCCTACGGCTGGCCGGAGGTCGGTTTTCCCGCCCCGCAGGGCCCCTACTACTGCGGAGTCGGTGGGGCGAAGATGCCCGGGCGCGACATCGTCGAGGCTCACACCAGCGCGTGCTTAGAGGCGGGACTCGGAATCGAGGGAACGAACGCGGAAGTCATGATGGGCCAGTGGGAGTTCCAGGTCGGCGTTCTCGACCCGGTCGCCGTCGGTGACCAGCTCTGGGTGGCTCGCTGGCTGCTCGAGCGCATCGCCGAGGACTTCGAGGTGGACGTGAACTGGGCTGCTAAGCCGATGAAGGGTGACTGGAACGGGGCGGGTGCGCACACCAACTTCTCCACGAAGCAGATGCGTGCCGCCGGTGGTTGGGACCACATCATCGCGGCCTGCGAGGCGATGGGTACTCGCTACCTCGAGCACGTCGAAAACTATGGCGACGGCATCAAGGACCGCCTCACCGGAGCCCACGAGACCGCTCCGTGGTCGAAGTTCTCGTACGGCGTCTCCGACCGTGGATCGTCCATCCGCATCCCGGGTGGTGTGGCTCGTGAAAAGCGGGGCTACATCGAGGACCGGCGACCCAACGCCAACATGGACCCCTACACGGTGACCGCGTTGATTGTCGAGACCATCTGCTCCGCCGCCTCCGCGAAGGCCCCCGCGAAGCGCACTCCCGCGAAGAAGGCCGTCGCCAAGCGGGCCCCGGCGAAGAAAGTTGCCGCCAAGTAGGCGTTTGGCCATCCCACAACGTGAAGCCCGCCCGCCTGAGGGCGGGCTTCACGTTTCCTAGGGCGACCAATGTGCGGGGGTGAGAAGATGAATGGCATGCAGAACCAGGCTCAGTACGTGTTGCGTACCGTAGAGGAGCGCGGCATTCGTTTCGTCCAGTTGTGGTTCACCGACGTCCTCGGGCGGCCCAAGGCCTTCCACGTCACTCCGGCGGAGTTGGAAGACGCCCTCGATCAGGGCCTCACTTTCGACGGATCTTCCATTGACGGATTTTCCCGGGTCGAGGAAGCTGACGTACTCGCTCGCCCCGACCTCACCACCTTCCAGTTACTTCCGTGGTACGACGAGGGAGCGGGCGTCGCCCGCGTCTTCTGCGACATCGTCAACCTCGACGGGACTCCCTTTGATGGTTGCCCGCGTCAGCAATTACGCAAGGTTCTTAACGGAGCCCTCGACCAAGGTTTCACGTTCTTCGTGGCTCCCGAGATTGAGTACTTCTACTTCGCCGCCCTCGACGGCCAGGCGCCCACTCCCCTCGACACCGGAAGTTACTTTGATCTCGTCGCCGACGAC
>JAGXAY010000071.1 GCA_018971385.1 Acidobacteriota bacterium | reverse complement strand
TACCTCACCGAACCGGACAACACCCCCTTTCGGCCTCTTGATGAACTGGGGTGGAGTCGTGCCTACGTCACCGGTGACCGAGTTCAGCGTCGCGACGGGTCCCTCTTTTTTCTCGGACGACGAGACGACCAAGTGAAAATTGCCGGTCGTCGTATCGAACTCGCCGAGGTCGAGAGAGTGGCCCGACAACTACCAGGAGTACGACAGGCCGTCGCTGCGATTCGATACGACGAGGCTGGTGACCCCGTTCTCGTGTGTTACGTCGTAGCGGACTCAACGCCAGACTCCGAACTTCGGTCGGGCCTTCGCCGTGGGCTTCCCGCAGGAGTCGTGCCTCGGGTGGCGCGACTCTCCTCCCTCCCCCTCTCCACTGCGGGAAAGGTACAACGCTCGGCGCTGCCCTGGCCACTCGAGCCCGAGGATCTCGGCCACCTCGACACGCCACTTCAAGAACGCATCGCCGTCGCGTGGCGAGACGTGCTGGGCCCGCTGCCCATCGAGGCCACCAGCAACTTCTTTGAACTGGGAGGCGACTCCACGCGAGCGGCTCGAGTGATTGTTCGTCTGAGGGACGACTTCCCCGCTGTCGCCGTCGCCGACCTTTACCACACCCCTGTTCTTAAGGATTTCGCCACGGCCCTCGCCAGTCGAGATGTCACCGGCGTTCCCCACGTGGAGAGACACTCCACTCGGCGAGGCGTTCGCCAGTGGCTGCTGTCCTTTGTGGCCCAGAACGTGGCCGCCCTATCCTGGTTTGGGGCCATCATTGCCCTCAATCAGTTCGTCACGGGTCACGGACTCGGCGCTCACTGGGAAATGAGTCAAGCCTTTCTGGTAGCCGCCCTCTTCATCACACTCCCGGGTCGATTGGCACTCGCCGCCCTCTTCGTCCGAGTGCTCACGCTAGGACTGCGCCCCGGGCGGTACCGATTCGGCGGCTGGACGCATCTTCGACTCTGGACCGCCGAGAGAGTGGAGGCGATCTTTGGAGTCGCCGGTGCGGTAGGAACCTCGTGGATGAATCTCTACGCCGTCTTCCTCGGGTGCCACATCGCTCCGGGAGTCACTTTGTTGTCACCTCCCCCCGCGTCGGGACTGCTCATTGTGGGGGCGAACAGTGTGATTGAAGCTGAAGTCGATTTGTCTGGATGGTCGGTGGAAGGTGACGACATTGTCGTGGACTGGATCCGCATCGGAAACCTGTCCCGCGTGGGTACTCGAAGCGTGCTTCCCGAAGGGGTCTTCATTGGAGACCGTTCCCTCGTCGAGCCCTTCTCCACCGTGGTCGATAACGTGGAGAGTGGCGTCCGAGTCGCCGGTGCACCCGCCCGACCCACGGGCGATGCCCCGATGGTGTCCCCCAATCCCCACTCCTTAACGTGGCGACTCGGATACATGGTGGCGGCTCTCATTCCGACACTCCCGGTCGCCCTCGCCACCGTGTTCGACCTCTGGATTTTCGCCCTGACAGCCCCCTTGCGCGAGCGTCACCTCGGCCACCTGATGTCCTGGGGACTGCGGTGGGCCCCCGCCCTTACTCTGGCATCTCTCGTGATCTACGCGGGGGTGCTCGCCATCATTATCCGCCTGGCGGGTCGCTGGGCTCCCCCAGGAATTCATTCGGCAAACTCACTGGCCGGCCTGTCCTCTTGGGTCGTAGAGATGACGGTGAATCGAGCTCGCGTTCTGGTTTTTCCGATTTACGGAACCATGGCGTCCGCGTGGTGGCACCGCGTGCTGGGCATGAAGGTTGGACGAGGCAGTGAAGTTGCGACCATTCACGGCCAGATTCACTTGGCGTCGGCGGGAGACGAAACCTTCCTGGCGGATGACGCGCTGTTGGCTCCGCGCGAAGTTCTTGGTGGCCACGTCCGTCTCGGGCGTGTGACTCTCGAGCGACGGACGTTCGTGGGTAATTCCGCCCTGATTCCCGCCGACTCCTCTCTCGCCACGGAATCCCTGGTGGGTGTCTCGACACTCGCCCCCTCCCACGCCTCGCGCGGAACCTCCTACTTTGGAGTTCCGGCTCACGAGTTCGCGAGGAGTTCCACCCCACTGGACGAGGCCTCCCGTTTTCGGCCCAGTCGGCGAGTCCGACACCAGCGAGCAGCGGTCGAAATATTTCGCGTCGTCCCCCTCATTTTGAGCATCCTGCTCGCGGAGTTCACGTTTCTATTGGCGCTACGAATGAGTGACGTCCTCGGCTTCTGGGCCGTCCCCGCAGTCGCCCTCCTCCTCTACGGGGCCGCACTTGTCGCAGGGGGAATCGCCGTCGCCGCCAAGTGGCTACTCGTCGGACGGGTGAAGCCCGGCGCACACGGCCTCTGGACGCCCTTCGTGTGGCGTAACGAGTTGGCGTGGTGCTTTATCGAGAGCCTGGCCCTCCCCTGGATTGAGCCCGCCCTCCTCGCCACACCCTGGTTCAACAGCTTTTATCGAGCCCTGGGGGCCCGTATCGGATCCGGAGTGTGGCTGGAGTCGCGGTACCTCGATGAGCCGGACCTCGTCTCCATTGGTGACAACGTCGTGATCTCACGATTCTCCGACCTCCAGACCCACCTATTTCACGACCGAGTCCTCCAACTCGGCCCGATTGATATTGGCGAGGGTTCCATCGTGGGAAGTCGAACATTTCTTCTTCCCGACGTTCGACTCGCCGCCGGGGTCGTTGTTCACGCCGGTTCACTGGTTCCGCGTACCGAGGAGCTTCCCGAGAAGACAACGTGGCGGGGCATTCCCGTGCAGACGGTTCACGCCCCCACTCTCGCGTGACCGAACCTCACTATCTACTCATTCGCGACGACGACCCGGTACGTCTGCGGCGGCGAACTCGGGACGCTGGTCAGGCGTCTCACGTATCACGGAGTTACGCCGACCCCTTTGGTGTTGTGGCGTGGGGGGATGCCCCCCTCGGAGTCGATATCGTCCAACCCGTCGACGACCCGCGATTCGATATCGACGATCCGTCGTTTCGTGAGCTCATCCTGAGCACCGACGACATCGCCATTCTTTCACCCTCGTCAAACGTGAGCGCGTGGGATATCTGGAGTTCGAAGGAAGCGGCCGCAAAAGCCTTCGGCGATCCGTTGGGCTACATTCCCTCGCACCACCTCAGTCCGGCCCTGTGGCCGGAGGGGCGCTGGGGCAAGTGGTGCGTACGCCGCCTCGGAGATCTTCCCAATTCCCTCACGGGTTGGATGGTCTACGACAATGCCACCTCTCGCTAACAGACTCTGACACGCGGGTAACCTCCGTCGTGACACCACTGCACCCCTTCGTTACACTATGCATCATTACACAGGGTAAGTATTTATCATTCACTGTGAACTATTTGTGACACGGAAGTTCACAACGATCTCACCGCCTTATCTCACGATATTTCCCTATTTCATTGGTCTTTAGAGGTATAAGTCGAAGGAACGTCGCCGCGGACCTCGTGCGATCCCTCACAAGGGAATTGGGAATTTATGCACTTCTGATGGAGAGTCTCTTGTCGATTTACGTTCGCACCACACAATGGACTCATTGGAGGAATGAAGCCGAACGAGCGACCATCGGCTTCGACACAACTATGCACTGGATTCTGATGATTCCCCTCATGGCTTTCGGATTCGCCCTCGCGGTGGTCCCGGTTCTCGTGGGGATGATGCACGACCGCAAAAGTTTCAGCGAGGCCACCTATCGGGAGACCGCCCGAACGGTCGACGCGAGTGACGACCACGCTCGACTCGTGGTTGCGGCACAGCGCTCGTAGCGCCAGCACGACGTACCCGCCCCCACTCACCTCTCCCCCCCCCGAGGTGAGTGGGGGCTTTATCGCGTTATGGTGACCGTCGACGATGACACGGGACCCGGTAGGGTCGAGAGAGGGAGGAGGCGTGAATGAGAGTGGTCGAACTAGGACACGTCGTGCTCTACGTCCACCAGCTCGAACGATCTGTTCACTTCTACCGCGATGTGCTCGGTTGGCCCCTAGTAATGGATGGGCGCACCCACGAGCCGCCACTTCCCATTGCCGCCTTCAGCGGGGCGAACGAGCGGACGCATCACGAACTTCTGTTAATCGAGGTGGGACTCGACGCCGCACCGGTCCCGCGGGGCCGCCGTGTGGGCCTCTACCACTTCGGCCTCAAAATTGGAGATAGTGACGATGATCTGCGCCGAGCTCTGGAACGTCTAGATCGCCACGACGTCGCTCTCCTGGGTGCCACCGACCACGGCATGACCCACTCCCTCTACGTGGTCGATCCCGACGGCAACGAGGTGGAGCTGTACATTGACGTTCCCGGGGTCGCGTGGGACGACCCCGCTCTCTGGTCTGACCCTGCACCACGACCACTCCGACTGTGAGATCGTTTGCTCGCGCCATCCTTGCCGCCACCGGCGTCGTGAGCCTGGTCGGGACCGCCACTGCGCCCGCCAGCGCGAGTACCAACACGCCGTACGTCATCGTCGCCCTCGGCGATTCCTACGCCTCCGGTGAGGGCCTCTACGTTGGGGCTTCCCCTCAGAATGCCGGAAGTTGGCTCACCCGAGGGAACCATCCCGCTCCTCACGACGACGGGTGTCACCGCTCCCCCTACGGTTATCCGGCCGTCGTCGCGCGCTGGCTCCCGACCCGACTCCACCGATCCGTCGTCCTTCGATACCTCGCGTGTTCCGGCGCCACCACTGCTGACCTGTGGGCAGCGCCCGGTCGCTCGAGTCTTCTCGCGGGTCCGGAGCACTTGGAAGCCCCCCAGATCACACCTCGAGCCCTGCGGGGAGCGAATCTCGTGACCATCACCATCGGGGGAAACGATGTGGGATTCGTCAGCATTCTCGGAATTTGCGAACTCGAACCCGCGGTGTGCACTGGGATGCCAGGAGCCGGTCTGGCGGCGACGTTATCCCACCGAATCGACGCCCTCCGACCAACGTTGACCGCGACGTATCGCCAGGTACAACGCCTCGCACCTCGGGCCCTCGTGGAGGTGGTGGAGTACCCCGACCTCTTCCCGACTTCCTCCGCGACGTCGTGCCAGGGACTGCCGGCGAGCACCATTTCAGCGTTCCACGCCGCCGAAGTCCACCTCGCCACGGTGATCTCGTCGTCAGCTCAGGCCGCCGGCGTCCGCGTCGTCGACCCCAACTCCAGCGGTCACTTCCGTGGGCGCAGTGTGTGTTCCGCTCACTCCCTCTTCGGCGGGCTGAACTCCACCTATCTCGGAGCGGCGTTCCACCCGACTCGCCAGGGACAAGCCGATATCGCCCAATCAGTCGAGCGCGCCATCACTGGCTAGAGGAGGCTGACTCCGTCGGTTTGGTCGTGCTGTCCCAGGTGATGACGATCAATGTTCACCATGACGAAAAAAATCACCGACGACAGAAGCATCATGCCCGCACCGAATCGAAAGGCCATGTCGTAGCCGTGAACCGGAGCGAGGAAATTCTTAATCAGTGAGGACGATCGGCTGGCACTCGGAAGATTCGCCACGATGAAGGCACTGGTGGACGACACCGCAATGGTGTTAGCAATCGAGGTTCCGAATGAACCGCCGAGTTGCTGCGCCGAGTTCAACACCGCCGACGCGGCACCGGTATCCCGAGACGCTGTATTGAATAGGGCCGTTGAGGCTAGTGAGACGAACGTAATCCCCAGCCCGAGTGACATCACGATCTGGCTCGGTAAGACGTGCGCAAGGTACGGGGAGTTGTACTTAAGGAAGGACAGCCAGAACAGTCCCGCCGCGGCCATCAGAGTTCCAATCGTGGCTAGCGGACGTGGGCCGAATTTCGGCAACAGTTGGCTCGTGACACCGGCCGAGACGATGACCCCAATCGAGAAGGGGAGGAAGAGCAAACCCGTTTTAACGGCCGAGTACCCGTGAATGTCCTGGAAGTAGAACGTCAGGAACAGGAACATTCCAAAGAGTCCGAGTGCGACGAGAATCTGAGTGAGATACGCCCCGGCCCTCACGCGGTCGGTGAGAAGTCGCAGGGGCAACAGCGGCTGCTGCTTCCTGGATTCAATCAAAAAGAAGACGGTGAGAAGAAGGGCTCCGAGCAAAATGAAGGGCCACGAAGAACGCGAGCCCCACCCGTAGGTCGATGCTTCCGAAACCCCGTAGACCACCGAAATCATGCCCGCCGTCGCGGTCAACGCCCCCGGTACGTCGTAGTGTGGATGCCCGTCCACTTTGGACTCGTGAACATTCGGAATGGCGAGAGTTACCGCCAGAACCGCCATCGGAGCGTTGACGAAGAGTGTCCAGCGCCAAGAGAGGTACTGGGTCAACAGACCCCCCGCGATGAGCCCAATAGCGGCACCGACACCGGACAGAGCACCGTAGACCCCGAACGCCTTGGCGCGCTCCCGCGAATCAGTGAACGTCACGGAGATAAGTGAAAGTGCTGAGGGTGCGAGCAGGGCGCCAAAAATACCCTGGAGGGCGCGAGCCCCGAACAACATCTGCTGGTTAACAGAGAAACCACCCAGAAGAGAAGCCGACGCGAAGCCCACTAGACCCACCATGAAGGTCTTCTTGCGCCCTTGATAGTCCCCAATGCGTCCACCGAGCAGGAGAAATCCTCCGAAGGTCAAGGTGTAGGCGGTTACCGCCCACTGGTAGTTCTTCGGGGCAATTCCGAGGCCCCCGAGGGCTCGCGGAAGAGCGGCGTGAGGCAGCGCGATGTTCACGATGGACGCATCCAAAACGACCATCAACTGCGCGATGGCGATAACTACGAGGGCAAACCAACGACGAGGGTCCGCCACCGGGGCGTGCTCCACCTGACTTTCCGACACGTCACATCCTTTCGCGTTGCTGTCCACCGTAGTGGCTCTAGAAATCCTCGCCGCCACGAGGTGCTATCACGTACACATGACTTCCGACGACGAGAATAAGGACCACTCCCACGGAGAGCCGATCGGGGCATCGCGCCTGGAGTCCTTCTCCGACGGAGTAATGGCCGTCATCATCACGATCATGGCGATCAACCTTCACCCCCCAGCCCACGCCAACTGGCGCGGACTCGAACAGCGCCTGCCGGACCTCGCGATCTACGCCCTCTCCTTCGCCGCGGTGGCCATCTACTGGAATAACCACCATCACCTTTTACGGGTGACCGCCACGATCTCCGCCGCGGTGATGTGGTCGAACCTCCTTCTGCTCTTCTGGCTTTCTCT
>JAGXAY010000192.1 GCA_018971385.1 Acidobacteriota bacterium | reverse complement strand
CAGCGCCACCACGGAAGCTTCCCTCCTCAGCTTGCTCGACGACATCACGGATCAACAAGAATTACGGGAAGAGGTTCGCCACGCACATCGTATGGAACTACGGGGTCAGGTGGCCTCGAGCGTGGCCCACGACTTCAACAACCTCATCACGCTCATTGCCGGATACGCCGAGATGTTAGGTCGAGAGGTCACTGATCAGGAGCGTGCCGCCTCGCTGGTTCGTGATATCGCTACTACTTCTCAGCGAGCAGCGTCACTCACCACTCAACTTCAGAGCTTGGGCCGTACCACGGAACACTTCAGCACTGATATCGACCTCAGCTCGGCACTGGCATCAAACGCCGAAGTGCTCGAACGCATCATGGGAAACCTCGTGACTGTCGTATGGGAGCTAGACACCGTTCCCACACCTGTGAAGGTCGATGCGAACCTTTTCGAACAAATGGTTCTCAATCTGGCCATCAACGCTCGGGACGCTATGCCCAACGGAGGAACACTCACCATTTCCAGTGTCCTGACAACGCTGTCGGAACAGGAGGCCCGAGAACATTCGATGTCCCCCGGCAACGTGGTGCGGCTCCGGATTACGGACACCGGCAACGGAATGGATGAGATGACTCTCCAGCGATGCTTTGAACCTCTTTTCACTACCAAAGGGCCTTATCGCGGAACCGGCATGGGACTTGCGTCGGCTCGCCGATTCGTTGACGAAAGCGGCGGTTCGATTCGAGCGACGTCGACCCTCGGTGAAGGAACGACGTTCGATATCCTCCTCCCGGCCCTCGACTCATCACCACCACCCACGACAGCCCCGAACGAATTACGCGCATCCCTGCACGCCATTGTGTTGGTCGTTGAAGATGACCCCGTACTTCGTCGCATGGTGGTTCAAGTACTCACGCGACACGGACTCACGATTCTCGAGTCTTCGGCGGGTGATGACGCCCTCGAGGACATAGAGCTCACCGAACACATTGACCTTCTCATTACCGACGTTGACTTGGGCGCCGTCAACGGACTCGATGTCGCCCACTCTTTCCTCCGCCGATGGCCCCAATCCCCCGTCATCGTTATGTCGGGACGCCCTGTTGCCCACCGAATAGAAGAATTGGACACGGATGCATCCCTGTTCTTGGCCAAACCTTTTCGGCCAACGCAATTAGTCGACGCAACGGTAACTGCGCTGTCGCGCCGCTAACTCGCTGGTTCGAATCGGTAGCCGAAGCCTCGTACCGTCACAATCCAACGGGGATGATCCGCGTCTGCCTCTATCTTTAATCGCAATCGTCGAATGTGTTCAGTAACAGTTGCCTCGTTTTGCCATTCCGAAGAGGAGTCCCATACGTGCTCCAGCAACTGTTGTCGAGAAAAAACCTGGCGTGGCGAAGTGGC
>JAGXAY010000191.1 GCA_018971385.1 Acidobacteriota bacterium | reverse complement strand
TCCGCATAATGATGGTTAAAGACCTTGACCAAGACCTCAGGCGAGGCGTCTATTCGACGGCCCACGCGCCAACTTTTCTTCGATGGATGATTGCCGTTCTCAGCGTCGCGTCGGCGTTTGTCACGGTTCTAAAGATCTAAGAGTTGCTCTTTCTCAACTGCAGCGCTCTCGGAGAGTCGAACTGACGAAGAGATTTGGAAGCAACTGTCCCTGAACTGGCCCGAGACTCACGACGGCAAACGTAACCACTACGCCTACTGCTGCATCGAGTGAACACACTCAACGTCATCCCTATCTCCCGACGGATTCCCACCACTTGGCTTTCTCTCACAGCAATACCCAGCGACAGTGATGTCCATCAGAGTCTGATCTTCGACCCATCATTCGTAACGTTCGCTCGAAAAATCACACGATCCATGACGGCCGCATTCTCCCCGATCACCACGCGAGAACGCGACGTCGTGACCATGACACTGGCGACACGAGGACGTGATCTCCCCTTCAGGGGAGTCCGTCTCTCCGCTCCCTTCAGATGTTGACAGGACATCTCCTGGGGAATCTCCGCTCGCTAACGAGAGTCACACCCTTCCACTAAGAGTTGTGGTTGTGCGATCGGCGTTCACCATAGGGAGACACGAGGAATTGTCCCTTGTATTTTGACGTTATTGCCCCCATCGCTGTCTCGATTGCGGCATCGGGACCGCTCTCGGAGATTCACTACCACTTCACTCCCTCTAGCGTCGCGGTTATTGGTCCTAGTGGTTCTGGGAAATCGTGGCTGATACGCGAACTTCACGATTGCTTAAGTGGAAGGCGACGAGACCACGCGACCTGGGTCCACCTTAAGATCCCCGACGCGATTCTCGACGCCTCCGACCCGTCGTACTAAGTGCTGCAAAACACCCTCCTTAAAGAACTCGGAAAAGTAGTAAACCGATTCCATTTTCGTGATGACTCGATGTACGCAGCCGAAGTTCCTGACGAGATTGCTCCGTTGCGAGACGGAATCAGAGATGTTTTAGGTCTAGAGGGTTTCAATGAAGACTCTCCGTTCATGAGGGAGGCTACGAGCGATGGCTTCCTCTCGCTTCGGCCCTCCGGAGTCGATTCCGCTGAGTGGCAGGTCTTCGCGTCAATTCTTCCTAGCTCAGATACACCTGTCATCAACGCTCTCGTTGACTACTGGCACCTCAGGCACGACAATCAACGTTTGAGGGATGATGTCATTTCGGGACGACTCGACGAGAGTGATCCTCCCATCAGTGACCACGAATTGGACCGACTCTTCATCCGGCGATACCGAGATCCCTCCGTGTGGGAAGACCTCCTAAGAGACTACGGAATTCTGGCGAAGACCTGGGATTACTTGGGACCGATACTCGAGGACTTTCCCGATATG
>JAGXAY010000070.1 GCA_018971385.1 Acidobacteriota bacterium | reverse complement strand
CTCCACCCGCACAACGGCCACGTGTGAAAGACCCCACTCGTCGCGATATCCGAGGGCCTCGTGAGCGACCTTGCCCGACGCCAACACCACCCGCGTGACGGCCGCACGGTCCTCGGGGTGGTCGTCCAACACTCGCTGGAACGATCCGTTGACGAATTCCTCGACCGAGGAGCGAGTCTGAGTGGCGCGCAGCAGGGACTTCGGGGTGAAGATGACGAGGGGGGCGACCCGCTCGCGGCGAACTTGACTACGGAGCAAGTGGAAGTACTGCGCCGAGGTCGTGGGAACGGCCACCCGAATGTTGTTACGCGCGCACAAGGACAAGAAGCGCTCGATGCGCCCACTCGAGTGCTCCGGCCCCTGGCCCTCGTAGCCGTGGGGGAGCAGCATGGTGAGCGAAGCCGTTTGGCCCCACTTGTCTTCGGCCGCCACGAGGAAGTTGTCGATGATGATCTCGGCACCGTTCACGAAGTCCCCGAACTGGGCCTCCCAGAGCACGAGCGTGCGTTGCTTGGCCTCGACGGAGTACCCGTACTCGAATCCGAGTGCGGCGTACTCGGACAAGAAGGAGTCGCGCACGGTGAAGAAACCGGGGGCGTCGAGGTGGGCCAGGGGCACCCACTGGTCCCCGTTCTCGTAGTCGATGAGGGCGGCGTGACGGTGGGAGAACGTACCTCGCCGGGAGTCCTGTCCCATGAGTCGCACGTTCACGCCCTCGTGAACCAGAGTTCCGAAGGCCAGAGCCTCTCCGAGGGCCCAGTCCACCTCCCCGGCCTCGAGCAACTGGTGACGCTGGGCGAACTGGCGCTCGAGCTTCGGGTGAATCGTGAACCCTGCGGGAGCACTCGTCGTCGCCCGTGCGACGGACAGAATGAGCTCCACGGGCACCCCCGTCATCGGGTTCTCCACGTCGGCGGGAACGGGCGAGTGGGGCACCGCCTCGAGGGTCGGGACCGGAACGGTCCGGACCTCTTCGAGGACGTCCTGAAGCCGGGTGTTAAAGGCGTCGAGAGCCGCTTCGGCCTCCTCCAACGTCAGATCACCGCGACGGACCAACGTCTCGGTGTAGACCTTGCGGACCGAGCGCATCTGGTCGATGATGCGGTACATCTGGGGCTGGGTGTAACTCGGGTCGTCCCCTTCGTTATGGCCGTGTCGGCGGTAGCACACAATGTCAATCACCACGTCGCGCTGGAACTCCTGGCGGTAGTCGAAGGCCAACTGAGCCGCCCGGGCGCAGGCTTCCGGATCGTCACCGTTGACGTGGAAGATCGGTGCTTGGATCATCTTCGCGACGTCGGTCGGGTACTTAGACGAACGCGCCGACTCCGGAGCGGTCGTAAATCCCACCTGGTTATTAATGACGAGGTGAATCGCTCCACCGGTGCGGTACCCGGAGAGTTGGGAGAGATTGAGGGTCTCCGCCACGACACCCTGACCCGCGAAGGCGGCGTCCCCGTGCACCAAAATAGGCAGGTAGGGGAACTCCGTCGCCGGGGCGGTGTGGGGCGTGCCGTCGCCGGGACGAACCGCGAGGTCCTGCTTCGCGCGCACGATGCCCTCGACGACGGGTGACACGGCTTCGAGGTGGGACGGGTTCGACGCCATCGACACGGGGAGGGAGCGACCATTCGGATTCGCGTAGGTACCCCGCGCGCCCTTGTGATACTTCACGTCACCACTGCCCTGCACGCTCTCGGGGTCGAGATTTCCTTCGAACTCGGAGAAGATATCCCGGTAGGACTTTCCGACGACGTTCGCGAGGACGTTCAGTCGACCCCGGTGGGCCATTCCGATAACCGCCTCGCCGAGACCCGCGTCGGCGGCGGCGTCGAGAATGGTGCGGAGCACCACAATGGCCGACTCCCCGCCCTCGAGACCGAAGCGCTTCTGACCGACGTAACGCGAGTGAAGGAAGCGCTCGAAGACCTCCGCTTCGTTAAGAGAGTTCAGAATGCGCTGGCGCTGGCCTTCGTCAATCTTCCAGCTCACGCCCTCGACGCGTTCCTGAATCCAACGCTTCTGGACCGGATCCAGAATGTGGCCGTACTCGATACCGAGAGTGCGACAGTAGGCGTCTCTCAGAATCGCGAGAATCTCCTCCAGGGTGGCGTCGTGACGACCAGCGAGTCCGTCGACGACGAAGGTGCGCTGCAGATCCCACATGGAGAGCCCGTAGGCCTTCAGGTCCAACTCGGGGTGCAGAACCGGGGGCTCTTGGTTCAGCGGGTCGAGGTGGGCGATGAGGTGGCCCCGCACCCGGTACATGTTGATGAGCTCTTGAATTCGAATCTGCTTCAACACTCGCTCGTCGTCGTCGAGCGACGCGGCCGGGTGATGATCGAGGGACCACTCCGCGGGTTCGTAGGGGATTCCGAGGGAGGTAAACACCTCCTCGTAGAAACCGTGCTGACCGGTGAGGCACTCGGCGACGTACTTCAAGAACAGACCCGATTCGGCGCCCTGAATAATGCGGTGGTCGTAGGTCGAGGTCATGTTCATGACCTTGCCGACACCGAGGTCCGCGAGAGCCCGCGGATCAGCCGCTTCGAATCCGGCGGGCCACGTGAGAGAACCCACGCCAATAATGGCCCCCTGGCCCGGCATCAGCCGAGGAACGGACTGGACCGTTCCGAGAGTTCCCGGATTGGTGAGCGACACGCTCGCCCCCTGGAAGTCATCGGCCCCGAGAGTGTTGGAGTGCACCTTTCGCACGAGACCTTCGTAGGCGAGAAGAAATTCGCGGAAACTCATTTGGTCGGCCTGGCGGATGACGGGCACGACCAGATTGCGACTTCCGTCGGGGCGCGCCACGTCGACGGCGAGACCAAGCCCAACGTGCTCGTGGCGGCGAACTCCGGGGGTGCCCTTCGCGTCCACCGCGTTGACAAAACTCGCGTTCATGGACGGGATCTGTCCCAAACCCTTCACAATGGCGTACGCGATGAGGTGAGTGAAGGAGACCTTGGCGCCGGAGGTTCGAGAGAGAGCCTCATTGATGGCGGAGCGATTGATCTCGAGCAGTCGAGCCGGCACTGTGCGCACCGACGTCGCGGTCGGCACGGCGAGAGACGCCTCCATATTGGCCACAATGCGGGCCGCGGCTCCTCGCAGGGGAGTCGCCGTCTCGTCAATCTCTACCTCGGGAGTGGTCGGCGCGGGGGCGCTGAACGGACTCGCCACCTTTGGAACCGCCGAGCGCTGGTAGTCGGCGAAAAACTCTCGCCAACTCTCCGACACCGCGGTGGGATCAGCGAGAAACTGGTCGTACATGTCGTCAACGAGCCAGGCGTTAGGACCGAAAGAGCCCTTCGCCGGGACGGCCTTCGAGGCGTCTTGAGGGGAGGTCACGGCGTCCAGCCTAATTCCCCCTCCCGCGTCCCGTTAGGGTAACTCCGTGGACGCGACAGCCGCTGCTCGTCTCGGGCGAACAGACGACGTGGACGGTCTCGCGGTGTACGAAATGTATCGTGGTGCCGCCCGTTCGGTGGTGTGCGTCCACGGAGGACTCGACCGAGCCACCTCCTTCTCCCGGCTCGCCCGACGGCTTCCCGACACCCACCTCGTCGCGTACGACCGCCGGGGTTACCAGGGTTCGCGGCCCCTCGGCCCCGGAACACTCCTCGACCACGCGACCGACCTCGCTCACGTGGTGGCCGAGCGAGCCCCCGGCGCCGTGGTCCTCGGCCACAGCTTCGGCGGACTGGTGGCTCTCGTTGCCGGCGTCCTCAATCCCGGGCAGTTCACGGGGATTGTCTGTTACGAATCTCCCGTCCCCTGGCTCGTGCCGCGTCCTCACTCGAGCGCGCCGGACCCTTCGGACCCCGCGGGAGAGGCCGAGAGATTCTTCCAACGAGTGGTATCGAAGGAAGCATGGCAGCGACTACGACCCGACGAACGTGAGTCTCGACACTTGGACGGACCCGCGCTGGTGTCGGATCTCCTGATTTTGGGCGACTCTCGCCCTCCCGTCGACCTGGCCACCCTGCGCATCCCTGCGCTGTACGCCTTCGGCGACGGCCCCGCGGAGCGGTACTACGAGCGGCTCGCAACCGAACTCGAAGCAACGGGGGCGAATGTGCGGCATCGCCACGTTCCGGGAGTGGGCCACGGAATTCACCTTTCACACCCGCAAATGCTGGCCGATCTGCTTCGTGGGTACCTCGACCCGCAGGTGACAGTCGTTTGACAAATGAACGGGGCGTGAAATGCCCCCGGGATACTTGACAGTAACTTGATGAGACCCAACTTGTGACACGTATGTGACGTGGGTAAGGTTTCTTTAATCCATCTACGGATGGCGAATATGTCAATGAGGCCATTTCGATGGTTCAGGGAGGCAATTAATGCAAATCAAGAGAAAACTGAGGCTGGCGACAGTCGTCGGTGCCGCTGGCGCCGCGATGGCGCTCAGTCTCGTCGCTCCGTCGGTGAGTGGCGCTGCCACTGCAGCGCCGTCGGGCACGCTGACGTACGCGGAGGCCCCGGGAGCCTCCCCGAACTACATCTTCCCGTTCATGAGTTGCACCTACTTCTCGGTGAACAACATCAACCAGTTCCAGCAGCTGCTGTACCGTCCGCTGTACTGGTTTGGTCTTGGCAACTCCGCGGCTGTCGTCGACAAGCCTCAGGTGGGTGCGAACAACCCCAACGGCCTGTCCCTGGCCGCCGCGCCGGTGATGAGCAACGGCAACAAGACCGTCACCTTGAACTTGGGTAACTACAAGTTCCAGGACGGCCAGCCGGTCAACGGCCAGTCCGTGCAGTTCTTCTTGAACCTGTACAAGGCGGACGTGGCGTTGAAGAAGGGTGCCGACTACTGCGGTTACAACGCGGGCTACGGCATTCCCGACCAGGTCGCTTCGGTGACCCACACCGCGAAGACCGTGACCATTAAGTTCACCACCTCGGTGAACCCGAACTGGATCCTGTACAACTACCTGTCCGAGATCACTCCTCTCCCCAACACCTGGGACACCATTGGTGCGGGACAGGAAGGGTGTGCGACGGGTGCGTACGGTGCAGCAAAGACCGACTCCAAGTGCATCGCGGACCTGAAGTCGCTGCAGGCGAAGGCGCTCAACCTGTCGAGCTACTCGAACAGCTTCTGGCAGTCGGGCGTCACCGGTCCCTACACCGTGACCCACTTCGACACCTTGGGCAACGTGACCCTGGTGCCGAACAAGACCTACATGGGCCCCCAGCCCTCGCAGGTCGCCGTGGTGAAGGAGATCCCGTTCGCTACCTCGACCGCGGAAGAGAACGCGCTGCGCGCCGGTTCCGTGGACCTTGGTTACGTGGACCCGAGCGTGTTGACCTCCTCCTCACCCGGACCGCTGAAGACGGGCGCCAACTGGGGCCCCGTGGCCAACCGCTACAACCTGGTGACGGGCAGCTCGTGGGGCTTTAGCTACGCGGCGTACAACTTCCAGTCGGGTAGCCCCGAGGCGAAGTTCCTCAACCAGCTCTACATCCGTCAAGCGCTGCAGGAAGGCGTGAACCAGGCGGGCATCATCGCGAAGTTGGACAAGGGCTACGGCCTCGTCAACTACTCGCCGCTGCCCTACGGCATCTCGCCGACCTTGGGTCACCAGCCGAAGCAGCTCTACCCCTACAACCTCACCGCCGCTAAGGCGTTGCTGGCTGGTCACGGGTGGACGATGAGCGGAGGCAGCCTCACTTGCACGAACCCGGGAACGGGTAAGAGCCAGTGTGGTCCCGGCATCAACAAGGGTGACGTCTTGACGATCACGTACCTCTACGGTGGCGGCACTCCGTCCTTCACCGCTGAGGTCAACACCATCGTCTCGGCGTGGCAGTCCCTCGGCATCAAGGCCACCGCGACCCCGGAGCCCTTCAACCAGGTGATTGCGGACTGCGCCGCGGGTAAGACGACCTGGTCGGTCTGTGACTGGGGCGCCGGATGGATCTACGCGCCGGACTACTTCCCGTCCGGCGAGTGGGGCTTCACCCCGGGTGCGGGCTTCAACATCGGGGCCTACAACAACCCGACGATGACCTCCATCATCAAGACCACCACCTTCGGCACCGCTAAGCTCTCGCAGTACGCGAGCTACTTCGAGCAGCAGCTGCCGGTGATGTTCCAGCCCAACGGTGAACGCACGGGTGAGATCATCAAGACCCTGAAGAGCACGATCGGCTTCGCGCCGAACCCGTTGCAGAACTTCAACCCGGAGTACTTCCACTTCTAGGTCGTACCCCGAACAGCAGTACTAAAAAAAGGGGCCCTCCGGGGCCCCTTTTTTTAGTCCCGAGTCGACTCTGACGAACGAGCAATCGTGTTGGGATTGCTAGGATTTCCCCATGCTGGCCTACATCATTCGACGCCTACTTCAGTCGGTCGTCGTCCTCTTCATGGTGATTCTCTTTTCCTTCTCGCTGCCGTACTTTCAGCCCGAAGGGATCTACACCCCGGCGTACTCCGTTCTTGGTACGCACGCGACCCACGCGAACATCCTCGCCTGGGGGGCGCAGTACGGGTTAGACCACCCGTTCTTCGTTCGTCTGTGGAACTACATCATCGCCCTCTTCCACGGCAATCTGGGCTTCTCCTACAAGCAGGGTCAGTCGGTCTACAGCATCATCGCCACCAACGTGCCCCGGACCGTGTGGTTGGCACTGAGCGCTCTGCTGCTCACCCTCATCATCGCCGTACCCCTCGGCATGTTCCAGGCTCAGCGACGCAACTCCGTCTTCGACTACGCCGGTACCGGCATCGCTTTCGTGCTGTACGCGGTTCCCTCGTTCCTCCTCGCGTTCCTCCTCATTCAGGCGTTCGCCTTCGGCATACTCCATCTCCCGTCGCAGGCCCCGACGGCCGTTGCGCCGTGGGCCATGTTCACGAATCCGGTCGCCTTCATCTTGCCGGTCGCGACCCTGACGTTGCTCGGAGTGGCGGGCATTAGCCGATTCATGCGCGGAGCCGTTCTCGACGTAATGGTCCAGGACTACGTACGAACGGCTAAGGCGAAAGGCTGTTCCCCCCGGCGAGTCCTTTGGAAGCACACCTTTAGGAACGCCCTCGGACCCATCATCACGCTGTTGGGCCTCGCTATTCCCGCTCTGTTCGGTGGAGCTCTGATTGTTGAAGACGTCTTTAACTACCCGGGTCTTGGGTATCAGGCCTATAACGGCGCTCTTAACGGAGACCTCCCTCTCGTGATTGGCATCACCCTGCTGGTCGCGACCTTC
>JAGXAY010000069.1 GCA_018971385.1 Acidobacteriota bacterium | reverse complement strand
AGCGGGCCGCGCGCAACATACGAAGTGGGTCGTCGCGAAAAAGGATCGCCGGATCAATGGGAGTCACCAGGCGTTGTTCTACGAGGTCACGATATCCACCAAAATCATCGAAGAGGGTTTGCACGCCTTCACGATTACGCACAAGTGCAATAACGTCGAGAGCCATGGCGTTAATGGTGAAGTCGCGCCGGCTGAGATCGGCGTGCAGCGAATCTCCCCACTCGACCGCCGGCTTACGGGAATGATCCACGTAACTTTCCGAGCGAAACGTCGTGACCTCTGCCTGAATACCGCTTCCTCGAAGGATGCCCCCAATAGTGCCGAACTCTCGACCCTGAACCCAGAGAGATCCGCACACCTGACTCATCAAACGTTCAATGTCGGGGGGACGGGCGTTAGTGGTGAAGTCGATCTCCTCCACTTCACGAATACCCAGGAGGGCGTCGCGGATGGAACCGCCCACGGCGTAGAGGCTAAATCCGGCGCGATCGAACTCCTCGGCCAGTGGAGCCGACAGCGTGGCGAGACGGGAGAGTTGGTCAAGTGGCGAGTCGTTCACAGCCTCTCGAGGCTAGTCGCGAGATACCCAACAGCTTGAAGGGTAGCCTGGAGGCGTATGCGCCAGCGGATACCGACCTGGTGGCGGGTGCTGGGCGTCGTCCTTGTGGCCCTCGTCGCCTGGCCCGGACCCCTCGCGTGGGCCGCCTCGCCGGTGGCCCTTGCCGTCGTGCACCAAGACGAAGTCGTACCGCTGTCACCTCACGGTGTGGGCACCATGCGGGTGGTTATCTCCCACCCGGGTAGCGCTGCGGTCCAGATCACGGCGTACGGCGCTGTTGTGTACCGGAGCGAAATCGACTCCCTCCTCACGGCGCAGCCCGCGGTGGGATCTCCCGTGACGAGTACCGGAGTCGTATCCCTGACCTGCTCCCGCGGGTTACAAACCACCCTGGTGGTTAGCGTGTTGTCTCTTGGTTCTCACGAAACACCCGCGAAGTGCGGGGCTCAATCAGTATCCCTTCACCTACCGTGTCTGGCGGTTCAGTGTTCGGGGGTCTACCCCCTTCAAATTCGACTCATCGAGGGATCCGACACGTCGACAGTCTGGTCACTCGTTACCGTGACCCAGGGGTCCATCCTCCAACCCCTTCGAGTCGCGTTGGTCGGCATCGTGAATCCGAGCTCGTGGAGCAATCTCGCCCTCGCGAACGCCGACTTCGCCACCGTAGCCCATCATGCGTCGGCACCACTGACTCTTGCACTCGACTACCGCGCACTCGCTGATGCGGTCTCGGTTCCCGGAGCGCAATCGTGGCGCACCGGTTTATCGGCCGCCTTACGAAGTCCTCTTCATCGGGCCATTGCCGCCCCACCACCCACCATCGACTACGCGGGACTCGCGCGAAATGGATTCAGTGGCCAAGTTGCACAACAGGTCAATCTGGCGGGAACACTTCTTCAAGATTTAGTAGGTCAATCCACCGACGCACCAGTGTTCCTCCAAGGTGGGGTGAGTGCGCAGTCCGTCGCCGCCGTCGCGGCGAGTGGTTCGCGGAATGTCATTATCGACGACACCGCCCTCGACCCCGCCCCTTCCAGCACCCTCACGTGGGGTGCCCCGTTCAACATTGCCGGAGCTCCCGGGGCGACGGGTCTGGCGACCGATAGCGGCCTCGCCACGCTCATGGCTCAGGCCTCCCTTCAAGCGGGACCGCGCGCTGCTCTCGTCACGGGTGACGCGAATTTTCTTCACTTCGAGGCTCCCAATGATCCCGCGGTGCGAACGGTCGTCATTCCCTTCGTCATGGGGACACTCAGCCCCGTCTTCCTCGACGAACTGTTCTCGTCGCTATCGAACGATCCCTACGTGTCCCTGTCGAGCGTGACCCCATCCTTTTCGACGTCCCTCATCGGATCCAACGGTTCACCGAGTTTCCGCACCCTCGCTACTCCAGTGCTCCTCGACTGGAGTAACCACAATGTGGCAACTCTCGCGACGCTCCTTCAGCGCTCCCATTCCTTTCTCGGAGCAGTTACCACACCCAGCCGCGCCGGAGCCCTGAGTGCTTCGGTAGAGCAAGCGGAGATTTTGGGTGGATCGAGTGTGCGCCAACACGCGCTCGACGGGTCGCTCGATGCCCTCAACCACCTGCTCCAAGGAGTGAGTATCGACAACTCGACGGTAACTCTGGCGGGTTCGGGCACCTCGCTGCCCATTACTATTTTCTCTTCGCTCCACTATCCGATCACCGTCGTGGCCCACCTCATCACCGATCGCCTCACGTTTCCGGGGGGATCACAAATACCGATCAGCATCGACCACTCCACTACGGCCCTTCGTATAAACGTGTCGAAAGCCGTGGGCTCCAGCCTCATCTTGCAGATTGTTCTCACCACGCCGGACAACCGCCTTCAACTGACTCGAACAGCACTAGCGGTGCACGTATCAGGAATTTCGTGGGTCGGCTACGCGTTAAGCGCCCTGTCGTTAGTCGTGTTGGTGTTGTGGTGGGTCAGAACCCACCGGCGGCGTGTTGAGGGCCGTCACCTTCGATGAGTGACACGCACGGTCGACGCATCGCTTCAGTTGCCGGGGGTACGTTAGCCTCTCGACTGACGGGGCTCATTCGAGTGCTCGTTCTAGCCTGGGTTCTCGGATTCACCCCCCTCGCCGACTCATTTAATCTCGCCAACACCATCCCCAATATGTTGTTCGACCTGGTGGCGGGTGGCATCCTAAGCGCCACTTTCATTCCGGTTGCCATTGAACGGCTCGCTCGGGACGGGGAGCGGCGAGCCTGGCGTTCGATCTCGAGCATGGTGACCGCATCACTGGTGGTGCTCCTCCTGGCCAGTGTCATCGCCTGGTTCGCCTCACCCGGGATCATCCACGGTTTCACGTTTCTTCAACAGCCGGGGTCCGGTGCGGCACGTCTAGCTCTCCATCATCAAGAGGACATCGCGATTCGTCTCCTGCGGTGGTTTGTGCCCCAGGTCTTCTTCTATGGCGTTATCGGACTTGCGGGGGCGCTGCTCAACGTCCGTAATCGCTTCGGGTCACCCGCGTGGTCTCCGGTGGCGAACAACGTGATCGCCGTTGCGGTTTTGGTCTGGTTTCACCTCGTAGATTCCCACCCGACAGTCGCCTCGGTCACGTCCGGGTCAGAGCTGGCCTGGCTCGGAGCAGGCACCTCGGCGGGCGTCCTCGTCCAGTTTCTAGTGATGCTCCCCTCTCTGGCCCGCGCTTCACTGTCTCGACTCCGACTCCAACTTGATCTGCGAGATCCCGCACTGCGAGCGATGGGGCGATTGGGATGGTGGACCTTCCTCGTCGTCCTCACCAATCAAGCGTCGTTATACGTGGTACTGGCACTCGCCTTTGCCACGGGCGGAAGTGGACCAGTGAGTGCCTACACCTACGGATGGTCCTTCATGCAAATGCCGTTTGCCGTTGTGGTGGTCTCAGTGATGTCGGTCATTACTCCTCGGTTAGCCGAACACGCGGCTCGCGATGACGACCAGGCATTCACTCACCAACTCGCGACGGGATTACGACAGTCACTCGTCATCATCCTGCCCGCGTCAGTGGGGCTCATCGTGCTAGCCCAACCTCTCGTCGCCGTCCTGCTGAATCACGCGAGCGCTACCGCCGCCCTTCCCGCGGGGAACGTGCTGGCCATTCTCGCGGCGGGCCTTCCCGGATTCACCGTATTTCAACTCTGCGTTCGGGCACTTCAATCCCTTCAGCACGCTCGCGATGTGTTCTTTCTCTACGTCATCGAAAATGCCGCCAACGTCATCCTGGCCCTCTGGTGGGGCCATCGATCCTTGTCGGGACTCACCGCGTCGGTCTCCGTGGCGTACCTCCTGGCGGCCATCTTGTCCCTCGTCACACTCCGGTGGCGTGGCGTTCGGGTGGAATCTGCAGTCCTCAGTACCCACGCTCGCCGATCCCTTGTCGCCTCCCTCCTTATGGGGGTCATTGCGGCAGCCGTCTACGCTGGTCCGTCCTGGACCCACGGCCCCCTACTCGTACTTCGCCTCCTTCTCGCGGGTGGATGTGGCCTGATGACGTACGTCGTAGCGGTAGATATTGGCCGACGACGAGCGAGCACTAAGACTTTCGTGGGAGATTAGAACGTCACTAAGGAGAACCGTGGGTCGGGTCGGAATCGTCGTGGACAGTGGGGCCGATCTTCCCGACGACGTCGCCACCGCCGCTGGAATATCGGTGGTTCCCCTCACCATTCGCTTTGGGGACGAACAGTTTCTTGATCGAGTCACGCTCAGTCTGGAAGACTTCTGGCACCGCGTGGCGTCGTCCAACTACTTACCCAGCACCGCGGCCCCCGCACCCGGCGCCTTTCTTGAAGTTGTCAACAATCTCGTGGCTGATGGCGCGGACTCGGTGGTGATTGTCACCCTTTCCCGTCGTCTATCTGCGAGTTTTCAATCCGCCACCGTCGCCGCCCAAGAATGTCGAGTGGGCGTGCCGGTGCGAGTCGTAGATTCCCAAAGCGCCACTATGGGACAGGGCCTCGTCGCTCTCGCGATGGCGCAACAAGCTCAAAATGGGGCCAGCCTCGACCACGTCGTGGCCGTGGGCGAGTCGGCTCGCGAGCGCGTCGGAGTCCTCGGCATGCTCGACTCTCTCGACCACCTCGTGAAGGGGGGTCGTATAGGTGGGGCGCGCGCACTGGTCGGCAATCTTCTCTCGATCAAGCCACTCCTTACCGTTCGAGACGGGGTCGTTGGCGAGGCCGGTCGCCAGCGGACCCCCACCCGAGCACTCACGGCTCTCGCGGACGTCGTGGCTAGCGAGAAACCCCTCGAGGCCCTTTACATAGTTCACTCGACGTCCCCCCACCTCCCCCTCCTCCGAACACTTCTGGATCAGCGAGATCTGGGTGTTCCCATTGCGAGCGCCGCCATGGGGCCAACCATTGGAACGCACGCCGGGCCCGGACTTATTGGGGTGGCGTGGCTGAGAGGATTGCCCTCCTAGGGCCGCTACATTCGTAGAGGTGGAATCCAACCAGCCCCCGCGCGACGCTGTCGACTCTCTCTTCTCACTCCTCGACCGGGCGTTGGACTCCGCATACGACAAGGTCGTACGCCCGTTGTTGCTACTGGGGCGTCTTGTCGCCATCGCGTTTGTCGTGATGTTGGTGGGCGTCGCAGTCGTGGTGGCCCTCGTTGATCTTTTCGTTCGCTTTACCACCATCTACTTTTTCGCCCACCACGTGTGGATTGCGGACACTCTGGTCGGGGCGTTGAGCCTCCTCCTCGGTCTCATCATTTGGCGACGTCGCCGCCCCATTGACTCAAGGAATGTATGACGCACACGCGAGTCCTCATTATTGGTTCAGGACCGGCTGGCCTCACCGCCGCCATCTACGCCGCCCGGGCCCAGTTGTCCCCCATCGTCATTGAAGGAGAGCCGTCCTCCACCAGTGACCAGCCCGGTGGCCAACTGATGTTGACGACGGATATCGAGAACTTCCCGGGCTTTCCGGAGGCTATTTCCGGCCCAGAACTTATGAGCCGCATGCGTTCCCAGGCGGAGAGGTTCGGAGCGGACCTGAGGATTAACAAAGTCCAACGATTGGATGCCAGTTCCCGTCCATTTCGGGCGTGGCTCAGTGGAGATGATGAGCCATCCCTCACCGCCGATGCCGTCATTGTCGCGACGGGAGCGCGCTCACTCATGATGAATGTCCCCGGTGAGGAGCGACTGTTAAGCCACGGACTCTCCACCTGCGCGACCTGTGACGGGTTTTTCTTCCGCGGACACGACATCGCCGTCGTTGGTGGAGGCGACTCCGCCATGGAAGAGGCCCTCTTTCTCACTCGCTTCGCTACGTCGGTGACGGTTGTCCACCGTCGTGACTCTCTGAGGGCGTCCCGCATTATGCAAGAGCGAGCACTCGGACACGAGAAGATCCGTTTCGCGTGGAACTCTCAAGTTACTGAAGTTCTCGGAGAAAATTCGGTGAGTGGCCTCCGACTTCGAGACACCGTCAGCGGAGACGAAAGAGTTCTCGATGTCACCGGCGTGTTCGTGGCGATTGGTCACGTGCCCAATACCTCGGTGGTCAACGATCTTGAAGTGGCGATGGACCCGAACGGTTACGTGATTACCGGTCCCGGGTCTCGTACCGCAATCGACGGTCTCTTTGCCGCCGGTGACGTGCAGGATCACGTGTATCGCCAAGCGATTACGTCCGCGGGCTCCGGCTGCGTAGCCGCCATTGACGCCGAACGCTGGCTCGAGTCACAAGAGTTCTAGTCCGTCGCTACAGTGGTTCCGGAGTCTCGGAGCGGGATTCGAGAAAGGACATCATGGCGACCATTTCGACGCTGACGGACGCAACCTTTGAGGAGTCTGTAGGGGGTGCGTCCAAGCCCGTCCTAGTCGACTTCTGGGCGGAATGGTGCGGACCGTGCAAGATGATTGCCCCCATTCTGGAAGAAATCGCCGTCGAACAAGAGGATAAGTTATCGATTGCCAAGTTGGACGTAGACGCCAATGTGGCCACGGCGACGAAGTACTCGGTGATGAGTATCCCCACCCTGCTCCTCTTTAAAGACGGCGAAGTGGTCGCCCGCCTCGTGGGGGCTAAGCCGAAGGGCGCTCTTCTTCAAGAGATCATTTCTCACCTCTAACCAGGTGTGATACTGATTCCTACCGTGTTGTACCTCGGCTCGAGTGGCCCCGACGTCATGGAGCTTCACGAGCGCCTACGAGCCCTCGATTCCGTTATCGGGTTCTCACAGTGGGATCTCTTCACCGAAGAAACCGTCAGCGCTGTTGAAGCGTTCCAGCGCTCGCGGGGCCTCCCCATCACCGGATCTGTCGACTCCGATACGTGGTGTCGTCTAGATGAAGCACGATGGCGTTTGGGTGATCGACTTCTCTATCTGGCCAAGGAGTACTTGCGTGGAGATGACGTTGCCGATCTCCAATATCGCCTCTCTCGCCTGGGGTTTGACCCGGGACGGATTGACGGAGTCTTCGGACCCCTTCTCGACGGTGCCCTCCGAGAGTTTCAAGATAATTGCGGACAGACCGCAACAGGGGTTATGGATCGAGCGACGTGGATCGAGCTTCTTCGCGTCACCCCCACCACCCCCGCAACAACTCTGGTCAGTGATCTTCGTGACGCTAACCGCCTTCGACACGCGCGGGGCCCGATTGTGGTTTCGGGCGACAGTTGCCT